>CAZKRB010000004.1:0-44941 GCA_964555065.1 uncultured Syntrophus sp.
CTGAGCGGCATGATGCAGCTGTCGGTCAGCGCCTTTGTGGCCCTGGCGATGTTCTTCGTCGTCGGCGTGCTGGTTGCCGCCATCCTCTACGGAAGGAGGTCGTCATGAGCACCGAACAGATGCTGGGCCTGATCACGGGAATTGCCTTTGGATTCCTCCTGCAGAAGGGTCGTGTCCTCCGCTTCGACAAGCAGCTCGGCGCCCTGCTGCTGAAGGACATGACGATTCTGAAATTCATGCTTTCCTCGATCCTCGTCGGCATGGTGGGGATCGCATTGCTTTCAGACGCGGGAATCATCAAGCTGGGCCACAAAGCGATGAACGTCGGCGCCGTGGTCCTGGGAGGCGCCCTCTTCGGCGCCGGGTGGGCGATCATGGGCTTCTGCCCCGGCACGTCGGTCGGCGCGCTGGGGGAGGGGCGCTGGCATGCCCTCTTCGCCGTTCTGGGAATGGTGGCCGGGGCCGCCGTATATGCGGAGCTCTATCCCTTCTTCAAATCCACCGTGTTGGCCTGGAAGGACTTCGGCAAGATCGGGCTGCCGGAAGTGACCGGGCTCTCCCCCTGGATCTGGATCGCCCTGCTCTGGGCGGGCACGATTTCCCTGTTCGTCTGGTTTGAAAAGAAGGGACTGTGAGCGGCGGCCCCGGGGGCCGGTTGCAAGAGGCGGAGGAAAGGCGTGGCGGGATCCGGGCGAGAAACAGCGAAAGGAGGAGGTTGAATGAAGATCAGGCTGAAAAGAGCCTATGAAGTGTCCGAAGAGGATGACGGCTTCCGCATCCTCGTGGACCGGCTCTGGCCGAGGGGAGTGTCCCGCGATGCCGCCCGGATCGATCTCTGGCTCAAGGAGATCGCCCCCAGCGACGGCCTCCGGAAGGCCTTTGCCCATGATCCGGAAAAGTGGGAAGAGTTCAAGACTCTCTACGGCCGGGAGCTCGATCAAAATCCGGAAGCCGTCGAGAAACTTCGGAAAGAGCTGATCCAGGGCACGGTTACGCTCGTTTACGGAGCTAAAGACAGGGAGCATAACAATGCCGTTGCCCTCAGGGCGTACCTGGAAGCGGAACAAAGGCATGCCTGAGAGCCGGCCGTTCCCCCGGAAATAAAAAGGAGCCCGCCATGACGCACCGGATTGACGAATTGATTGAGAAGATCAAGGGGCTGGAAGAGGATCTGGAAGAGGAATTCCGGAAAAAGCGGGAAGATTTTCTCGTCGGGATTGACAGGAAGCGGCTCCGGTTCGTGGAGGAGGTGGCGCGCGAGCACCTCCGCTTCAAGAAGGGACTGTTCCGTTATCTCATCGAGGCGCGGCTCCTCAACATTCTTTCAGCGCCTCTGATTTATTCAGGACTGGCCGTTTTTCTGCTCCTGGACCTGTTCCTCTTCCTCTACCAGGGGATCTGTTTTCCCATTTACGGCATCCCCAAAGCCAGGCGCTCCGATTATCTGGCCTTCGACCGCGGAGATCTTCCCTATCTCAACGCCATCGAAAAGTTCAACTGCTTCTACTGCTCCTACGCCAACGGCGTGACCGCCTATTGCCGGGAGATCGCCGCCCGGACGGAACAGTACTGGTGCCCCATCAAGCACGCCCGCCGGATTCTTGCCGCCCATGAGCGCTATCCCCACTTTTTCGAGTACGGTGACGCCGAAAGCTACCGCAAAGGGCTGGAACGGCTCCGTAAGGAATACGAGGGGGATGGTCCAGGGGGTCCGGCTTCCTGGAAGCCCTGAATATCCAGATTATTTCTTGGCCACAGTCGCTTCTTGCTTGAGAAGGGGGCTCGCGCTTTGCTCCAGTCTCAGAGAAAAGGGGAAAGCCTTCCGGATTTCAGTCGATGCCGATACAAGCGGCGGATCCCTTTTCGGACTCTCTTACTCTGATCAAATAGCGGCTGCCCTTTTCCAATGAATTCCCGCTTCAGTCCGGGAAAAGGCTCCGATAGGCTGCGGCGAAGCCGTCCTTTCCCGCGGCCAGAGCGAGCGAGAGGGGCATGGCCTTCCGGGCGAGGGCCAGCATGTCGTTCACCAGCCGACGGATGTCCCACTGGGCGTGGGCGTCGGCGCGCAGGCGGGCCATGTGGATCAGTTCCCGGGCGTTGACCTTGAGGATCGCCCGGCGGCGGTGGGCATTGGTGAGGATGTAGGCGGCCGCCTGGGGGGCGGCTTGGGCGATCCGGCGATAGACGGTCTCCGTCCGGGCGATGGCCTCGCGGAAGGCCGATTCCATCCCCGCCTCCACGATGGCCGGCGGAACGGTGACGCCGAGAGCGGGGTCGTACTCCTGCACGGTGAGGGTGGCCATGCGATGCCGTTTGAGCTGGGCGTAGCAACTGGCGGAGAGGGTCAGTTCGAAGGTCAGATCCCCGTACTCGAATTCCCGCGAAACCGCATCATGCGCCGCAAGAAACCGGAAGGACTCCCGGAAGAGGGCGTTCCGCTCCGCGTCTTTCATCCGACGCACCAGGATCCTGCAGCGATCATAAGAGAGCGGCGAAGTCGTATGGAGCAGCGCCGCCAGGATGCGTTCGTCGGCGTCCGGGGCGGCGTCGATCAGCCGGACGTCCCCCCGCTGTAGGTCTTCCCGGCCTTCCCCTTCCTTTTCCTCCGCCTCCGGAGCGAAGGGATACCGGTCGATCAGCGCCTCGCCCATCCGGCGGAGTGCAGACCGGGTCTCCCGATCAAAGGGGGTGGGCTCGGTATAGCGGATCAGCGACGGGGCGATGGCGAAGGTGGCTTCATAAAGCTGCCGG
This sequence comes from uncultured Syntrophus sp., assembly GCA_964555065.1. Taxonomy (GTDB): domain Bacteria; phylum Desulfobacterota; class Syntrophia; order Syntrophales; family Syntrophaceae; genus Syntrophus. Next base: position 2,752 of record CAZKRB010000004.1, read on the forward strand.
CTGAAGACCTGGCTCTCCTTGAGGGGATGGGCGGCCAACCGCCGAAGCAGGAGCTCCAGGCTGCGGGCATTGAGGGTCATGCCAAGCTGGGCCTCCGTCGCCAGGGAAACGATGTAGCGGGCGTCCTCCTTGGCCCAGCCTTCCAGGGTGCTCCGGCCGGCGGGAAGGGCGGCCATCTCGGGATGCTTTGCCAGCACATCGGGCAGAAGCCGCTCGTACAGCCTGTGATAAAGTGCGTTCTGCTCCCCGATGGTCTCCTGATAAATCCCTTCCAGTCCCGACTCCCGGACTTCTTCGGGTGTCACGAAATCATCGGCCAGCAGGATGTAACGCTGGGACTTTTCTGTGTAGGAGCACAGGCGGAACCGTTCGATTTCCTCCACCAGCAGCCGGGAAACCCCCAGGACGTCGATGTTGAAAACGGCGTGCTCGGCGACGGAACTATGCCCCAAGCCGAAGACGATGGTCCGGTTGGACTGCCGGGCCTTCTCCACTTCCTGCCGGGCGGCGGCCCGCAGCTCGTCCACCGGCCGGGGATCACGGCTGATGCGGGCATAGGCGGCGGAGATCGTCTCGGGCGTCAGATTGCGCAGCTCCGGCCGGGCGGCCTGGAGCTGCCGGATCGTCTCGTAATCCAGATTGTAGCCGGCAAGAAGGATTTTCATTTTGATGGGCGCTCCTTTGAGGAAAAAAACTGTATAATCTTCGTTAAAGTATTTTATCAAGAGGATTGTGAATATCCCGTCTTGCAGTTTAGCCGCGAGGTCGTATATATTTCCACTGCTTTGATAGCGACCCACGCCCCTTCGGGCGCTTTGAAGTAGAGTAAATTTATCAAACTTACTCAGAAGGAAACAAGTCCTGTACGAGCAGCAATCAACGGGGAGGAGTGAGAGGTCACCTGTACTGATATCAAAAAAATGAGAGGCAAATCTCATGGAAAGCAAAGAAATACTTGAACAGGCATTAAAATTAAAGCCGGAAGAACGATTCCTTATTGTCGAAGGGCTCATCCGGAGTCTTGATGAACCGGATAGTTCAATCGATGCAATCTGGGCAACCGAAGCGGAAAAGAGACTCAAAGCATACCGTGCCGGAAAGCTGGAAGGAATTCCCATGGAAGAAATCTTTCCGGAAGAATGATGAAGGTCATTTTTCCTAAATGTGCCAAGCAAGAGCTTGATGATGCAACCCGTTATTATGAGATCGAATATGAGGGACTTGGAAAGCGATTTCGGGAAGAAGTCCGAAAAGCTGCAAAAAGGATTTCAGAATATCCGGAAGCCTGGTCCGTTGAACGTGGAGAGGTCAGAAAATGCATTCTCCATAAGTTTCCATACAAACTTCTCTATGCCATTGAAAAAACTCATATCTTTATCATAGCAGTTGCGCATCAGCACAGAAAACCCGATTATTGGGTTGAAAGACCGGGATCGTAACTGTAAAGTTGCTCAGCCCCTTTAATCCATGTCCCTTACCCTCGAAAAACCCAAACTCGACAACCTGGCCGGCGACATCTGGAAATCCGCTGAACGGCTGCGCGGCAAGTTCAAGTCTTAAGAATACCAGAATGTGATTTTGCCGATCATCGTGATCCGCCGCCTGGAGTGCCTCCTGATCGCCTGGCGGGAGCAGAAGCAGACCGAAGTTCTGGCCAGAAGGCCGAAACTGTCGGGGGAAGAGCTGGCCCGGCTGGTCAAGGACCTGGAACTGAACCCGAGACAATCGCCCTTTTCCAACAAGACCGACTGGACGCTGCGCAAAATTTACGAGGAAGACCATGCGCTTCTGGAAGAAAATTTCCGCGCCTACATCAACGGGTTTTCCAAGAATGTGGACGACATTCTCGAACACTTCAACTACCGCGCCACCATCGGCCAGATGGCGAAGAACAACCGTCTTGCCCCGATCCTGAACCAGTACAGGGAACTGGATCTTGGGCCGGATCAACTCTAGCCCCTGGAGATGGGCTACATCTATGAGGAACTCCTCCGGCGGTTTTCGGAACAGAGCGGCGAAGAGGCCGGAGAGCACTTCACCCCCTGCGAGGTGATCCGCCTCATGGTGGAACTCCTCGAGATCCCCCTTCCCGACCGCCACCCTTCCATTTACGATCCCGCCTGCGGAACGGGTCGCATGCTGTCCGTCGCCAAGGAGCATCTCCTTCCGACGTGGAAGGGACTGCTCAGCTAAAGGCCGCCGGCGCCGTGCTCGGCATCACCCTCCTGGACCATATCATTTTCAACCGCATCGGCTATTACAGTTTTCTGGAAGCGGGACGCCTGTAAGTCGGCTTCCGGGCGAAAAATACGCTTTTCTCCCTTATCGTTCCTCCGCTACTTTTATTTTTCTATCTTCTTCACCGGAAAAATTTTCCCTTGACAATAGAACGTTTGTTCTATAAAAGGAAGTCATGAAAGAAAAACGAACGATCCAGAGTGTGAAAAAAGAAATTGCCGCCTTCTTCCGCGAGCGGAGGCGAATGCCCACCTACGAGGAAATGGTGGCGCTCCTCGGCGTGAGGTCCAAAAGCGTCGTCCATTTCTGGGTGAACAAACTCGTCGCGGCGGACATCCTGGAGCGGGAAGCGGGGGGGCGTCTCTCCTGGAAGCAGCGCCCCTTCTCCATCCCCCTGGTCGGGGAGGTCGCCGCCGGTTTTCCTTCCCCGGAGGAAGAGGAACTGCGGGATATTCTCTCCCTGGATGAATACCTGGTGGCCAGACCGGAGGCCTCTTTTCTCCTTCAGGTATCCGGCGATTCCATGGTCGGCGAAGGGATCATGCCGGGGGACCTGGTGATCGTGGAAAAGGGCCGTCAGCCGAAAAGCGGCGATGTGGTGATCGCTGAAGTGGACGGGGAATGGACCATGAAAACCTTCCGAAAGGAAAAGGGGGCGGTTTATCTGGAGGCGGCCAATCCGAAATACCCGATCATCCGGCCGCGGGAGGAATTGAAGCTGGCGGGGGTCGTCACGGCCGTTGTCCGGAAGTATCACCTTTAGAGCACGGTAAATAATTTTCCAGGAAAGGGCGGAGAGCCTGTTTTCTGGTGCGGAGGAATTGAAGATGCGAACCATGACTGTTCGAGAAGCGGAGTATTGGAGTGCGAAAGAGGCGGCAGCCGGAAATCTCCCGGACCTGGAAAAGCAGAGGCAGCGCTTTCAGCACTGGATCGAAACCTCCGATTGGGACGAGCGGTTTATCCGCAGGGTGAACCGCTTGGAAAAGGACTTCTTCTATGTGGTCATCCTGCTGACCCTGGCGATTTCCCTTGCCTTTTCTCTGTCGCCTTGACCGTCTCCCGTCGGGACTGCCCAGGGAGGAGAGGATGGAATCCAGGCCGATAGGATCAGCCTGGATTCAGGAATCTGCTCCTCAAGACCGATTTGCTTTTCCGATGGAGATATCCTCAATCGCGGCGAAGGGGAAGAGGATCCACATTAGAAAACAGTTTCCTGAGCGGCCATTGATTGGTATACTGACCGCAGAAGGAGAGAAGGATGAAAAGTCTCCAGTGCCTGACACTCATTCTTATCACCGTTGCCGGTCTGACCGGGTCGGCTTTCGGCATGAGTTCGAACAAGCCTCTGCTGGTGATTGATGTCCGGACGGAGGCGGAGTGGAACAATGGTCATCTCAAGGGTGCGATCCTGATCCCTTACAACCGGATCGGGGAAAAAATCGGGGAGGTCGTTGCGGACAAGTCACAGCGAATTTATCTGTACTGCAGAACCGGACGGCGGACGCAGATCGCCAAGGAGACTCTCGAGAAGCTGGGATACAGGGATGTCGTCAATCTCGGTTCCCTGGAGGATGCCTCCCGGATGCTGAAGATCGAAATCGTCAAATAGAAAGAGAAGGAAATCCGCCAAGATTCGGGAGGGGTATTTCGGCTTCGCGGTCTTCCCAAGGCACATCGAAAGGAGGCGGAGGCAAGATAGTTCTAGCCCGGCGGACAGCAATCGAGTATGGTAATTACCAGGAATTGCAGAATCCATATCCTCTCCAAAGGCTTAAAATTAAAGGGGGTATGACTGATGTCACCATGAATCCGGGCCGGTTCGGATCGCTGGACGGGAAGGCGGGGCAGCGATCCGCGGTATCAGATGGGCCGCCACGGATTCGGTAATATTGCAGCGGAGCGTCGCCATTTCTGGAGATCGAACCGATCAAGGGGGAAGAAGAGAGATAGGCCGGAGGTGATTTCATGTTTGTCGTCTTGATCAATTTTCCGCCGATAAAAGCCGGCAGGGAAGCCGAATTTGAAGAGTGGTTTGCCTGGTCAAACCAGCAATTTGCCCGCTTTAACGGTTTCGTCGGGAGAAGGCTTTTAAAACCCATCGCCGGCGGCACTTATGCGGCGATCGTGGAGTTTGAAAGTGAAGATAGTTTTCGGGCCATGCATGGCTCTCCGGAACATGACGATGCCGGCGACCGGGTCCGGCCTCTGCTGCAGGGCAATCCCGTTCCCCATTTCTACGAAGTGGCCGTAGAGTGAGATAAGGAGCGAGGGACCGACAGCGCCGCCTTGAGATCCTGCAGCACCCCGGATTCATATTCAATGGTGGTCACCGATCCCGTCGCGCCGGCGCAGAAAACGGTAACCAGCCCATCGGAGATTCCCGACTTCCCGACAATGGAACACACCTGGGGGGTGATGTCGACGATGTCACAGAAACCCTTTGTTTCCAGTGAAATCCTTTCGGAATACGTCATCGCTTCCCCTTGCTCATTCGATGTGTGAGCGGGCGGTGCGCACCGCGAGATCCCGATCTTTCGTAAACAGCCGCCACTGGCCTTCTGCGGAATGAATGCCGGCGCTTTTGTCCTGGCCCCTGGAATAATACCAGCGCCCGTAGCGCTCCACCGTTGCGAAGGGATGATTTTCCGTGCAGAGGATGCCGCAGGGGCGGATCTGCTCGAAAAAAATCGTTTCGTCGGGATCCTCGTCATAGATGAGATCCTCAGGTGGTTCGATCTCTGAGACATCCACACCTTCTGCTTGCCTCTCATCCAGCCATTCAGAAACTGCGGAATTTTTCATTTTGCCTTGCTCCTCGATATTTCCGTTGCCCAGTGGATTTTAAAGCCACACCATCAGACCCGTCTCGAAGGGATGGGTCAGCAATTCGTGATAGGGATAAACCCGCACCCGGTAGAGCAGTCTGCCGCACATCTCCGGGGTCAAATCCAGATTGAACAGGCATTCCTCGCCTACCCAGCTCTCCGGGCTCATGAAGGTCGTCTGCAGATTGCTGCCCCTGCCTTTTTTGGACGCCCGGCCCACGAGCACCTCCACCCGCACGTCCTCCGGTCTCAGGCCATTCAGGTTGACCGCCACCTGGATGGAGGTGCTTTCGCCGAAGGTGATCCGCTTCTGAGGATCGTTCAGCCGGCGCAGATTGACTCCGCTCCATGCCCGGCGCACCCGGTCCTTCCAGGCGGCAAGGTCTGCAGCCGCGGTAAAGCCGCCTCCGGAAAGCCGCTGCCACTGGCGGGTCGCGGGTACGTAGAACTTTTTTAAATACTCCATGACCATGCGGGTTGCATTGAAGCGGGGCAGCAGGGTGATGATCGAACGCTTGGCCATGCGCACCCATTCGCTGGAGAAACCCAGCTCGTGGCGCTGGTAATACATGGGGATGACCTGGTCCTGCAGCAGTTCGTAAAGGTCGCGGCTGTCCTCCTGATCGCGGCGGGTTTCGTCGAACCATTCCGGGGCGGGCATGATGGCCCATCCGTTCTTGCCGTCGTAGCCTTCATCCCACCAGCCGTCGGTGATCGACAGGTTGAGCACGCCGTTCATGGCGGCCTTCATGCCGGAGGTGCCTGAGGCCTCCAGGGGATAGACGGGGTTGTTGAGCCACACGTCGCAGCCGGACACCATGCGGCGGGCCAGACCCAGGTCATAGCCTTCCACCATGAGCAGCTTGCCTTCGAATTCCGGCCAGCGGGAAATCTCGTGAATGCGGCGGATCAGTTCCTGCCCGGGCCGGTCGGCCGGGTGGGCCTTGCCGGCGAAGATGAAGAGCACGGGACGACCGGAATCTCCGAGCGTGGCCCGCAGCCAGTCCATGTTCTCGAACAGCAGGGTGGCGCGCTTGTAGGTGGCGAAGCGGCGGGCAAAGCCGACGGTCAGTACGTTGGGATCGAGGGGATTGGCAAACTTGAGCATTCGCTCCAGATGCGCTTCGGAACCGTGATTGCGCAGGTGCTGATTCGTGATGACGTTCTGCAGGGAATACAGCATCTGGGACTTCATCGTCTGGTGCACGGACCAGAATTGATGGTCCGGAATGGCCTCCACTTTTTTCCAGAAAGAGACGTCCGTAAGCCGGCGCCGCCATTCATAGCCCAGAACGCCGTCGAAGAGGTCCTGCCATTCCTGGGCCAGGAACGTGGAGACGTGAACGCCGTTGGTGATGTAATCCATGGGCGATTCGGAAGGGAGCACCTGGGGCCACATGTCGGACAGGATGCGTGCAGAAACGTCGCCATGGACGCGGGACACGCCGTTGTGGTTGCGGGACCCGCTGAGCGCCAGCCGGGTCATGTTGAATGGCCGGCCGTCGCCGGCGCCGCCGAGCCTCATGAATTCCTCGCGCTGGATTGCCAGTTCCTCGCAGCGTCCCCGGAAGTAGTCCCAGATCATGCTTTCGGCGAAGTGGTCATGACCGGCAGGCACCGGCGTGTGGGTGGTGAACACCGTATTGGCCGCCGTGGCTTCCAGAGCGGCATGGAAGGACAGCCCATCCTTCACCTTGCGGCGGATGCGCTCAAACACCAGGAAAGCGGCATGGCCTTCATTGATGTGGAAGACGTTCGGCGTTAACCCCAGTTCCTCCAAGGCGCGTACACCGCCGATGCCCAGGACGATCTCCTGCTGAATCCGGGTGTGAAGGTCGCCGCCATAGAGCTGGTGGGTGATGTAGCGGTCCTCGGGGCGGTTGGCGGGCAAATCGGTATCGAGGAGGTAAAGCCGCACATGGCCGATGCGGGCTTCCCAGACCTTCACATCCACACTGCGGCCGGGAAGTTCAATGGTGACGTGAACCTCCCCGCCCGCCCCGTTCAGGGCGGGATGCACCGGAAGATCATCGAACTCGGAATCGGTATAGGTGGCGATCTGGTGCCCATCGCTGTCAATGCGCTGGGAGAAGTAGCCCTGGCGGTAAAGCAGACCCAGGGCCACAAAGGGCAGGCGCAGATCGGAAGCCGCTTTGCAGTGGTCGCCGGCAAGAATGCCCAGGCCTCCGGAGTATATCGGGAAACTTTCATGGAAACCGAATTCGGCGCAGAAGTAGGCGATGAGATCGTCCGGCTTCAGCCCCAGGGGGATGTCCTGCTGCAGGGACTCGCTCATGTAGGTGTCGAAGGCCGAGAGGATGCGATTGTAGTTTCCCAGAAAAATGCGGTCTTCCGCCGCTTCGGTCAGCCGCCCTTCGTCCACCCGCTTGAGGAATGCCTTGGGGTTGTGGTTCACCTTCTGCCACAGGCCGGGATGGAGCTGGGCGAAGAGGGTTCGTGTCGGCCGGTCCCAGCTGTACCAGAGGTTTTCCGACAACTCGGTCAGTCTGGACAACCGCCGGGGAAGGCGGGGATTGACTTCGATGACAAAGGGGGTGCCAGGTTGCATGGGTTCTTTCCTTTCTGGCAGACGAGCACCAGGGGGTCGCCTCAAAATGTGCTGCCGGTAGATCTGTCGCCCGCGATATTCTGCGGGAACTTACCTCTCAACTTACAGCTCCGAGAATGTCTGAATAACCAGTCCCGCCAGGACGCTGATCCCGAACAGGATTCCAATGATCTTGAACACTTCTTTCTTCCCTTTTTCTTCCCGGAACAGAACGAGGACTCCCAGCCCGGCGCTGGCACAGAGCCCGGCGATGAGGGAGCCGTAGGTGATGGCGCCCTTTAGATACAGTTCCGTGATGGCCACGGAGGCGGCACAGTTGGGAATCAGCCCCACCAGTGCCGCCACCAGGGGCTGAAAAAAGCTCTGACCCGCAAACAGTTTTCCGAAGGCCTCTTCCCCCAGATGGAATACGGCTCCATTGATCAGCAGGGAGATGATGAAGATAAACGCAAAGATCTTCGCCGTATGCATAAGGGGATGGAGAAAAATCTCCCTGGGGTTGAATTTCTCCGCCTCCGGATTTGTGTAGTGGCCGCAGCAGGCCTGCTCGTCCCGGACCGTTTCGTGATGGTGGCTGACATCGTCTTTCCCGAGGGCGCAGATCCGGACATGCTCCAGGACGCCCGCATTGGTTTTCCTGAACAGCAGATCCAGCAGATATCCCGCCACCAGGGCAATGAGGATCTTCGTCAGGATGAGAGGCCAGAGGAGCCCGGCGGTATCGGGCCGGGAGAGGATAATCGGGATCGCCTCATCGGAGGTCGACAGGTAGACCGCCAACAGGGTGCCGATCGTCAACAGCCGCTGGGTGTACAGAGCCGTCGCCACGACGGAGATGCCGCACTGGGGAAGGCTTCCTGTGAACGCACCCACGATGGGGCCCGCCGTGCCCGCTTTTTGAACCAGGGTGATGAGCTTGTCGCCGAACTTGTACTCGACGAGTTCAATTCCGATATAGATGACCAGCAGCAAGGGGACCATCTGGAGTGAGTCCTTGAACGCGTCTGCGAATACCCCGTACACTTTTCCACCCTTACCCTATGAATGTTTGCTCCGGCAACCGGGACAGAGCCCGCTGATGCTGCTGGACTCCACGGAAAAACCCTGCCGGCCGATCTTCCTGTTCCACCGGCCGGCCGGGGCCAAGGCGGTCAGGCAGATCATCCGGCCGCAGGACCGGCCTCCCTGAAGGCTTCCGCCGCATCGGATCGTGAAAGCGCTTGATTTATGGCACTCCCATACAATAGATGCAACGCTTTTGCAAAGTAAAGTTGCCGGACGAACCCCGGCGGGCGACATGATCCTCGATTCCCGTCCCGATGGTTGGAGGGCGGGATTCGCCCTTTGTTCAGGGTATCGCCGGCAGAAATTCAGGAAATGGCGAGCCGGCCGGAAAGCTGAGCGCAGAGAAGGTCAAAATGGAGAAAAAAGGCAGGGCCGTTTCCGGCCCTGCCCTGGGGAGCGGAGTCGTCTCGTCTCCAGAGACTCCCGTTTTACTTCTTGCCCGGTACATATCCGTCGGAAAGGGTGCTCAGGAAGGCGACAATGGCCATCTCCTCGTCGTAACTCAAGCCCAGGTTGCCCAATTCCCCCGTATTGACATTCGCCGCGACTTCCGGCGCCGGCCAGCAGTTTGCCTTTAAGGCTTCCGCCTCGGTGTACTTGGAATCGCTCGGACAGGCGAGTTTTACATCCCTCGTGTTGTAGAAATGCACGATGCCCAAGAGGCTCTTGAAGTAGCCGTTGTGACCGTAAGCCTTGACAAAATCAGGTTCCGGTCTCAAGTCCACGTTGCGGAGGGTCGGGACCTTGTGTTTCCCCATGTTCGCGTCCGCATAGGGTGCATAATCCGCTCGGCTGGCCAGGAACCCGCCCAGGCCGGGGTCGATCCAGGCGAGGCCGACAGGGTTGTATTCCGGCAACTGCGTATAGAAAGGGTTCTCCGGGTTTTTCGGAACCCCGAGGTTGTCGTAGGTGAAATCGGTGAAGAGCGGGGCGCGGCCTTCGCTCGCATGGCACCGGGAGCACTTCCCCTTGCCCTGGAAGAGAGCAAAGCCCCGGCGCTCCGTCTGGGTCAGTTTTGCCTTTCCTCTCAAGGAATAATCGTACTTCGAGGTGTAGGCGTTCACCTCCGGCGAAGCCTCGTAGGCGGCGATGGAAAGGGCAATGTTGTCAAAGGCCGTATTCACGTTCGCGAGGATTTCGAGGTTGTCGCAGACGGTGGGCCCCCAGACCTTCGAGAAGAGAGACGCATAAGAGGAAGCGCAAACTCGTGACACCACATCCGCTGGAAGATCAAGGGCCTGCTCCAGCGGATTCAAAAAAGGTCCCTGGGCCTGATCGGCGGCGGGATTGCCCAGCGTCTCGCCGGTGGCCCTGCCGTCCCAGAAGTTGCCGCCCAGAAACAACCCTTTCCGGTCGACATGGAGGATGGGGCTGGGGGTCGCATAGGCGGAGCTGGGCGGTTTCCGGTTCCCGAATCGCCCGGATACGGATCCCTGATAAACGGCCCCGCCGCTATTGATCGCCGCCTTCGGTCCCGTCCAGCCGACTTCCGGGGCATGGCAAGCCGCACAGGACTGATTGCTGTTAATTGAGAGGTTTTCATCAAAGAAAATTGCCTTCCCCAAATCTTCCTTCGGGGTGAGCGCCTGCGACGTCGCGACGCCAACCAAGACGACGGAAAGAAAGAGAATCACGGTATAAAGAAGAAACTTTTTGTTCATGGCGTTATCTCCTTTCACTGCTGCGTCCTTGTTTTTCAAGTTCCAAACCGTAGGGACCGCTTCTCCGCTCCACCTCCTTTCACAACGAATTTGCCTGCTTTCTCTTTTCCTGTACCTCCAAAACCTTTTGATAGGAAAATAAATTCAAGTGATTGATCCTTTTCATCCTTCGTTGTGCCCGTAGCTGGCATGAGGGTTCGTAAAGAATCGTTTTGCAGATTGCGGGAAGTCCGGGTGGAAAGAGAGAAGGCGCCATCAGCAAAGGGCGGACCATGAGAGAAAAATGAAAGCGAAGGGGAATCTGTCGGAAAGAAACAGGAAGCTTTGAGCGGTGAAAAAATCATCGCTTGCCGGCTGCCCGCTCAAACTCCGCTGGACCTCCCTCAGGGAACTTCCTACACCCTACGACGCAATTATTTTAGGAGAATCCGGTAAAGTCAAGTCTTTTAAAATCTTTTTTCAGCTAAGGATTGGGAGTAAGGCAAAGGTGTGGTTGAACGTAGGGCCTGGGAAAAAGGCCATGCTCCATTTCCTTGGATTTCCACTGCCTCTGGTTGAACAGGGACTGGGGGACGGCGCGGCAAGGGTTCGCCGAATGAGAGCAGGAATCCCGGAGCCGGCGGGTCTACCTGCTGGAACCTTGCCATCTCCAACTCCGATTGCAGGGCATCCCCGAGCAATTTCTTCGGCCGCCGCGGAAGAGGGTACAGGAACGCGATGGTTGACAAGGGGCCGGCCGGTCTGTATACGAAAATGCTCAGACAGATTCTGCCGGACAGGATCTGAATAGACAGGGGATGACGATTCGGGATGAGTGAAGAAAAAAGGAAGGTTTCCGTCGGCCTGATTCAGACGGCCTGCGGACCGGACCGGGAAGAAAACCTGGCCCGGGCATTGGAAAAAGGGGAGCTCGCCGCCGGGCAGGGGGCGCAGATTCTCTGCTTCCAGGAGCTTTTTACGTCCCCCTATTTCTGTGACGTGGAGCGTTACGACCGTTTCCATTGGGCTGAGCCCGTTCCGGGACCGACGACGGAGCGCCTCCAGGGGCTGGCCCGAAGGGGCGAGGCGGTGATCGTCGCCTCTCTCTTCGAGAAGCGGGCTCCCGGCCTCTATCACAACACCGTGGCGGTGATCGACGCCGGGGGGGAGTACCTGGGAAAATACCGCAAGCTGCATATCCCAGATGATCCGGGCTACTACGAGAAGTTCTACTTCACGCCGGGCGACCTTGGCTGCCGGGTTTTTCAGACCCGCTATGGGAAAATCGGGACCCTCATCTGCTGGGACCAGTGGTATCCCGAAGCGGCCCGGATCACCGCATTGATGGGCGCCGAAATCCTCTTTTATCCCACGGCGATCGGCTGGGCGGCGGCCCAGGATGAAGAAACCAACCGGGAGCAGTTCGACGCCTGGCAGACGATCCAGCGGGGGCACGCCATCGCCAACGGGGTGCACGTCGTGGCGGTGAACCGCACGGGCCGGGAAGGGGCAATGCAGTACTGGGGCGGTTCCTTCGTTGCCAATCCCTTCGGGACGGTTCTCTGGCAGGCCCCGCAGCGGGAAGAGGCCGTGTATGTGCAGGAGATCGACCTGTCCCTGACCGGCTTCTACCGGACCCACTGGCCCTTTCTGCGCGACCGCCGGATCGACTCCTACGGGGACCTGCAGAAGCGTTTCCTCGACTGAGCCCCCCGTGATCAAGCCGGCCGCCGACTCCATGAAGACACCGAAAGACCTGGGCTACTATTTTCCCCCCGAATGGCATCGCCACGCCGCCACCTGGCTGAGCTATCCCCACAACGAGGCCTCCTGGCCGGGGAAGATCGAGACGATTTTCCCTTTCTACCATGCGTTCATCCGGGAGATCAGCCGCGGGGAGCGGGTCAACATCAATGTGACCGACGGGGCCATGGAGCAGCGGGTCCGCGAGGAGCTGGACCGAATCGGCGTCGACCCGGCGCGGATTTCCCTTTATCGCCATTCCACCAATGACGCCTGGTGCCGCGACCACGGCCCGGCCTTCCTGCTCTCCCGGCAGCCCGATCTCCGGCCGGGGAAGGTCATCGTCGACTGGGAATACAACGCCTGGGGCAACAAGTATCCCCACGAACTGGACAATGCGATTCCCCGGCGCGTCGCCTCGGTCCTGAATCTGCCCGTGTTCAGCCCCGGCATCGTCATGGAGGGCGGGGCGGTGGATTTCAACGGCGAGGGGACGGTGCTCACGACGAGAGCCTGCCTGCTCCACGAAAACCGGAATCCCGCGTTGAATCAGGGGCGGATCGAACAGGTCCTGCGGGACTTTTACGGGGTAGAGCAGGTGCTCTGGCTGGGGGAGGGGATTGAAGGGGACGACACCAACGGGCACATCGACGACATGACCCGCTTTGTTTCTCCCGATACGGTGATCACCATGGTGGAGCCCGACCGGCGGGACGCCAACCATGCTCCCCTGCGGGACAACCTGAAGGCGCTGAAAAAGATGAGGCTGCCGGACGGCAAGCCCCTGAAAATCGTGGAAATCCCCATGCCGGAGCCTGTCTACTACGACGGGCAGCGCCTGCCCGCCTCCTATGCCAATTTCTACATCTGCAACGCCGGCGTCCTCGTGCCCACCTTCCGGTGCGCCGGGGATCAGCGGGCCATCGAGCTGCTCGCCCGCTGCTTTCCCGACCGGCCCGTCATCGGGCTCGATTCCGTGGAAATCATCTGGGGGCTGGGAAGCTGGCACTGCCTCAGCCAGCAGGAGCCGGAAAGTCCCTCTTTTCCTACCTGAAAATTTTCTCCTTCTCCCGCTTCGGACCGTTCCTTTCCCCCTTTCAGATCAAGGATCGCCGCCTGGCTGTGGGCCGCTGAAGGACGGTAAAGCCTCGAAGGCCCGCTAAGGCGGCGCTAGAAGGGGATGCCGGTCAAGGGTGGGGAAGCGGAGAAGCAATCCTCACCTCCACTGCCAGAAATACACCAACAGCACACCCGCCAGAAGGATCCGGTAAACGCCGAAGGGAATGAGGCCGTGATGGGTCAGCCACTTGACCAGGGCCTTGACCGAAATCACGGCGGTCAGCCAGCTCACAGCCAGGCCCACGCCCAGGGCGAGCATCCCGGCGGATTCGCCCAGGGCGTCCCAGTGTTTGTAGGCGGAGTAAAGCGTCGCCGCTCCCAGGGTGGGGAGGGCCAGGAGGAAACTGAACTCGGCGGCGGCGATCATGTCGAGGCCGATGATCAGGCCGGCGATCATGGTGATCATGCTCCGGCTCGTCCCCGGCCACATGGAAACGACCTGCATCAGGCCGATGAACAGGGCCTGCCGGTAGAGCAGCGCATGGAGATCCGTCAGGCGGGGCCGGTTGCGATCCCGGATCCAGAAGAAATACTCCAGCCCGATCATCAGGACCCCCCCCGCCACGAGCGCATAAACGACGGGCAGCGGTCCGAAGAGGTACGTCTCGATGGGCTCGTGGAAAAGTTTTCCGAAGACGGCGGCCGGGAGGAAGGCGGTCAGCAGCAGCCCCAGCAGTTTGAGCCCCTGCCGCTCGGAATCCGGAAGGGCCGAAACCGGCCGGCGGGACGCCACGGCTTTCGCCGCCCCGACGAGGCCCGCCAGCATCTGCCCCACCCGCCTGCGGTAAAGCCCCAGGACGGCGAGAATCGCTCCGAGCTGAATGACGATGTCGAAGGAGTCCAGGGCTTCGTTTTTCGCCATGAGAGCGCCCAGGGGGCCGCGCTCTTCACTGAAATGCGTCATCCCCAGGGCGTGATTGGCCAGGATCAGGTGCCCCGTCGAAGAGACGGGCAGGTACTCCGTGATGCCTTCGACGACACCCAGGATTGCGGCCTCCGCCGTGGAAATTTTTCGTTCGGATGGGGCCGGGGATGAGGGAGCCGAAGCCGCCGATCCCACGGAGGCAACCATGAGAGTCAGGACAGTAAAAACCGCCACCAGGACCATACGTATGGAGAGCTTCATGGGGCTGCATTCCATTGGATTGAATTCCATTCAATTTTAAATTTTTTACAGCCGAATGTGGTCCTGGTGCGCCTCCTTCGGTTCGTGAGGATTGACGTGAATCATCACATCCCCCACGTTGGGAAGCTTCTCGAAGAGGAGTTTCTTGATGGCCACCGTGACGTCATGGGACTGTTTCACGGTCATATCGGGATCCATCTCCAGTTTGAGGTCGACGATCAGGTACTGGCCGGAACGGCGGCAACGGACCCCGTGGACACAATCGACTTCCGGTATTTTCGCTACGATTGCCTTGATATCGCCGATCATCTCCCGGGAGGGCCGGCCATCCATGAGGTCGTTGGCTGCGTTGTGAAATGTCTCCCAGCCGATGTAAAAAATGAAGAATGCCGTAAGACACGCGGCGAGCGGGTCCATAAAAGGCAGTCCCCAATAGGCTCCCCCAACTCCGATGAGCGTCGCGATGGAGGTCAGGGCATCCTTGCGGTGATCCTTGGCAATGGCATCCACCGCCGGGCTCTCCAGCGTGTCGGCGACGCGCCGGGTATAGCGGAACAAGGTCTCCTTGGCAAGAATCGTCACCAGTGCCGCCAGGACGGCAATCCAATGGGGTTGCAGGTAGTTCCCCGTGAGAAGCGTCCGGCCCGCGTTGAAGAGGATCGCCCCGCCCGTGGCAAAAATGACGAGGGCAACCAGGACCGCGGAGATGCTCTCCGCCTTCCCGTGTCCATAGGGATGGCATTCGTCAAAGGGTTTACGGCCGATCTTGAGGGCAATCATGGCGGAAAGCATGGTCACAAAATCACAGGCGCTCTCCACCCCGTCAGCAAAAACGGCATCCGATTTGCCGAAATAGCCGGCCAGCAGCTTCATCACCATGAGGATGGCATTGATCCAGAAGCCGATGGCAATCACGCGGTCCGCCATTCCGAATCTTTCGTCTCTATCCATGAACGCCCCGGGGATCGACAAGCTCTAACTTCCGAGCTCGGTTGCAATCATCCTTTTTTCATCAGCGAGTGCGCCCCTGCGCCGCCTTGGACCCTGCTCCTGTTTTAAAGTGCTCTTAAAAGACACTTTTGAAATGACCTCTGCGCCACAAGAGATTGCAGGGCGACCTTCTACCACACTTCCTTCAATTATACACCTTTTATCGCAAGGAGTCCGGATGGAGAGTTCCCCTGCCTGGGATGGCCGCGCTTTCCGGAAGGGTGAAGGCCTGCATCCGGCGCCCAAAAAAAAGGAGGCTGCCCCTGTTCTGTCGGGCAGCCTCCTTGCCATGTCGGTGGAGGGGTGAATCAGGTGTCGATCAGCAGATATCGCTCCCGGGGAGGGGGATGCCCAGGGCGTCGGCCACTCCCTGGCCGTAAGCCGGGTCTGCCTTCAGGCAGTTTCGGATGTGGCGGAGCTGGACCTCCTTTGTCGCTTCTGCAATGGCGCGGGCGGTGTTGCCGAAGAGGGCCTCCTTCTGCGCGGGAGTCATCAGGCGGAAGAGTTTGCCCGGCTGGGTGAAGTAGTCGCTGTCATCCTCGCGGGCATTCCAGTGGTAGGCATCCCCCTTCAGCTTCAGCGGCGGTTCGGAGAAGTCCGGCTGCTCCTGCCATTCGCCATAGCTGTTCGGTTCATACCCGAGGGTGCTGCCGTAATTGCCGTCCACCCGCATCTGCCCGTCGCGGTGGTAGCTGTGATAGGGGCAACGGGGGGCGTTGACGGGAATCGAGAGGTGGTTGACGCCGAGGCGGTAGCGCTGGGCGTCGCCGTAGGAGAAGAGGCGCCCCTGGAGCATCTTGTCGGGGGAGAAGCCGATGCCGGGGACGACATGGGCCGGGTTGAAGGCAGCCTGCTCCACGTCGGCGAAGTAGTTTTCCGGGTTTTTGTTCAGTTCGAGGACGCCCACCTCAATGAGGGGGTAATCTCCGTGATACCAGACCTTGGTCAGATCGAAGGGATGGTAGGGGCAGGTGTCCGCATCGGATTCCGGCATGATCTGCACGTAGAAGGTCCAGCGGGGGAAGTCGCCCTTCTCGATGCTCTCATAGAGGTCCCGCTGGTGGGTCTCCCGGCACTTGCCGATGGCGGCCTCGGCCTCGGCGTCCGTCAGGTTCTTGATTCCCTGCTGGGTCTTAAGGTGGAACTTGACCCAGAAGCGCTGGTTCTTGGCGTTGATGAAGCTGAAGGTGTGGCTGCCGAAGCCGTGCATGTGGCGATAGGTGGCGGGAATGCCCCGGTCGCTCATGACGATGGTCACCTGGTGGAGCGCCTCGGGCAGGGAAGACCAGAAGTCCCAGTTGTTGAGGGCGCTGCGCAGGTTCGTGCGGGGATCGCGCTTGACGGCATGATTGAGATCGGGAAACTTGAGGGGATCGCGGAGGAAGAAGACCGGCGTGTTATTGCCCACAAGATCCCAGTTTCCCTCCTCGGTGTAGAACTTCATGGCGAAGCCCCGGATGTCCCGTTCGGCGTCGGCCGCCCCGCGCTCACCGGCGACGGTGGAGAAGCGCAGGAAGCAGTCGGTCTTCTTCCCGATGGCGGAGAAGATTTTCGCCCTGGTATACTGCGTGATGTCATGGGTGACGGTGAAGGTGCCGTAGGCGCCCGAACCCTTGGCGTGCATCCGGCGTTCGGGGATCACCTCCCGGTCGAAGTGGGCCAGCTTTTCCAGAAACCAGACGTCCTGCAGGAGCTGCGGCCCGCGCGGCCCCGCGCTCACGATGTTGTTGTTGTCAACGACGGGAGCGCCGGCCCGGGTCGTTAATTTCTTTTTTTCTTCAGCCATTTCTTTTCTCCTTCCTGCGAGAGGGTTGTCCGGGCGGGATGCCGGAATCGATTGGTTGGAATGTTCACAATGGCCGCTGACGACATTAAATAGGAATATATCTTATTAGGGAACGGAAGACAAGGTTTTTTTCAAACGCTTTTTTCGGGAATTTAAGGGAGACATTTGCTGCAGGTGCCGTAAATCACGACATTTCTGGAATCGATTTTTCCCCAGTCGCCGATTTCCTCGGGAAGAGAAACGTCATCGAGAAGAGGCCAGGTAAAATCCGAAATCGCTCCGCATCGGCGGCAGATGAGGTGGTGGTGGGGGCTGAAGGCCGCCTCGAACCGGGAGAGGCTTTCCGCCGTTTCGACCTTTTTGATCAGGCCGCAGCCGGCCAGGGTGGCGAGCGTCCGGTAGACCGTATCCAGAGAAAGCCCGGGCAGTTTCCCATGGAGCCGCTGGTGAAGGGTTTCCGCCGTAGGATGATCGGTGGCCAGGAGAAGTTCCCGGTAGATCTCCAGGCGCTGATGGGTCACCTTGAGACCTGCCCTTCTGCAGGACGTTTCAAAGACGGCAATCTTTTCCCCTAAGGATTCCATAAGCTTAACCTGCGTTTCTCCGAAATCGCCCTGCATTGTGAAGCCTGGAGGCGGAATGGAAAAAAGGATATTGAACAATGTAGAATGCCGGGGAGGGACTGTCAAGGGGGAAGTGCCGTTCAGGCAGGATCCCGGCCGTTCGGGCGAAGGGGACGGATTTGGATCGAGATGCCATTGCATTCGATCTCTCGCAGAAGGTGTGACAGCCCATCCTGAAGAAATGCCATGCCCGATAAAAAACAGCCGGTACAGGAGCGTTCCGCAATCAGCCGTGGGCGGGGTGACGCTCGATCTATCATTGACATCGGGCCTTTCTTGTAATACGTCTCCTTACGGAAGCATGTCATCTTAAAAGAGGAAAATCATCATTATCCGTTCCATGAAGTCCGATTTTCTGTTTTATCCCCTCTTTCGGGAAGAAATCGATCAGCTGGCCCGGAATCCAGGAAAGAAAGAGCTTCGGTACCTGGTGCGCCTGGAGAAGGAGGTGGCGCTCCACGACCCGGTCCTGGACGCCGTTCTCTCCTGCACGGCGCCGGAAAAATTCTATTACCGAGCCAAAGACGGTACACTCAGCCTGGGGGGATTGGGCAGCGCCCTCGTCGTCGAGGCGGCGGGCGGAGAGGAAGTGGAAAAGGCCTTCAGCCGGCTCTGGAAGCGGGATGAAACGGTCCCCGTTTTCGGCGGCTTTTCCTTTGACGGGGAAGAGGCTGCCCCCGAGTGGGAGCCCTTCGGCCGTTTCCGGTTTACCCTGCCCCTCGTCGAACTGCGCCGCTCTCCCGAGGGCGCCCGGATCAGCGTCAATTTCATCAACGGGAAGAAGCTGCCCCGGGAGCAGGTGCTCCGGGAGATGGCCGAGGCCCTGCAATCCCTGGACGCCATCCCCCGGGTTTTCCCGACGCGGCAACGGGCGGCGGTTGCACAGAGAGAGCTTATTCCGGAGAAGCTTCACTGGAACCGGATGATCAAGAAAGCGCTTCACGCGATCCGGGAGGGGGAGCTGAAAAAGATTGTCCTGGCCCGGAAAAAGATCATCACCGCCGAAGAGCGGTGGAGCCCGGCGCAGGTCCTGGCGGCGCTGGCGGAAATTCGGGAAAATTCCTTCACCTTTCTTTATCAGATCGCTGAGGGGGTTGCCTTTCTGGGCCGCTCTCCGGAAAGGCTGTTCCGCATGGAGAACGGACTAATCTCGGCCGAGGCCATCGCCGGAACGCGCCCCCGGGGGAAGACCCCCTTTGACGATCAGCGCCTCGAAGCGGAACTGCTCAATTCCCCGAAGGAACTGGAAGAGCACCGCTTCGTCGCCGCCTTCATCGAGGCCAGGATGAAGCGGCTCTGCGCGGAGGTGTGGATGGAGTCCCGGGAGGAAATTCTGAAGCTGAAAAACGTCCAGCACCTCATCACCCGCTTTTCCGGCCGGTCGCTGAACGATGCCTCGCCCTTGGCCGTCGCCGGAGCCTTTCATCCTACGCCCGCGGTGGGCGGGCTGCCCCAGGAGGAGATCCGCGCCTGCCTGCGGCATTACGAACCTTTCCGGCGGGGATGGTACGCGGCGCCCATCGGGTGGATGAACCGCAAAAACGCCGATTTCGCCGTCGGCATCCGGTCGGCCCTGGTCAGCGGGAAGGCGCTCCATATCTTCGCCGGCGCTGGGATCGTTTCGCAGTCGAACGCCCATGCGGAATGGAAGGAAACGGAGAAGAAGATGGACAACTTCGCCGCGCTCCTGGGAGAAGCCTGATGCCCCCTTCGCCGCTGTCCGATAACCTGAATCTTCTCTGGTCCTCGCTGATCGTGGCCGAACTGGTCAAAAACGGGCTGGATACGTTTTTTATTTCGCCCGGCAACCGCAACGCGCCGCTCGTCTCCGCCCTGATTCATGACGCGCGCGCCTGCAAGAAAATCTGCATCGATGAGCGGGCCGCCGGATATCGGGCCCTCGGCCACGCCAAGGCGACAGGCCGGCCCGGCGTCCTGGTCTGCACCTCCGGAACGGCCCCGGCCAATTATTACCCCGCGGTCATCGAGGCTTTCCGGGACGAGGTTCCCCTGGTGATCCTCAGCGCCGACCGTCCGCCGGAACTGGTGGGCAGCGACGCCAACCAGACGATTTTCCAGCCGGACCTCTTCGGCCGCTATTGCCGGGATTCCCTTTTCCTGCCCTGTCCCGCCGTCGATTATCCCCTGGAGGCGCTCCTGGCCAAAATCGATTCCCTCATCGCCCGCCCCCCGGGGCCGGTTCATCTCAACTGCGCCTTCCGGGACCCCCTGGTTCCGGGGATCCCCGACCCGCGCCCGATTCCCGTTGAGCTGCTGGCGTCGGCAGAACGCCTTTACAACCGGGAAGGGCCTTACACGATCTATCCTGTCACGGAGCCGATGATCCGCGATCTGGATGACATCGCAGCTGAAATCTCCGGGACATCCAGGGGACTGGTCGTCATCGGCCGCCTGGATGGGCCGTCGGATGCCGAGGCCCTCGAATGGCTGTTGATGACCCTCGGCTGGCCGGTTTACTGCGATATCGCTTCTTCCTTGAAGGGAATTTTCCCGGGAGCCGGGCAGATTTTCAGTCTCGATCACCCCGAGGCCATCCGTTTGATCAGGGAATACGCACCCGAAACGATCCTGCAGTTCGGCTCGGGTCTCGTATCTAAGCATTACTATGCCTCAATCCTTCCGCAGAGCGGGGCAACGGTGATCCAGATCAGCCTCCGGGGCGGACTGCGCGATCCCTCCCACCGAGTGAACACCCGCATCCTGACCTCCGCCCGTACCTTCATCGATGGTTTGAATCTTCAGAAAGTTTCTTCGCTGGATACAGTGGCGCGGCTGCGACTTCTCGGTCCGCTGGAAACCGCCTACCAGCTCATGGAGCAGCTGTGCCTTTCCCGAGAGGCTTTGAGTTTTCCCCGAATTGCATTAGACATCCTGGCGGAGATTCCAGACGGGGAAGGTCTCTTCCTGGGCAATTCGCTGGCCATTCGGGCTTTCGATGCGGTCCGCTATCCCTTCCCTCGGAGGATTTCCGTGATCTCCAACCGCGGGGTCAGCGGCATCGAGGGGAACATCGCCACGAGCGTCGGTTTCGCCGAGGCCTCCCGGCAACGGGTGACGGCGGTCATTGGGGACATTTCCTTCCTCCATGATCTGAATTCCCTTCTGCTCCTCTCCCGGAGCACGGCCCCCGTCATCCTGATGGTCGTCAACAACGGGGGCGGACGGATTTTCGAGCGCCTTCCCATCCGGGATTGCCCGGAAGTCATCGAACCGTACATGACGACCCCCCATCGGATGACCTTTGATCGGCTCGCCGCGCAGTTCGAGCTGCCCTATTTTCAGGCCGCCACTCCGGCTGAACTGATCCGGGCTTACGGACTGGCCCGGCAGACGGAGCGTTCCGTCCTGCTGGAAGTCATTCTGTCGCCCGAGGCGGATCTGCAAACCTTTCTGGACATGCAGCAGGTTCGCCTGCCCTGAACCTCTTTAGGAAAGGAGAAAAACCTATGATCTCAGAAATATTCGACCCTGAACTCTGGCTTGAAGTGTCTGGTTTCGACTTTGAAGACATCACCTACCACCGCGCCAGGACACAGGGCACGGTGCGCATCGCCTTCAACCGGCCGGAGATCCGCAACGCCTTCCGGCCGAAAACCGTCGACGAACTCTATCTCGCTCTGGACCATGCCCGCATGACCCCCGATGTCGGCGTCGTCCTCCTCACCGGCAACGGCCCGTCGCCCAAGGACGGGGTGTGGGCCTTCTGCTCCGGCGGCGACCAGCAGATCCGGGGAAAGGACGGCTATAAATACGTCGGCCGGGAAGGTAAGGTCGATCTCAGTCGTCTGGGACGGCTCCACATCCTGGAAGTCCAGCGCCTCATCCGCTTCATGCCCAAGATCGTCGTGGCCGTTGTCCCCGGATGGGCCGTCGGCGGCGGCCACAGCCTCCATGTGGTCTGCGACCTCACCCTGGCCTCTAAGGAGCATGCCGTCTTTCGCCAGACAGACCCCGATGTGGCCAGCTTCGACAGCGGCTACGGCTCCGCCTATCTGGCCAAGCACATCGGGCAGAAGCGCGCCCGGGAGATCTTCTTCCTGGGATTCAATTATTCCGCTCAAGAGGCCTTCGAGATGGGCATGGTCAACAAGGTTGTCCCCCACGGGGAACTGGAAAAAGTCGCCCTGGAGTGGGCCGGCATCATGAACGCCAAGTCCCCCACAGCCATGAGGATGCTGAAGTACGGCTTCAACCTGATGGACGACGGCATGGTGGGGCAGCAGCTCTTCGCCGGAGAGGCCACCCGCCTGGCCTACGGAACGCCGGAAGCCGAAGAGGGCCGGAACGCCTTCCTGGAGAAGCGCCCCCAGGACTTCAAGAAATTTCCCTGGCATTACTGAGGGCGAGGTCGATTTGCACAGGGGAGATCAAGGATGCTGTCACGATTGGTAAAGATCATGATTGTTGACTGGAAATGACGATGACAACGAAGACCATTGACCCTGCAGAAGGCATGGCGCAGTCCGGTGCCGTCATGGAGAGAAAAACTTTTGCTGAGTTCTTTGCCGGCATCGGATTGATGCGGATGGGGCTGGAAAAAGAAGGCTGGAAGGTTGAGTTTGCCAACGATATTGCCGCAGACAAATACGATATGTATGCAGATCATTTTCCTGATGCAAAATCTCATTTCATTCTTGGCGATATTCATGATTTGAGCGCTGATTCCATCCCGACGGTTGCTCTAGCGACGGCTTCTTTCCCCTGCAATGACCTTTCCTTGGCAGGTATGCGCAAAGGGTTGGCGGGCAAAGAATCCTCTGCTTATTGGGGCTTTGTGAAAGTACTTGACGAAATGGGCGACCGTCGCCCGCCTTTGGTGCTTCTCGAAAACGTTGCCGGCTTCTTGACCTCCCATGGCGGTCGAGATTTTCAAGCTGCTTTGCTCGCGCTCAATCGGCTGGGCTATGCGGTTGATCCCATGATTATTGATGCGGCTCGGTTTGTTCCGCAAAGCCGAGTTCGATTATTTGTAATCGGCCGCCAACAAAAAGGACGGGGAATGTGGAATATTCGCGAAACGCGAAGTTTTTATGAAAGCGATGTCCGTCCCAAGCCTCTAGCTGAATTTATCCTCTGCCATCCCGAGATTGTGTGGAACATCAGAACAGTTCCCGCGCTACCCGTCAATTCATCGGATCTATCTGATATCGTGGAAGATCTATCCGACACGTCTCCATCTTGGTGGAATGATGCACGACGAAATTATCTCGTCAATCAAATGAGTGAAAGGCATGCTGCGCAGCTTAAAAAAATGATGGAAGGTGATAAGTGGTCCTATGGCACCGTATTCCGCCGGGTAAGAAATGGGCGTTCCATGGCTGAGTTGCGGAATGATGCAATGGCCGGCTGTCTGCGAACCCCCCGCGGAGGCAGTGGCCGGCAGATATTAATTCAGGCGGGATATGGGCAAGTCAAGGTTCGCCTCTTGACGCCTCGGGAGTGTGCACGGTTGATGGGCGCCGATGAGTTTGTCATTAATGCAAGTTTGAACAAGGCCCTATTTGGATTTGGCGATGCGGTATGCGTTCCCGTCATATCCTGGATTGCCAGGCACTACTTAAACCCCCTATTAGAAAAAATGTTCGGCAATGGGGGAAAATCATCATTGCCGGTTTCTAACTGCAGCTAATTTTTGCTTACGGTTTTGCTTTTTCTGAGCATATCGTAAAGGAGAGACAGAACAGCCATGGGCAAATTGGAATCGTTGCTTGCGAAATTTGCGTCTGAGAACAAGATCCAGGGGAAAGGACCTCTGAGCGTTGTTCTCGTTGTGACACGAAAGGCGAGTGAAAAGACTCCACCTTTTTCACCCGATCATTTTCTGACTTCCCAGAGAGGACAAGTTGCCGGCCTTGGGCGTGCCGCGGTTCAAGCAATCCTTTCCGATTATGGCATTCAGAGGGTGTTGGCTGAGGAAGGCGGCAGAACCAGCCGGGGCAGCATCAATAAAATGAAGGTATATGTGGATTTTTTAAACGATCTTGCGAAAGGAAACCTGCTTGATTTTATCGTCATAGAAAAATGGTGGATTCATCGCATTCAGGAATATTTCGGATCCAAACCGTTTGGACTGAAGGTTGATCCTTCAAAGTCGATTCGGAGCATCGTTGCCGATTTAATCGAGGCTGCCTTTGCACGACAGCGAGAATGTCCTGGCCTGATGGTTGCCGGCGCCGTTTTGCAGCACCTGGTGGGCGCCAAGCTCGAAACGGCTCTCCCCGAGGTCCATATGGAACACCACGGATTCTCTGTTGCCGATTCGCCATCAGGAAGAAAAGGGGATTTTCTTATTGGAGACACGGCGATCCATGTAACGACTGCGCCGACGGAAGCATTGATCAGGAAATGCTGCGACAACCTGGCGCAAAATCTTCGACCTTTGTTGATCACCACACAAAGTGGGGTTGGCGGCGCTATTGCTCTGGCAAGAAATGCAGATGTCGCTGAAAGAATTGATGTTCTGGAAATCGAACAGTTTGTTGCCGCCAATGTATACGAATGGAGCGCCTTTCAACAGTCAAAACGCGCTCTGAATGTCCACCAACTGGTCGAAGCCTACAACCGTATTATTGACGAATGTGAAACCGATCCCAGTTTGAGGATTTCGGTGGGATAGCAAATTGGATACCTTTCCTCCGGAAAAGCGAAGCGATATCATGCGTCGTGTGCATTCGACCAACACAACGCCTGAAAGGAAAGTACGCTCTTTGCTCCACAAACTCGGTTTCCGATTTCGCCTGCATCGGAATGATCTACCGGGAAAACCGGATATCGTCCTTTCAAAGTACCGCACCTTGGTTTTTGTGCATGGCTGCTTCTGGCATCGGCATCAGAGCTGCCCTCATGCGACGACGCCGGCCAGCCGGCAGGAATACTGGCTTCCCAAGTTTTATCGCACCGTAGATCGAGACAGAAAAAACAAAGAGGAACTTCAGCGGCAGGGCTGGAAGGTCGTCGTTGTCTGGGAGTGCGAGACCAAAAACGTACGAAAGCTTGCAGAACGGCTCATGAAGGATATCAACACTCCTGCCGGGCCAGCGAATGTTTTACCTGCGCAAATGGTTGCTGACGCAGTCCAAGATTTCAATGTTATAGAAGAATCCGGCAGATTTTCCCATCTTCCGCATAAAAGGCCCTCTTAACTCAGAGAATGTAATGGACACACCTATTCCCCTCTGTTATGTAATCGAACAAACACACGAGAATTAAAGGAGAATCTCATGATCATCACCCTGGCTGATGGAAGGCGCGTGCCGGTGGAAATGCACCGGGTCAAGATCGTACAGAAGATCAACCTGCTTCCGGCGGCACAGCGCCTGGATTGCCTCCGGGAGGTGGGCTACAATACCTTTCTCCTGCAGTCGCAGGATGTTTTTCTCGATATGCTGACGGACAGCGGGACCAATGCCATGAGCGACAACCAGCTGGCCGCCATGATGGTGGCCGATGACGCCTATGCCGGTTCCGCCAGCTTCCAGAAACTGGCCAAGGTGGTAAAAAAGGTCTTCGGCTTCGAGCACACCCTGCCCGTCCACCAGGGGCGGGCCGCCGAGCATCTCCTCGTCAAGGTCTTCCTCAAGGCGCCGCAGGTCGTGCTGGACAATTATCACTTTCCTTCCACCCGGGTTCACGTGGAAATCGTCGGCTCCCAGATTCTGGACCTGGTGGCGGACGACGCCCTGGTTCCCGCGGGCGACAATCCCTTCAAGGGGAATATCGATCTCGCCAAGCTCCGGAAGGCCATTGAAGTTCAAGGGGCGGAGAATGTCGCCTTCATCCGCATGGAAGCCACCACAAACCTCATCGGCGGCCAGCCTTTCTCCATGCAGAACCTCCGGGATGTTCGGGAAATCGCCGGCCGGCACGGCATCCTCCTGGTCCTCGACGGCAGCCTGATCGGGGAGAACGCCTATTTCATCAAACAGCGCGAAGCCGGTTATGCCGACAAACCCATCCAGGAAATCCTGCTGGAAATGATGGGGATGGTGGATATCCTCTACATGTCGGGCCGCAAGAGCGGCGGGGCCCGGGGGGGGCTGATCGCCACGAACAACAGAGCGTATTTCGAGTCCCTGATGAACTGGCTTCCCGTCTATGAGGGGTTTTCGACCTACGGGGGCATGTCCACCAAGGAAATCGAGGCCATGGCCGTGGGCCTGGAGGAAATGACCGAGACCGAAGTGGCGGGAAGCAGCCCCGAGTTCATCGCGTACCTCGCCGACCGGCTGCAGGGGCACGGCATCCCCATCGTCACCCCACCGGGCGGACTGGCCTGTCACGTCGATGCGAAAGCCTTTCTGCCCCATATCCCGCCGCTTCAGTATCCGGCGGAAGCCCTCAATGCGGCCCTGTACCTCGTCTCCGGGGCGCGGGGGGTGGAACGGGGAACCATGTCGGAAGACCGGGATCGAAAGGGCAACGAAATCGTCGCCCGGATGGAACTCGTGCGGATCGCCATTCCCCGCCGCGCCTTCACCATCGGCCAGCTTGAGTATGTGGCGGAGCGCCTCTCCTGGCTTTACCGTCATCGGGAGCTCATCGGGGGGCTCCGGTTCGTCCAGGAGCCGCCGGTGATGCGCTTCTTCTTCGGCAGGCTGGAGCCCCTGGGCGGTGATTGGGGGCGGAAGGTGGTAGACGCCTTCCAGGCCGATTTCGGCGGCGAACTCTGAGGCCCGGGTCAGGGCCCCCCTGCCGTGAGGGCAGTCCCTTCAGAAAATCCGGTGGAAGGGGTTGGAGGATCTGCTTGATGGCTCATGGGGATGGACCTCGGCCGCCTTTTTCCTCCCCCGATAGGGATAACGCCCCGAATGAGCGGTCCGCAGTTGCGTGTCTGGCTAAAATCGGTTGATGTCCCGACTGGGTCTAAGCACCATTTTTTACTGATGGCGCGCGGAGTATCCGGGGCGGTATGACCGCTGACAGGCTGTTACATTATGATGATCATCATAAGAAGAAAGCGATTTTGAGAATGAGAGGATAACGATGCCGTTGCCTGCCGAAAAAAAGTTCCGATGCGAGATTCTGACCTGGGGAGGAATTGTCCGGGACGCGAGAACGCTTGCCTGGAAAATTCGAGATTCGGGGTATGCGCCGGACATCGTCGTCGCCATCGGCCGGGGCGGCTATGTCCCGGCGAGGATTCTCTGCGACTATCTCCTCGTTCATGATCTGGCTTCGATCAAGGTTGAACACTGGGGAACCTGCGTGGTGAAGGAACAGGCCGTCATCAAGTTTCCCCTCGCCGCCGAGATCCGCAACAAGAGGGTCCTGCTCGTCGATGACGTGACGGACACCGGCGAGACCCTGAAGGTCTCGCTCCAGTACCTGCAAAGCTTCGGGCCGCAGGAGGTCAGAACGGCGGTCCTGATCCATAAAAGCTGCTCCACGATCATGCCGGATTACTATCTCCGGACGATCATCAAATGGCGGTGGGTCATTTTCCCCTGGCATGTCATGGAGGACCTGACGGAATTTGTCCAAAAGCTGAAAGGCGAGGGCATCCGTGGGGAGGAGGAGCTGCAGAGCGCTCTGATGCAGAGATACGGCATCGATGCTTCGCTGGAGAAAATCCGGGAAACGTCAGCGATGATCGGGTAGCGTGATGAAGGCAAGACTCATCGAGGAAGCGACCCGGATCATCGGGACCTTTCCCCTGGACCCCTATCCGACGAATTATGCGGGGAAAGTCGGGTCAGCCCTGGTGACGGACCAGGGCAACATCTATACGGGGATATCCCTGAATCTGGCCTGCAACGTCGGCAGCTGCGCCGAACAGGGCGCCGTCCTTGAAATGCTCAAAAGGCGGGAGACGAAGATCGCGATGATCGTAAGCATTTACGAAGGGGGCAGAATCATTGTCCCCTGCGGCAGATGCCGCGAGATGATCGCGCAGATCGATCGCCGCAATCATAATACCCTGGTCCTCGTCGATGCCGAAAGAACCGCTTCCTTATCTGAATTGTTGCCCTGCCAGTGGTACTTTTGACGGCTTGCGCCTGTTGCCTCCACTAAGTTCCGAGTCGCCGGTCCTCCGATGACCGACCTTATCGTCCTTTCCCGTTCCGACCCTTTCGAATTCATCCTCCACGGTTGCCGTCGCCGTTGGGGAGCCGATTGTAAGATTGCCCTGACGTTGTCGAATTTCCGGTTTTTGTTTGTCGGTTAAACATGACGACGGAACACAGGAATCAGGCCTGAAAATCACTTTTCCTTTCTTGCATTTCTCCGTCCTGCCCGACCTTTCAACTTAACCACATTAATGCTCTTGACTCTCCATTTTTCTCTCTCTATACTTAAGCGCAAGATAAAATAAGCCGTATTCCGCGATCAACCGTTATCAGATCCTTTATCCCTCTACTGAAAAAAGAATTTCTTTTTAAAAGCCTCACTTCGAAATGCCGCCCAACAAAAGTATCCCTGGGGAAAGGGGGAACAAACCATGAGAACGCACCTGTCATCAATCCGTTTCTGGGTGTGTGTCGCCGTTTCGCTGCTGACGCCGTGGTTGGCTGTCCATACCGCATGCGCTGAAGAGGACAGCGAATGGAGGGCTTGTCTTTCATCGGCGAAACGCGGCTTTCTGGATGTGCCGGATGATCGTTCGCTGCGGTTCTTAGGCAAGGTCCGGGAGGATACCGCGTTCTGTCGGGGGGGTGAAAAGGCCGTGAAGTATCGAGGCACACCCTGGGTCGACTGGCAGAATTATTATGCAACGGGCGACAGCAGCACTAAACGCGATGGAGGAGAGGCGATCACCGCCATCGGTGAACATCTTAAACCTAATGGCCGGGGAATTGACGGCGCGCTGATCGACCTCGAGTATCAGCGCGTCGAACTGATCAAATTCAATCTCTTCGATTCCCTCACCTACGAAGAATACATCCGGGGTAGAGACGGTCGGCCGGGTCCGACCCAGAGGCGCTGGGATCAGATGCGCCTGCCCCCCGACCACAAATACTATCAGGAGGTCGGTGGCGATGCTTCCCAGTTGTGCAGGGGCTCTCTGATCACCCATCGCACCCCGACCGGGATCTGCAACGATTTGATCAATCCGTTGGTGGGTTCCACGGGGATGCCCTTTGCCCGGAATGTTCAATTTGAAGCCACCTTCCCCGATCGGGAATTGAACGAGCTGACGCGGAACCGGCATGGAGGGCGCATCGGTTTGCTCCAACCGGATCCACAGCTGATCAGCCGGAAATTGTTTACCCGCGAGCAGACGGAAAATAACGGGTGCAACCAGGGCCTGGGGGATGCGAAGTATTCAGCGGATGTGAACTGCGATTATCTGAAAGCGCCGTTCTTTAATGTGCTGGCGACCTTCTGGATTCAATTCATGACCCATGACTGGTTTTCCCACACCTACGAAGGCCGCAACAAACCCGAATTGCAACCCGTCGGTTGCACCGCGGAAGAAGCGCGAGCGTTGGGTTGCCGGGAAGGCGACCGCCGCGAACCTTCCCTCTATGCCGAGGAAACGCCTCCGGAATCCTTTGAATACGCCGGACAGACATATCTGAAGCGCCCACCCAAAACAACGGGCAACCTGGTCACCGCTTGGTGGGATACATCCCAGATCTACGGTTACGATGATCCATCACTCAAACGGGTGCAGCGCGACCCTGCCGATCCCGCAAAACTGCTCCTGGTAAACGACTACCTGCCCGTGCTGCCTGCCTGTGAGCGTTATTCGGCCGACTGTCCCGTGCAGCCCCAGTGGCAAGGTCAGGAGGCGGCTGCGTTTCCGGACAACTGGAATATCGGCATGAGCTTCTATCACAACCTGTTCACCCGCGAGCATAATTATTTCGTCAATCAATTCCGGGAACTGCAGAAAAAGACGCCCGACGCCGATTCCGGAATCCGCGATCCAGAGGATCCTCTGAAGGGGATCGCCTATAAGGACGTTTCCGATGAACGCCTGTATCAGGTCGCCCGGCTGGTGGTGGCTGCGGAAATCGCCAAAATCCATACCATCGAATGGACTCCGCAGCTTTTATATGACGAGCCGCTCTATCTAGGAATGAATTCCAACTGGTTCGGTCTTTTCAATATAAAAGAAGATCGGGTTTCAAAAATATTGCGGCGAATCCTCCACAAGGATGAAAATGTCTTCAGCCGCCTTTCATCGAAAATGGCCGGTTGGTTTTCCACTTCGGAGGAGCCTGAAAAAGCCCATTCCTACTACTCAATTCTTGCATCCGGCGCAGGGATCTTCGGTCTTGGGAACAGGAAACCCCGGGGATTGCTCTGGTGGCCGCACGATGGCTGGGATCTCACGAAACTCGAGGAGGATGTCAATGGCGGCATCAACCACTTCGGCTCGCCCTTCAATTTTCCGGAAGAGTTCATCTCCGTTTATCGTCTCCACGCCCTGACGCCGGATCTTATTGAATTCCGAGAGAAAGAGGACCCCAACAGGATCAGCCTGAAAATCCCGGTGCTCGATACGGTCCGAGGAAAGGCAACGGCGCAGATGCATGAATACGGCATCGACAACTGGGCGTTAAGCATGGGACGCCAGCGCCTGGGGCTGCTTCATCTGCGGAACCATCCCTTGTTCCTGCAGAACCTTCCCATGCCGCACCTGAGTTCGGAAACGAAAAAACTGGATATCGTCGCCCTCGACGTGATTCGCGACCGGGAACGGGGCATTCCCCGATTTAATGAATTCCGCCGTCAAATCGGTCTCAAAACCCTGACAAGCTTCGATGATTTTGTTGATCAGCACCTGGACAAGAACCATCCCTGGCGTCAACATCAGGAAGAGACCGTCCGCCGCCTGCGCGAGGTTTACGGCACACACATCTGCGATGCCGGAAAGATCATCTCCAAGGTCCAGCGCGATATCAACGGTGCCTTCATCAACGATTGCCTGGGGCATCCCCACGGCTCGGTGGTGGACAACATCGAAGACGTCGACAATGTTGTCGGCTGGCTGGCGGAATATACGCGCCCTCACGGCTTCGCCATCTCCGAGACCCAGCTCCATATTTTCATTCTCAACGCCTCACGCCGGCTGTTCAGCGACCGCTTCTTTACTTCCAGCTTCCGGCCGGAGTTTTATTCCCGACTCGGCTATGACTGGGTGATGAATAACGGGATGCTGTCCGAATGCCCCTACCCGTTAACCGAACAGGCCGATGGGAGCCGGGCCTGCCTGGAGCCGGAACGGGTCAACGGACACGCCGTGGCGGTCTCCCCGCTGAAACGTCTGCTGATGCGCAACCTCCCCGATCTCAAGGGTGAACTGATGCATGTGAAAAACGCCTTTGATCCCTGGGCCCGGGATCGGGGCGAATATTACGACCTGTCGTGGAAACCGCGGCCGGACGCGAAGTCGGATCCTGCATTTTCAGAGCCTTAAGGCGATGAAAATCATGACCGGCAAGAGACGGCTTCGACAGGGGTTCGTGGCGGCATGGATCGTCGTGACGGTGATGCTTGCCGGTTCTCCCGGGTACGGCGGCGGCAATGGCGAAGAACCCATCGACCGGCTGGCCGCCGAGATGAACCGGCGGGTGGAAGCCATCACCCTGGCCGAGGCGAAAGACAATGTCATCCCCCGATTCAATCAGCCGAAGACGGTCGCCTGCGTCGCCGCCGAATTCCGCGTACACGGGGACATTCCCGCCGAACTGAAACAGGGCCTCTTCGCGCAGCCGGCGGCCTACCCCGCCATGCTGCGCTTTGCAAACGCCAGTGAATGGGACGACTCGAAGAAAGACATCCGCGGTCTGTCGATCCGGGTCTCCCATGTTCCCGGCCCGGTCCTCTGGGGCGAACCCGGCCGGCAGGATTTCCTGCTCAACAGCTATCCGGCCCTCTTTGCCGCCACGCCGGAAGCGTTTCTGTCGTTTATGCGCGCCCGGCAGGAAGGTCATGAACTTCGGTTCTTTCTCAATCCCCTG
The DNA here is from genome assembly GCA_964555065.1 of uncultured Syntrophus sp. Taxonomy (GTDB): domain Bacteria; phylum Desulfobacterota; class Syntrophia; order Syntrophales; family Syntrophaceae; genus Syntrophus. The sequence goes on from CAZKRB010000004.1 coordinate 34,410, forward strand.
GACCCGCACCTGAAGTCGCTCTGGATTGTCTTCAAGGCGCGCCGGAAAAGCCTAAGCCCGTTGGATATCCGCTACTGGAGCACGGTGCCCTTCCGGCTGGGAGAGATGGGCGGGCAGGTCGTCAAATACGCCGTTACGCCCTGTTCGCGCTATCGAACCTCCGAGGCGGTCAACGCCGGCGAAAATCAACTCCGCGCCGCGATCAAGGACCACCTGCAACGGGAACCGGCCTGTTTTCATTTCGGCGTTCAGTTGCAGAAGGACCCGGAAAGGATGCCCACTGAGGATGCCTCGGTGATCTGGGATGAAAAGGTCTCACCGTTTCAAACGGTGGCCACCCTTACCATCGGAAACCAGGACTTCGACAATCCGGAAGCCCTGGCCGCCTGTGAGCGCAGCGCCTTTAATCCCTGGCAGAGCCTGGCAGCCCACGAACCCCTGGGAAGGATGAATGCGGTCCGGCGGCTGGTCTATGAACATGCCGCCAAATTTCGCAATAAGGAGTGACGGCCATGCATCCGACGGTCAAAACGTGGTTGAACAAGTCCCGCGAGGAACTCGATGACATTTACCGCCGTGCCGAAGCCGGGGAGATTCCCGATGGGGATACGCAGGGCACGGCCATCCTGGCAGGTTCGGCCTTTTCCAAGCTGGCGGCCGCCCTTGCCCGCGTCTTTGCCTGGCATGGAAAAGTCTTCGACCTCTTTTGTCCGACCCGACAGTCCGGCGTCCTGATCAACAAGATCACGCCCTTCGGTTGGTCGTTTATTGTCGCCGAGGTGTACCGCGGCAAAAGCTGGCTCGATGGGAAAGAGACCATTGTCATTGACTACTCCAAGACCTCCTTTTTCGCCAAAGCGATCCGGGACGAGATCCGGGAAGTCGAACCGGGCGTGTATCTCGGCAAGGTCTGGTGGGGCAGGAAACGTATCCTGGATTTTGCGTTGACCCGGAAGATGCAGCCCTAGGGATCAAAGCCATGACGCCACAGTCAACCTTCATGATGGTCGCCCCCATCCGCGACGGGCAGCTCGATGACCTGCGCGCCCTGCTGGCCACGATGAACAGAACCGCGGGACATGCCGATCCGGAGAACGGACTGGTTCCCTTCGGGCGCCTCGATCGTCTGCATGTGGCCAGATTCGTGATCCTCGAACTGAAGACCAGCGATGAAATCCGGCAATACGGTGTAACGCCCCGCCCGTGGCGTCCGTACCTGGCTTTTCTGGGCGATTTCGACGGCGACAGGGACTCCTTCCTGAAGGAACTGCTGGCGGCGTCCGGCCCGGGGCTGAGCAGGATTTTTTCCTTCTGCGACGGCTTTGCCGAAGATCGCCGCCCTCTGCTGGAGTGGATGAAAGCGCACTGCATCACGCCCAGGGCCAATTATATCAATTGGATCGGTCGAACCGTCCGCCAGGTCCGCGAAGAAAGGACCCTCCACCAAAGCCTGTCCGCCTGCCTGCAGAAAATCGTTAAAGCCGGGGGAGGCGAAAATCCCCGCGCTCTCCGGCAGAAGCTCCTGTCCCATGTGGAAAAGGGAAAGCAGGCCGGCCGGCTCGCCCTGACGCCGCCGGAACCCACCCCTTTGGGCTGGAGAATCAGAAACCTCCTGCACCTGATCGGGATACCCCTGGTTTTGCTCCTTCTGTTGCCCGCGTTTCTGGTCGCAGCCCCTTTTTTCCTCTGGCGCCTGCGGACGCTGGAGCGCTCCGACCCCGAAATTTTCATCCGGCCCAGCCGACAGCACATTCAAGAGCTTTCCGTCCGGGAAGACCATGACGTCACCAATTCGTTCAATGTCCTGGGGGATGTAAAGCCGGGGCTTTTCCGCCTGGCGGCTCTGAAGTTGTTTCTCCTTCTTCTCGACTATTCCGCCCGACATGTTTACCACCGCGGTTATCTCACCCGGGTCCGGACCATTCATTTCGCCCGCTGGGTCCTCATGGACGATGACCGGAGGCTTTTCTTCGCCAGCAATTATGACGGCAGCCTGGAGAGCTACATGGACGACTTCATCAATAAGGTTGCCTGGGGGCTGAATCTGGTATTCAGCAACGGCGTGGGGTATCCCACAACGAACTGGCTCATCAAGGACGGCGCAGAACGGGAGCAGCAGTTCAAATACACCCTGCGGCGGCATCAGCTGCCCTCGGAGGTATGGTACAAGGCCTACCCGGGGATGACGGCCTTCGAGCTGTCACGAAACAGCCGCATCCGGCAGGGAGTGGAAATCCGTCAGTCCAGCGATGCGGAAATCCGTGAGTGGCTGAGTCTGATCTGAGCGGAGGGAGCATGAGAGACGCCACAGACTTCGAATTTGACGATCTGCAGGCCCTGCTGCGCTTCGGGTATGGGAAGCTGACCGACACCTGCTTCCTGCTGCTGTGCATCGCCGATGGGGCAGCCGCCCGGCAGTGGCTGAGCACAGCGCCGGTCAGTAGCGCCGCAGCGCAGAGTGCTCCGCCGGAAACCGCCCTGCAGATTGCTTTTTCCGTGGAGGGTCTGCGGTCATTGGGACTGAGGGAATCCATCATCGAAGGCTTTTCCGATGAGTTCATTGCCGGCATGTCCGGAGACGAAAGCCGTTCCCGCCGGCTGGGCGACGTGGGCGGCAATGCGCCGGAGCTCTGGGAATGGGGCGGAGACCCCGTCCGGGCGCCCCATGTCCTGCTGCTGCTCTATGCCCGGAGAGGGGGCATCGAGGCCTGGAGAAAAACCGTGGAAGACGAGCGGTTTGCCCGTGCTTTTCAACTGCTTCAGACCCTGCCGACGGGGGATATCGGGAGAATCGAGCCTTTCGGATTCACCGACGGCATCAGTCAGCCGGAAATAGACTGGTCCTATCGACAAAGCACGGATCTGCATGAACGGGACGCCTTTTCCAACCGGGTCACCCCCGGTGAATTTGTACTCGGCTATCCCAACGAATACGGACTGTACACAACCCGCCCGCTCATCGATCCGCGGAAAGACGGGATCTCCGCCCTGCTGCCCGATGCAGCGGAAGACCCCGCCTCAAAAGATTTCGGGCGCAACGGGTCCTATCTGGTGATCCGGCAGCTGCACCAGGAGGTTCCGGCCTTCTGGCAATTCATCGACCAGGCGGTCGGCTCCGACCCGGAAAAGCGCGAGCAGCTTGCCGCAAGCATGGTGGGAAGAAAACGGGACGGTTCGCCTCTGGCGCCCTTGGATGCCTGGGATATCCCCGGCATTGAGCGGGATGACGCCGATAACCACTTTACCTACGAACTGGACCCGCGGGGGCACCGGTGTCCGCTGGGCGCCCATATCCGCAGGGCGAACCCCCGCACGGGGGATCTTCCGCCTCGTGTAACCGGCTTCGTCACCCGCCTGCTGAAGATACTGGGCTTTGGACAAACCCGTCCCGATGAAGACCTGATCGCCTCCACGCGTTTCCATCGCCTGCTGCGGCGCGGCCGCCCTTACGGCCCGCTCCTCTCCCCGGAGGATGCGGTCAAGCCCGATGCCCCGGCTGCTGAACGAGGCCTGCAGTTTATCACGCTGGTGGCCAATATCTCGCGGCAGTTTGAATTTGTCCAGAACGCCTGGTCCATGAGCAGCACCTTCGGCGGCGTCCAGCAGGAAAGAGATCCCCTGATCGGCACGCGGGAGCCTTTAGGTCAGGGAGAGGAAACAGATCATTTCCATCGTGCCAGTTCGAAGGGTCTCATGGAGAAAACCGGCGGCCTGCCTCAATTCGTCACCGTGCGCGGCGGGGGCTACTTTTTCCTGCCCGGACTACGTGCCTTGCGATACCTTGCCGCATTACCCGTTTCGGAGGGCGATCACAGGCCATGAACATCCGAATGCGACTGCTGAAATTCATGCATGAGCTTCTCGTCAAAATGCTCCACCGCGAGCGCCGCCTGGAACCGCTGTTCCGGCCTCAGTGGAACAGGTGGTTCCGCGAACCGACCGCACAGATCATCCAGTATCTCATTAACCGGCGACGCAGGGATGAGGGTCTGCAGCTGGCTGAAGAGAAGATCGAGAGCGATGAAGAGGAAAGCCTGGATGAAATCATCGACCTTATGACCGACCAGATGCGGGGGCATTTCAAGCCGGGTGCCTACGAACGGGGCGGCAATACCAAAACACACGGTATCCTGAGGGGGACCATGACCATCCGCGATGACCTGCCCGAAGCTTTGCGCAAAGGAATCTTCGCCAACCCGCGAAGTTACCCGGCCTATGTGCGATTCTCCGGCCCCGGCCCGGATGTCCCGGCGGATATCGAGGATGTCGGTTTTGTCAGTATGGCCGTTAAAGTCATGGGCGTCCCCGGGGAAAAACTCATGGTCGAGGAGAAACTCACCCAGGATTTCATTACGGTCTGCACCCCGACCTTTGTCACGCCCAACAGCCGGGAAAATGCCAAGCTGCAGTACTGGAGCCTGGTGGATATGCCGATCTACTATTTTCTGAACCCGAAGGACACCCACCTCCTTGACTTCTTCATGCAGAGCCTCTGGAATGAAACCCAGTACAACCCGCTGGGGCAGCGTTACTGGAGCTGCACCCCCTATCTGCTCGGTGAAGGTCAGGCCGTGATGTATTCGTTCCTGCCGAAAACAGAAGTCGAAACCAGGATCCCCGGTGCGCCTTTCGGCAAGGTTCCCTTCAATTATCTGCGGGAAAACATGATCAAGACTCTCGACCGGCAAGGCGTGGACTTCGATCTCCTGGTGCAAGTCCAGACGGATCCCTTTTTAATGCCCATCGAAAATGCCTCGGTGCGCTGGCCGGAAAAACTGTCTCACTTTATCCCCGTGGCCGCTGTTCACATCCCCCGGCAGAAGTTCGATTCCGAGGCCCAGTTTGCCTTTGCCAAAGGGCTTAAAATGAACCCCTGGCACTGCCTGCCGGAACATCGGCCGCTGGGCAATCAGAATCGCGCGCGGCGGAGAATGTATTACGAGTTATCCAATTTCCGTCAGGAAATGAATGAGACCCCTCATCTTGAACCGACAGGGGATGAGGTCTTCGAGTAGCGGAAGGTTGTCCCCCGGTCTCTGCCGTCCCTGTTTTTATTGACAGAAGGAATGTATTTATTAAAATTCAAAGTGAAATCAAATAATTAATAGATAAAGCCAAGTGCTTGGAAATCAGGAGGAGAAAATGAAACCATTTCTTATGATCGTCCGAACGGTCCTCATCGGGCTCTCACTGGGTTTGCTTTTAAGTTGCGCCGATCTTGAAAATATCGTTAAGGATAAATCATCGCTTCCCCCGCTGACTCCTCGGGTTTACGTTGCCAATGAAAGCTCCAATTCGGTCACCGTCATTGATGCGCTGACATTCCAGGTGATTGCCACCGTCGACGCCAAGAACTTTTCGACCCATGATCTGGCCCTGACCCGGAATGGAACGCGCCTGTATGCGACCAACATGGCTTCCGGGCGTCTTTCCGTCATCGATACCCGATCGCTCGAAACGATTGCTTCCATCTACACCGGAAGCCGCAGCCATGTGGTAGCCCTCACCAATGACAACCGGTTCGCCTGGGTGGCCAATATCGGCGATGACACCATCTCCGTCGTGGATACGGAAGACTTCCGCGTCGTAGGCGCCTTGGCCGTCGGAAAAGGACCCACCGGACTGACTTTTTCCCGGGATGGCCGTTTCGCCTATGTGAGCAATCAGGGCGACCGGACTGTTGCCGTGGTGGACGCCGCGACCTATCGGGTCATCCGGACCATCCTGGTCGGCAACAATCCCCACTTCCTGACCCTGGGACCCGATGGGCGCATCTGGGGGGCCAATTCCGGGGACGATAACATTTATGTGATCGATCCCGCCACCCAGACCAAAGTCGCGACCATCAAAGTCGGCCCCAATCCCCAGCAGATTGCTTTCGCCTATAAAGGCATGCAGGGCCCGAACGCCTATGTCACCGTGAGTGGCGCGAACCAAGTCGCCGTTTTGAGCATCGACAACCCCAGAATGAAGATTGTGGAACGCATTTCCGTGGGCGTCAGGCCGAACGGCATCCTGGCGAATCCGGAAGGCACGCGGATTTATGTCGGGAATGAGGGTTCCAATGACCTGTATGTGTTCGACACCGGGACCAGCACCCGCCTCGCCACCGTTCCCGTGGGACAGAAGCCTATCCGGGTGGTGATGTCGCGCCAGTAGGCGGGGAATGAAAATCGAGAGGAGGAAACCATGACGACTTCAAGCCGCTCTGGAAGAACGTGCGCACAGGACCGGCACTTTGTTCCGCTCTTGTGCGTCCTGTACCTGTTCCTGTCCACCTTTTCGATGCCGGGCCAAGCCGAGAGCGCCGCCGTCGGAACCGCCAGAGAGGCCATCGGCACTCTGGTCATCGTGCGGGTGGATGGGATCGAGGAGCGTCTGCGGGGAGAGGGCGCGTTGGCGCTTTTTGAAGGGGATGTGCTGCGCACCGATGGGCAGAGCAGTGCCCTGATTGAACTGAACGACGGCATTCAGGTGGGGCTTGACCGAAACACCAGCTTCAAGATTATTTCCCGCTGGGAAAAGGAGCAGGGGAGCACCCGCATCCTCCGCCTGAAAGAGGGCGTGATCTGGGTAAAAATTTCGGGCGGGTCGAAGCGGTTCGAGGTGGAAACGCCGGTGGCCATCGCGGCCGTCAAGGGGACGGAATTCATCATTGAAACCCTGAAAAACGGCAACAGCACCTTGACCGTCATCGAAGGCCTGGTTGAGTTCGGCACGGCGTTCGGGACGTGCCCGATCCGCACCTCTACGGTCAGCTATGCGGTTCCCGGAAGGAAATGCACAAAACCGGCGAAGGTGGATGTTAAGCCGGCCGTCCATTGGACTGCGAAATTGCGCGGCGGGGCCGCGGCGCCACCTCCGCCACCTCCGCCTGCCCCGGCGCCACCGGCAGAAACCGCCACCGCACTGCCGGTATTCTGGCCGCCACCGGAGGCTTCCACGCGCCAGAAAATCCCGCGTGATCTCCTGGCGCCCAGGACGGCCCAGGGACAGACCTGGGGAAGCGTCGCCGACAGACTGGAAAAAGCCCTGGCGGATAACGGTTATTCCAGCCCCGGCTATTACCTTGTTCCGCAGGGATTTGCTCTCATCAGCCAACTTGAGCGGATCAATCCCGACGCCACGCCGGCTCCATCCGAGGTGCGCTGGAAAATAAAAGTGGACCCCGTCAGCATCAGGCCCTTTAACCTGGAAGCTTACCTGAAGGCATTGCTCGGTGAGGATGCAGGCTTGTTCCGGGTGATTGCCTTCGTCTTCACCCCGGTTCCCATTGTCACCAAGGGTAAAGCCACCATGGAAGCAGCCAGCGGGTGGGTGGAGGAAGGCGCTTCAACGCTTCCTCAGACCCTCTCCCAGCAGGCATATGGAGAGAACATGGAAGCCACCGCCCTGATCTATGAATTCGAAGTGCCAAGCCGGGGCAAACCTGCCCGGCTGAACAAACCTTCCGGACACAATGGCCAGCAGCACTTGAAAGCGGCCAGGATCTTACAGGCATTGGGGGGCTGATTATGCTTGTCGCGATGACCGCTGCAAGAAAAAAACTGGCCGTCGTCTGGTTCAGCGGAGCCGGTCTGACTTTGATTGCGCTGTACCTGCTCACTACCTTCGGCAACAAGGGGCACACGGCTGGGCTGTGGGACTGGTTTCTCCCGGCGGTCACCCCGAATCTCTCCCTGATTGTGGGGGTGATGTTCAATGATCTCCGGAATAAAGAGTTGAAGAAGGAGTCCGTGGATTCCTTCCTGTACCGTCTTGCCCTTTGGCTGTCCCTTTTTTATCTCCTGCTGCTGTTTATCACCCCCTTCCTTTCGCCTTTTTCGGATGCGTCCTTTGAGGCCTATCTTCAGAATTCGAAATTGCCCTTATCCGTGGTGCAGGCCCTGGCGACCACGGCCCTGGGCGCCTTTTACGTGGAACGCGAAGGTAAAACATGAATTCCAAGGGCGAGCGGCGCCAAAACCAGATGCCTCTTTGCCGCTTTCCAGGAGAAATCCGGGAACGTTAAATATTTTGTCGAGCCTCTGATGAGTGAGGGGAAGGAGATCAACCATGCACGCTTTCGCAGAGAAACAGAAGGCAACTCAGCAATCCCCGTCTGCCGGGCTACCGTTACCCGGCCGGACCGGTTCAGGGCTAAGCCCGGAGGTGAAATCGATCCTGAACTTACAGCGTACGATAGGAAATCATGGGGCACAGCGATTGCTCCCCGGTGACGCTGAAGGCAGTCAGAAAGGTTCCGATCTCCCGGGGAAAGCCGGCTTGGCTCATGATTTCAGCCGGATTCCGGTGCATGCCCATATCCGTCCCGTAATCCAGTCAAAACTCAAGATTGCTTCTACCGGGGACCTCTTCGAACAGGAGGCGGATCGCGCTGCAGAGCAGGTGATGCGCAGCCCCGGGACAACATCGGGGACAAGGGAACAGAAAGAAGGGAGCGGTGAGGCGATTCCTTGCACTGAGCAGACTCTTTCGCCACAGGAGAAATCCTTTTTTGAGTCCCGCTTCGGTCATGACTTCAGTCAGGTGCGGATCCATGCAGACGCGAGATCCGCCGAAATGGCAGAGGCGCTGAATGCCGAAGCGTTTACTTTCGGCAGCGATATTTACTTCAGCGCAGGGCGCCGAGCCCGGACCGCGAATGCCGGCCGGCTGCTGGCCCACGAACTGGTCCACGTGGTGCAGCAATCCCATATCGGGCCAACGCTTCAGCCCAAGCTCAGGTTAACCGGCACGACAGACCTTATCGAGCGCGTCATCGCAGTGCTGAACGGAAGCCTTCGTCGCTTTTACAACGTCTCTGTCGACACGTCAGGATATGTCAAGATTGACCCGATCCGCCCTGCGTTTACATCCTCACCAAAGGGTCCGAATGCACAGGAGAAGGCGCTGGCTGACCGGCTATGGTCGATGACAACAGAATCCGGGACCACGACCGTCGGCGTGGTCGCCGGGGGTGTGCCGATTGTTGGCAGCTACGAGCTGTCTCAGATTGACATCGCGGACATCGAAAGTTTGGGTAGCGGCCAGCCAGGCTGGAATTCGACTGCCGCACTCCTCCATGAACTCGTTGAACAGCGGGAGAAGCAGCTCGGCGCCACTGCGGCACAACGGCGGTACGGATCGGAAACGACAGGAGCTCATGGACAAGGGCTGGCCGCGGAGCTCGGGATGATCGGCGCGACCCTGGAGTCCGACACCGGGCTTGTCGGTGCGACAACCAACGCCGATGGAACGATGAATGGCTCCCGAACAGTCGTCTTCAAGTACCCGGATGGAACTCGATACCGCGTTGAGGTCACGCTCTCGCATAACAATATCACGGGTGTGACGCGGACCAAGTTGCCGTGAGCAGAGCAGTGGGAGACGGACGGAACCGGTCGCAACCACAAGGGAGGGTGTGATTTGAGCCGCTCTGGTGTTCTTTCGATGTGGGCACGGAACTGTTGGGCTTCCAACCCCCGTTGCGCAAAAATCGCGGAAGGAGTAACCAGCGTAAGATGAAGAGCGTTAATGCCGGCAAGACGTTTCACGAGTGCCTGGATACCTATCTCGCCTCCCTTCCCCTTCCCGGGAGGAGACTGACCTCCGCCGATGTGGAGGAGGGGCAGCTCTGCAGGCAGGCTCTCATCCAAGGCGGTGCGGCGTCCGTTCCGGCGCTCCTGGACCGGTTGGGCGATCCGGATTTTTATGTCAAAGACAGTTGCTATGACCTTGTGCTGGAAATCGGCAACCCGGCGAAAGATATCCTGTACGGAGAACTCGGCAGGAGAGGGCCGATCACGGACATTTGGATCATCGCCATGCTCAATTACCTCGGTGATGAACACGCGATGGACAGGCTTTGGGCATACCTGCGAGATCCTGACGACTATGTCCGGCACCTGAGCGCCCTGGCGCTGGCCTTCCAACTTCTTGATTCCTCCGAAGCGCCTCCGGAGGAACTCCTGGCGGTCCTTGTGGAGGCGCTCGGAAATGAACGGACCATTGAAGGGACGCCGTTCACGGTCGCCGGTTCCGCACTGGGCTGCCTGATTCGCTTGAGTGGAGAGAGTTTCCTCTCTCCACCAAGAAAGATTCAGTTCTACAACTATGAGCATTTTCTTTACCCGCCTCCCATACACCCCTTCCCATTTTGCGCGGACTACATGACGAAGGCTGAGGAAGAGGAGAAGCGGCATATCCGCAGCCGAATCCAGGCATGGGTGGCGAGCCGGCTCCGTCGTTAGCCCTCTCAGGTGACGGGAAAAGGAACGTCAGATCCGGAAAACGTCGGAGGATGCAATCAACTGCGCGATGCGCTCGATATCCCGGTCCAGGGGACGGTCTTCCGTGACTCTGGGGGATACCTTTCGCAGCTCGCCCAGCAGGGTCTCCAGGTGGGGACGGTGCCGGATCGTGCCGCGCAGCTCGCAGGCCTGAGCCGCCGCCAGCAGGTGAATGGACACGACCCGCTCGGTGAGCGTGCAGATCCGCGCGGCATCCCGGGCGGCGATGGTTCCCATGCTGACCTTGTCCTGGTTGTGGGA
>CAZKRB010000004.1:44951-77212 GCA_964555065.1 uncultured Syntrophus sp.
CGTCGAGCGGGAGAAGGACCCTGCCGGCATGGTGTTCTTCAGCGCCTCGGCCGCCAGGGCGGACGTCGAGAGGGACATGGCCTTGAAGCCGTGATGGAATACGGCCTCCGGCCCCCGGATGCCCACGAGATCGGCCGGCAGTCCGCGGTTGTACTGGGGGGCCACCAGGAGCATCACCTGCCGGTCGGACATATCGGCGATCGAGGCCAGCGCAGCCTTGAGCGCGTCCATGGCGAAGGCCATGTGTCCGCCATAGAAATTGCCGCTCATGAGCGGCATCCCCGTTTCGGGATCGAAGATCGGATTGTCGTTGGAACTGTTGGCTTCGATGGCGACCCACTCGGATATCCAGCGCAGGGCATCGTCCAGAACACCCGCAATCTGGGGCGTGCAGCGGATGGAGTAGGGGTCCTGAAGGCTCTCGGGGGAATTCTCCTCCAACTCGGACAGGTCGGCCAGGGTTTCCAGGAGTTGCAGCAGTTTCTGCGCAACCCGGATCTGTCCCGGAAAGGGTTTCGCCCGGCCGATTTCCCCATGGAAATGGTGCGCCTTTCCCTTCAGGGCATGGACCGTCAAGGCCGAGGCGCAGACCGCGGCATCGAGGATTCGCGCGGCCCGTTCAACGGCGGTCACCGCAATACCGGTCATGACGGAGGTGCCGTTCATCATGGAGAGATGCTCTTTCATCTGGAACGCGTAGGGGATGAGCTTCGCCCCGGTGATCGCTTCGGCGGCCGGCATCCGTCGGCCGCGGTAGAATACCTCCCGCTCCCCGCCCAGGGTGGCGGCGATGTAGGACATGGGGGTCAGATCACCGGAGGCCCCGACGGAACCCTCGGAGGGGACAACGGGTGTAATGCCCAGGTTCAGGAAGGCGGCGATCTGCTCCAGCAGCGGCAGGGATACCCCCGAGTAGCCACGGGCAAGGCAAAGGAGGCGGCAGACCATGGCGGCGCGCGTTTCCTCGATGCCGAGGGGTTCGCCGGTGCCGCAGCCATGAAAGGGCAGGGGGCTGGCCCCGTTCTTTCTAAGGGTTTCTTCTTTGGGAAGGCGCTTGCCGCAGGATTTGCCATACCCGGTGTTGACGCCGTAGACGGGGATGCTCTTTTCCACCGCGTCGGCCAGCATGCTTTGCGAGCGTTCCATCCGGCCGACAAAGGCGTCCGCTTCACTGATTAGAACCTTGGCCATCCTTCTGGACACGGCGACGATTGCTTCGAGACTGACGCTTTGACCGCCGATGACCAACGTCGGGGTTCTTTTCTCTTTTTTCATGGTCTTTCCTCTTACTCATTCTCCTAGTGTCATGTCAACTTTGAAATGTCGTAAATGATGTTGGGTGTGGCTCGGGCGGTTATTTCCTGTGTGATTTCGATAAGGGGGGACAGGTAGGAGGCCAGCGCGGCGATGAAAGCCGTTAAGAGGACGCTGCTGACGATCTTGCGCAGGGATTTCATCCAGACGAAGGAATCCCCCGTTACGAAAGCGAATCCGAAACTCAGCATCGGGCCCATAAGCGGCGAAATCAGCATGGCGCCGATGATGACCGGGGCGCTGTTGATCAGCGGGCCGTTGAGAGCAATGAGGTTGGCGATCGTCACGATGGTAAAATAGCCGGCGGATATCTCCACCTCTCCATGGATCTTCTTCCTGACACCCTGATGGTTGACGGCGGGCAGCCTATTGCTGCAACCAACGGTTAAAGCGAAAGTCCATTTTTTTCAAAATATTCATGTTCATCAAAATATCCATCCGGCATCCTGCCGTCTAAAGGCAATCCCGCCCGTGAACAGATTGATTCAAGCGTATCATTTTATCAAGCAAGTCATGAATTTCCTTCTGCTCTGACAGGCAGAAATCCGCCAGGCTCCGCCCTTCACAGCCAACGCGAATCCCGCGGATGGCATCATGGGACAGACGGAACACGTCCTCGTCGGTTGCATCGTCCCCCACATAAACCGCCTTCAAGCAACCCGTGAGGCCCATGAGCTGCAAGAGCGCTTCACCCTTACGCGGCGCCTCATCCGGCAGGATGTTTTCAACGCATTTTCCCGCAATCCGCCGGGGAAATGGTTTTAATTGCCGAATGATCTCAATAATTTTCTTTGCCGCCACTTCTCGGTTCTCTGCCCTGCGATAATGGAGAGACAGAGTCGTCCCTTTATTTTCAATGACAATCCCGTCGTCGGAGCCTTGCGGCAGGAGCGTCTCCAACTGACTTTGCCATTGGCTGCAGCGCCTCCGGAATGCCTCTTCCTCCGTCTCCCTGCCGGGCAATCCTTCCGCTCCGTGGTTTCCAATCACAAAAAGGGGATGAAATCCCAGATGTGAACGGGCATCGGCACAGGCGCGTCCGCTGATAATCGCAACCGGCGCCACCCGGCTGAGATTCGTCAGCTGTTCCCGAACCTCCTTTGGAATTTTGATCCGGGAAGGATCGTCAACAATGGGCGCCAGCGTGCCATCCAGATCGAAGGCAAAAAGGGTCGAAGTGTCGATAAATTCAAGGAGCGCGGCTTGGCCGGCTTCACTGAACAGAGGGATCATCGTACTTTCCCGGTTATGAATTTTGATTGATGCGCATGGACAATTTTTCCCGCTGTCGAATCCGGGCGGCATCAAGAAGCATCCGCCCGGCCCAGCGGTAAATGTTGAAATCACGCACCAGAGCGCGCATGCTGGACATCCGCTCCCGCTGCTCGCCTTCCGGCATGACAAGACCTCGGTACAAAGCTTCGGCGGTCTGCTCGATGTGGTAGGGATTGACCACGAGGGCTTCGTGAAGTTCGTGCGCCGCGCCGGTGAACCGGCTTAACACCAGCACCCCCTGCTCGTCATCGCGGGCCGCGATAAACTCCTTGGCCACCAGGTTCATCCCGTCATGGAGGCTGGTCACCATGCAGACATCCGCCGCCCGGAAGTACCGGTTTACAATCTCGGGTTCGTGGTGCTCCGCCTTGAGACGGATCGGCTGCCAGGGGCCGGTAGAGAATCGTTGATTGATTCGGTCGGCCAGATCGCGGACCCGATCTTCGAAGCTCTGATAATCCTCGAGCGCGGAGCGGGTCGGCGCGGCAATCTGGATAAAGGTGAAACGGCCCACCATCTCCGGATGGCGCTTCAGCATGTTTTCCACCGCCCGGAAGCGTTCCAGTATCCCCTTGGTATAGTCCTGACGATCCACGCCCAGCCCGATCAGATGATCGTCGGAAAGCCCCAGGGCGCCGCGCACCTCTTTCCGGCATTCGAGCACCGAAGGCTGCGTCTCCTGCCAGGGCGATGGCCACTGGATCGAGATGGGGTAGCTTTCCACCAGCGTCAGTTTGCCATCCCTGAAGATCGTGGATGATTCGTGCTCGATGCGGGTTTCCAGGTAGCGGTCCACGGTTTCCAGGAAATTCTTGCAGTGGAAAGGGGTGTGAAAGCCGAGAATGGTGCTGCCGAGCATCCCTTTCAACAGTTCTTCATGCCAGGGGCAGATGCCGAAAGATTCGGGGTTGGGCCAGGGAATGTGCCAGAACGTGATAATGGTCGCTTTCGGGAGCGTTTGACGGATCATTTTCGGCAGTAAGGCAAAATGGTAGTCCTGCACGAGAACCACAGGGTCGTCGCTGGCCGCCTCTGCAACCACCGCATCCGCAAACCGCTGGTTGATTTCGCTGTACCGCTGCCAGTCACTGGAACGGAAGATGGGACGCACGTGGGCTATGTGACAGAGAGGCCAGAGCCCCTCATTGGCAAAGCCGTAATAATATCCCTTCTCCTCCTCTTCGGTGAGCCAGATGCGCCGGAGGGTGTATTCGGGGTGTTCCGGCGGCACCTGAACCCGGCCATGACGGTCTGCGCTCTCCCGATCGGCGTTGCCGCTGCCATGGGCAATCCACGTGCCGGAACAGGCCCGCATCACCGGTTCGACGGCGGTGACCAGGCCGCTGGCTGGGCGATGGACCTCAATGTTTCCATCGTTCCTGCTATGAATATAGGGTTCGCGATTGGAAACGACGATGATGCGTTCCCCTGCAAGCTGGTTGTGCAACAGTTTGCGGAGGGCATCAGGGCTCCAGGTGATGGTTGCATCGTCGGCGAATCGGCGTTCGGCGTCCATGGTCCGCAGGAGAACCCGCAGATCTCCCGCCAGGGGCTGCAATTCCGAGGCGACTCCAGACCGGCCGGTCGGCTTGAGGATTCCCTCCCCCCGCAGCAGGGCCCGCACCCCGGCCATCCAGCCGCGCCAGCTCAGGTAAGCCACGGATGCGGTGATTCCGGAAATGACCACGCCGAGGAGCACAAAAAGGAGGATAATGTATTTTCGGGTATCGGCGCTGCGACGCTCGACGAAGCTCATGTCGTGTACGAGAATCAGAGAACCGCTTTGCACCCCCGCCTGCGTTATGGGGTAAAGGGCGACATGAACCGCGCCCTGGGGAAGACGGAGTACCGGACTTCCCCCTTCATCCCGAAGCGCGACGGATGAACAGCTGAGGGATTCAGGGAAAGTGGGCGTGCGATAGAGCAATTTGCCGTCGTTGCTGCAGAAGCCGAGGGCCAGCAGCCGCTCGTCCTGGATGGCTCTCAGCAGAAGAGCGCTGATCCTGGCCTTTTTCCCCTGCTGAAGAAGCTCCTCCAGAGGCTCCTGGAGGGTATTGGCAATCAGCCGGGAGCGGATGTCCATATCCCGGACGGACCAGCGCATGGTCAGCTTATCCACCAGCGGCACCACCGCATAGGCCAGCACGGTCAACGCGATGACAAGAGGGATGATGAAGCGCAGTGATAGACGAAGGGATCGGATCGAGAACATTTCAGTGCACCTCCTCAAAAAGCGGAGTCCCATCGTTTGCTGAGACGGATGGCGGCATTGATCAGGCCGACCATGCTGTAAGTCTGGACGAAGTTGCCCCACTGCTCCCCGGTCCGGACGTCGAGATGCTCGGCGAAAAGACCGTGACGGTTATGGCGGGCCAACAGGTTCTCAAAGAGCACCCGGGCTTCGTCGTTTCGTCCCAGTGCAACGAGGGCGTAAATATACCAGTAGGTACAGACGATGAAGGCATTCTTGGGAGCGCCGAAGTCGTCTTCCTCGACGTACCGGAAGATGTAATCCCCCCGGCGCAGTTCCCTTTCAATTGCCGCGACTGTCGAAGCGAAGCGAACATCATCCGCGGCCAGAAAGCCCACATCATGCATCAGCAGAAGGCTTGCATCCAGCGAGTTCCCCTCGAAGGCGGCCGTAAAGGCTTTTTTCTGATCATTCCAGGCGCGGGCACAGATGGTGGCGTGGATCAATTCAGCCTGTGTTTTCCAGTAGACCTTCCGCTCAGAGAGACCGAGGCGGGCGGCGATCCTTGCCAGACGATCGCAGGCAGCCCAGCACATGATGGCGGAAAAAGTGTGGATCCTTTTCGTTCTCCGCAACTCCCACAACCCCGCATCCGGCTGGTCGTGGACTTTGATCGCCGTTTCTCCCAGCGGTTCGAGTCGATGGAAGAGCGCCGCATCCCCCCGGCGGATCAGCCGCTTGTCGAAGAAAACGTGGGTTACCGCCAGGATCGCCGAGCCGTAAACGTCATGCTGGATTTGTTCATAGGCCTGGTTCCCCATCCGTACCGGTCCCATGCCACGATAGCCGGCAAGCGTCTCTATTTCCCGCTCATCCAGGTACTTCTCCCCATCGATGCCGTAAACGGGCTGGATCCGTTTGTCCGCGGATCCGGCAACAACGTTGACCAGGTAACGGAGATAGCGCTCCATCGTGTGGGTCGTGCTGAGACGGTTCAAGGCGTTGACCACGAAATAGGAATCACGAAGCCAGCAGTACCGGTAATCCCAGTTTCGCTTTGAGTCCGGAGCTTCGGGAATAGACGTGGTCATGGCCGCGACGATGGCCCCGGTATCGTCGAAGGTGTTGAGTTTCAGGGTAATGGCGGCACGGATAACTTCGTCCTGCCACTCGAAGGAAATTCCCAGATTGCGCACCCAGTCATGCCAGTAGGCCAGGGTTTCGTCCAGAAATCTCCGTGTCATTTCCCGAATGGATTCCGATATTGTTTCATCGGTGCTGAAGATCAGTGTCAATTTGTCTTCCAGAAAAAAGGGAAGTTCCTGAAGAATCGTGGTAATGGAGGCATCCGTGGTGAGACGGAGCACCCAGCCGGGCGACACGTAACGAATATGGTGGCTGCCGTAAGTGATATCACAAGATGCCCGGCCATAATCATAGGTTGGGCGAACACAGAGCCGAATGCACGGAGTTCCCTGCAGGCGACGGATTTGCCGAATCAGCATCATGGGAGTGAACATCCTTCCGTGCTGGCGGAAACGCGGGGCAAAGTCGGTGATCTCGATCATTCCTCCCTGTGAATCGGTACATCGCGTAATCAGCACGGCGGAGTTGGGCAGGTAGCTCTGTTCCGTCTTGATCTGCTCGATCAGTTCAATGGTGCAATAGCCCTTTCCTGAACCGGTCTCGTGTTCCTGAAGCAGGGAGTTGAATACTGGATCGCCGTCCAAACGGGGCAGGCAGTACCAGACGATCTCAGCCGCGGAATCAATCAAAGCGCCCACTTGGCAATTGCCGATCAACCCCAGGTCCAGAGAATTTTTCATCCTGATTCTCCTACATGGATTGTGGTCATGTTGATCTAAAGGTTTCCTGCCCTGGCAAAGGAACGGATGAGGGAAATAAGCTCGACAAAGAAAAGAAGAACCGGACCAATACCAGGAGATTCATGTGAATTCGTTTTTTGATAAGGAGACCCATTCTCCCTGTTCGCCTACCCGGAACGTGCGGCAGCAAGGCAAAGGTGCGGATCAGAAAGATGACCATCGGGAATGAATGACCCAAAACCGTGATGGCCTGGCCCCAAAGCTCAAAAAGGATGGCTGCGCAGAAAGACCATGATAAAAAGGCAATAAAAGTAATTCCGTTCCGATAATTTTTGTCTTATCATACAGAAGGAAGCTTAAAAATTCAACCCCCTGCCGGCCCCTGCAGGATCGCGTCATGTAAGAGCATACTGCCTGAATTTACGGCATAATAAAAAGAGAAGAGCTTTGTTGAGTAAGTGGATGATTCTTGATATCAAGTGACTCACTTCGACATGGACTTGGAACCCTGGGCCCTTTGAGATGCTGGTGGGGGATCTGACCGGGGCTTGCTCTCGCAGAATAAACATTCAACATCGTCTGTCTATCCGGTGCTCGCTGCAGCCACACCTGTGAAGATCATACAGCTGTGGTTCCATAAAGAATAGAAGGCGAGAAATTGTTCCACCAGATCGGGCAAGTAACTCAACAGAATTTTTTGTCCGGGCTGCTGGATCATATTCAGGAAAGGAAAAAGCATTGGGCGATACCTGGATAGCGGACCTGACCCATTTTCTTGACGTGTACGGACAGATCGAGCTCCCGAAAGGCTCAGCTCGACGCTTGGCGGAACACCTCACTGCGATTGTCGCCATGGTGTCCAATCCTGAATCGGTTATCCCTCCGGAATTGCGTGTTCGCTGCCGCCGCCGGCCCGGGCGGAGGCCGTGTCCCGGCAGAATCGACGGTGATCTCGATCCTCAGACGGAAGACATCGTCTGGTGGTGTCCAGTGTGTGGGGATAATGGATACATCCGGAACTGGAAAGGAACGATTTGGGACCTGAGCGGCGCCGGTGGCCAGCCGCACTGAGGCGGGATTCTCCGAGTCGAAAAGATCACCGAACGTTCGTTTTCACGGGTCCGCTATCCGCTCGGCTGATCCGCTTTGTGACCTGAGGTTCCCTATCCCCGGTCCATGAAACGGCCCTCCGGTGAAACAAAATGCAGGCAAGGAGTGGAAGACCTTTTCTCGATGGGACCGTTTGTCGTTCATCACATTTTTCATTGACATTCCATGGCGCTTTTCCCTATCCTTCCTTCCGGAAGAAGCAGCCCTCAACTCCCTGCTGTATATCAGCTTTGCCGCTTCGTCATCTGTTGGGATCCCGGTTCGAATGAGGGGATTCCGGAGCCTTGTCCGTGAGGATTTCCCGCATCGAAGTCTATGAATTCTCTCTTCCCTTTGCCATGCCGGTGAAGATCGGCCGGGAGATCCTGTGCGACCGGAAAGGGCTGCTGGTTGTCCTGACCGATGATCGGGGACGGTGCGGTTACGGGGAGATCGCCCCTCTGCCGGGATTTGAGTCGACGACGTCGGAACGGTGCCTCCAGGATCTCCCATACCTTGGCAAGTCCCTGAACGGCGCCTGCCTCTCCTATGACCGGTTTGAAATTTCGGCCCCCTTGATGGGCATCGTTGAAATCCCCGTCTCGTCGTGGACGGCTCACACGCTCTTCGGGGTGGAAAGCGCCCTGCTGGGTCTCTATCTGCGGCAGGAGAGAACGGAAGGCCGATACGATGCATTCCCGCCGTCTGAGGATCCGCTCCGGATTCCGGTCAACGGTCTCTTTATCCCGGAGCGGGCGGCGGACGGACTGGACCGGCAGCTCCGGGAGCTAAAAAGCCGTGGAGTGACCACGGTCAAGATCAAAATCGGCAGGCTTTCGCCGGAAGAGGATATCCGTCAGATCCGCCGCCTGGTGGAGAAGCTCGGGCCGGGGCTATCCCTGCGTCTGGATGGGAACCGGAACCTGACGGCGGCGGGGTATCGGCGTATCTACGAGGCGCTGGCCGATCTGCCTGTGGAGTATGTGGAAGAGCCCCTTGGGGAAGAAGAGAGGGAAATGGCGGGCGATACCCCCTGGCCGCTGGCGCTGGATGAATCGCTGTCACTGGTCCTCGATCCGGAAGAACCCCGTCTGTCCGCGCTGGACCCGTCGGTCCGGACGGTGATTTTGAAGCCCGGTATGCTCAACGGGCTCCATGCGATGGCTCAGGTCGTCACCGAGGCCCGGAAGAGCGGCATCCGGACGATCCTCAGTTCCGCCTTCAATGCCGGCGTCACCCTGGCCGTTCTGGGAGCCTTTTCCCGCCTGGCCGGCCTTCCCCCCGAGACAGTCCATGGACTGGACACACTGCGGTATCTGGCTGCGGATGTTCTGTCGCCGTCTCCGGGAATTTCCGGGGGCATGCTGGAGATCCCAGGCAAATTGCTGTTCGGGGTCGTTTCTTTGAATGAGCAGGTCCTCCGGGAGAAAGTCTTATGACGCCGCCGTTGCCGCCCTTTATCGAGAACGAATCCATCGATCTGGAACGGCTCTTTGAGGAATACCGGGAGCATCCGGCGCTGGTGACGCCGGCGGGCATCCGGACCTTCGGAGAAGTCCGCGAGCGCCTGAAAAGGGTGATCTTCAACCTGCGGCAGGCCGGAATCCGCGAGGGCGTCTCCGTGGCCCTCCATGGGGAAAACAGCGAACTCCACCTGTACCTGTTCCTCGCGGCCTGGGTGATGGGGTTTCTCTATCTGCCTTTAGATTTCAAGGCGCCCATGGGCAGCCTGCTCGATGCCGCCCCCATCGATTTCCTCGCCGCCGCCGGGGAAGCCCCGCCTTCCGCCGGCCTGACCATCCTGCGCCCGGAAACACTTCTCCTGCCCCAGCCCGCGGCGGACGCCCCCCTGGAAAATCGGCCCTGGCCGGAAATTCCCTTCCGCCGCGAAGCCTGCGCAATCTTCACCTCCGGTTCGACGGGGAAGCCCCGGGGGATCGTCCTTACGGTGGGAAACTTCGTCTACAGCGCCCTGGGAACAAACGCCTCCCTCGGGATGGAACCAGCGGACCGCTGGCTCCTCAGTCTGCCCCTTTTTCATATCGGCGGCGTCATGATCTGGGTCCGGACCCTCCTTGTCGGCAGCGCGTCCATCCTGCCCCGACGGCTGAAGCGGATCGACGAAGCGGTGCTGGCCTTTTCGCCGACGGTCCTGTCCGTCGTGCCGACCCAGCTCATCCGCTTTCTGGACTCCCCGGCCCTCGTCCCCATCCTGCAGAAGGCGAGAGCCCTCCTGCTGGGAGGCGCGCCCTGCCCGCCCTGGCTGATCGAAAAGGCCCTTGAACGGGGCATCCCGGTGATTCCGTCCTACGGTTCCACCGAATCCTGCGCCCAGGCTACCGGGGTTGCCAGGGATGCGGGCCGCAGCGCCTACCGCACCGCCGGGCGTCCCCTTGCCCACCGGGAAGTGGAGATTGCGGACGACGGGACCATCCTGCTGGGAGGGAAGACGATTTTTCGCCGCTACCTGACCGACGCTCCGGAAGGAAGGGCCGGGGAAAAGCGCCTTTTCCGGACCGCCGACGTCGGCTATCTCGACCCGGACGGAAATCTCGTGGTCCTGGGCCGGAAAGACGGACTCTTCATTTCCGGGGGTGAGAACATCTCCCCCTTCGAGATCGAAAATGCCCTGCTGGAGATGGATTCCGTCGTGACGGCCATCGTGGTTCCCGTGCCGCACCCTGAATTCGGGCAGGTACCATGGGCCTTCGTGATGATGACGGGTCCCTTTGACGAGACAGCGATCCGCGCGGGTCTGAAAACAAGGCTGCCCGGCTACAAGATCCCGAAGCGCATTCTGCCCCTGGAGCCTCAGGCCGGGACGGGGACGTTGAAGTACAGTCGGGAAGCCCTGGCGAAGCGGGCGGGGGAACTGGCCGGGCAGGAGCGGGAAAGCCCGCGATGACGGCGACGGCCCTGCACTGTGAGGAATTCGGCCGCCCGGAGCGCGGCGTGTTCGTCTTTCTCCACGGCTTTATGGGCAGCCGCTGCTCGCTCCAGCCGATTGCAACTCCCCTGGCTGACACCCACCGCTGCCTGTTCTTCGACCTTCCCGGCCATGGCCGGTCCCTCTTCCGCCGGAGCGCTGCCCTCCGCGCCCTGAACACCCTGGAAGACACAGCGGCCCTCATCCTGCGGGATCTGGACGCCCTGGGCGTTGGCCGATTCAGCCTTTACGGATACTCCATGGGAGGGCGGGCCGCCCAGAATGTGGCCCTCCTGGCCCCCGAACGGATCGAGCGGCTGATCCTCGAATCCGCCTCCTTCGGCATTGCCGACCCGGCAGAGCGGCGGCGGCGCTCGTTGCGGGACGCGGCCCTGCTGGCCGGGATCCGGACGGAAAAGGAACTTGCGGCATTCCTGGAAGGATGGTATCAACTTCCCCTGTTTTGCACCCTTTCGGGCACCTCCGCTCTCCATCGGATTCTGCGGGAAAGGCAGGGCAACGAGGTGAGGGAGCTCCGCCGCGCCCTGAAGATCCTGGGCGTGGGGAACCAGCCTTATTTCGCGCCTCGGCTCGCGAGTCTGAGCTTCCCGATGTTTTATTTCTGCGGCGAACGGGACGATGCCTATGCCGGAAGGGCCAATGCGATTTCGAAAGAGATCCCCGCAATGAGGGTGACGGCTTTTCCCCATGCCTCCCATGACATTCACAGCCAGTTTCCCGGGGAGATTATCCCGGTTTTGGCGCGGATCGCAGCGGGATTGGGAGAGGCAGGCGGTTCGGGATCTTGCGGAGGTGAAGAGCCGTGAATCGTGAAAAATTGAAAGCGTGGGTGCAGGCCAGCCGACCGCCCTTCTTTGTTGCCACCCTGATTCCGCTTTCCGCCGGGGCGGTCCTGGCCCACAGGCAGGGCGCCTTTTCCCTTCCGATCTTTCTTCTGGTCCTGTTCGGATCCTTCCTGGTGCACTTCGCGACGAACATTTCCAACGACTACTTCGATCACCTCCAGGGGACCGATGCCGGGGAATCCATCGGCGGATCCCGGGTTCTGCAGGAAGGCAAGATCAAGGTGGCGGAGCTGGGGAGAGCCATCGTGCTCCTGTACGTCGTCGCCGCCCTAATCGGCTTCTCCCTCGCCTGGACTCTGAAATTGTGGGTGCTGATCCCGCTGATGGCCCTGGCCTTCTTCAGCAGCCTCTTCTACGTGGCGCCTCCCGTCCGCTACGGCTACCACGGTCTGGGCGAGCTTTTCGTCGCCGCCAACATGGGGCCGGTCATGGTCCTGGGCTCCTACTGGGTCCTCCTGGGTCGGATGGACTGGACGCCCCTGCCTGTAACCCTTCCCATCGGCCTGATGGTCGCCCTGATTCTGTACTACCAGAGCCTGCCGGACATGGAAACGGACCGGGAGGCGGGCAAAAGAACCCTGGCCGTCCGCCTGGGGAAGAAGGGCGCGCTGGCGCTGCTGCTGGCCTTCTGGGCTCTGATCTACGCCAGCATCGCCGCTCTGACCGCTGCCGGATATTTTTCGTTCATCGCCTGGGGGGCGGCGCTGACGCTCCCGCTGCTGCTCAAACTCTGGAAAATCATCCAGGCGACCCGCGATTGGGTGGAACTGGACCGCTATGGAAAATACATCCGCATCTTTTACTTCATCAACGGCCTGATTCTGGTCGCGGCCCTGTTTTAATCGGGCGCTGCAGATCCGACGCCGAAAGAACGCTCCCCTGCCGACGGAAGATATTCGTGTGGAGGGGGGCTCGTGTATACAGAATCGCTTGCGATCACCGGGGTCATGGACTGCATGCCGTGGAAAACCTGCAACAGCTGCGCGGAGAAGTACAACGGCACTTTCCGCGTCAAACAGTTCACCTGTCTCGATCCGTCCCGGATTTTGGTTTTTGCTCAGCTGAGGGATCGCGGAAGTTTATGGAAAGCCTGTTGAGGGTTTCAATTAAAGGAGAAAAGGGAGCCGGCATACCGGATCGATCAGCGCGGCAATCGGGTGTGCTTTTTTACCGGGATGTGCTATGGTGCCCGCCATGGAGCCGCGAATCATTCCCCGGAAGGAACACCGGATAACCCGAAAGCAGATCAACCCGAACGTCCTGCGCACGCTCTACCGCCTTCGTGACAACGGCTTCATTGCGTACCTGATCGGGGGATGTGTCCGCGACCTGCTCCTGGAGCGCACGCCTAAGGACTTCGATATCGCCACGAACGCCACCCCCGGCCAGATCAAGCGGCTCTTCCGTAACTGCCGTCTCGTCGGCCGTCGATTTCGGCTGGCCCATCTGCACTTCCAGAACGAAATCCTCGAAGTTTCCACGTTCCGGGCCGCCGCCCCCCCCTCCGATGAAGAGGGCGCCGAAGAGCCCGGCCCGGATAGCCGCCCGCCCCGGCACCTGAAGGACGAGGACGGAATGGTTCTCCGGGATAACGTCTTCGGTACGCCGGAAGAGGATGCCCTCCGCCGGGACTTCACCATCAATGCCCTTGCCTACAATATTGCCGATTTTTCGGTGATAGACTACTCGACGGGACTGAGCGACCTCCACGAACGGCTCCTGCGCCCCATCGGCGACCCGTATCTGCGCTTTACGGAAGACCCCGTGCGCATGCTCCGCGCCGTTCGTTTTGCCGCCTCCCATGACTTCGTCATCGAGCCCGCCACGTGGGAGGTCCTCTGCGAGCTTTCCTCTACGATATCCCGAGCTTCGCCGGCCAGGCTCTATGAAGAGGTTTTGAAACTCTTCCTCGTTGGGTATGCGCGGCCGGTTTTCGCCCTCCTGGGAAAAAGCGGGCTCCTGGCCGCCCTTTTTCCCGGGCTTGGCCGGTGGCTCGAAGAGCGCGATCTTCACCGGAGTCTCCTGCTCACCCAGCTGGAATTCCTCGATCGGCAATGCCAGGATGAAGCGTCGCCATCCCCTCCGTTCTTCTTCGCCGCCTTCTTCGGGACCGGCCTGGAGGAAGCCGCGCTGGAATGCAGCCGGAACGGAATTCCCCACCAGCAGGCGCTGGATGCCGTCTGCAACGAATTCCTCGCCGAGTGTTCCAGGACGGTGAGCATTCCGGGGAGGATCGGAAGCCAGATGCGCGGCATCCTCTCCATGCAGCCGGCGCTGCACAGAAAGCCGCCGCGCCGTCCCGCCGTCCTGGCAGGCAGACCGGGGTTCACCGACGCCCTGGCCTACCTGCGTCTCACCGCCGAAACGAGGCCTGAAAATCGGGGCGCGCTGGCATGGTGGGACGCCTTCCTTTCCGGAACCCTTCCCCCGGACGAAACGGCGCCGCCCGCCGATAAAGCCCCGTCAAAACGAAGGAGAAGGAGACGGCGCCGCCATCGTCCCGCCGCCCCAACCGCTGCTTCGCCTCCCGCTTCGGAGTGAAGGCAGCCGCCTGCCGGGGGGGGAAGGAGACTCATTCAGAATCGATTTTGCCGCGGTTCTCTTCCGCCGTCCCCTTTCAGCAACGCACACCACCAAGGTTGGGCTTTGACATAAAGCAAATTTTTCGAATTCACTCAGAAACGCATCCCGCTGGCCACAGGCTCAGCGGTTTATCAGAAATAACTTCTCGATTCATTTTATCAGGTAGATGACGTGAAGTTACTTAAGATCAACACGCAACTCGATTCGTTGTCGGAAGAAGGAGGGCCGGGATGGGCGTCATGATGCAGGGTTTCTATTGGGATTGCCACCACGCGGAGAATCTGGTCGAGAAGTGGTGGGATCACGTCAAGGGTAAGCTCCCCGACCTCGAAGCGGCGGGCTTCACCGGCCTGTGGCTTCCGCCGGCAGCGAAGGCCGACCAGCGTCTCGGTATGGGCTATGACCCCTGCGACTACTTCGATCTGGGGGAATTTGACCAGCAGGGGGGCGTACCCACCGGCTTCGGCACCCGCCGGCAGTTGACCGACCTGATCCAGGCATGCCATGCCCACAAGCTGGAAGTCTACGCGGACGTAGTCTATAACCATTGCAGCGGGGGCGCTCTGGAGCCCAATCCCGACAGCGGCGTGCCCTATTACACCCGCTTCGTCCCTGCCAGCGGCAAGTTTCCGCGGGATTACTCCTGCTTCAATCCAAGCCGATTCGAGGCCTGGGACGCCTATTTCAGCTTCGGCGGCTTTCCGGACCTGTGTCATCGGAGTCCGGAAGTCTATCGCTGGCTGCTGGAGAACGCCCGGTTTCTGATCGAGGAAGTCGGCTTTGACGGCTTTCGTTTCGACATGGTCAAGGGCTACGGCACCTGGATGATCACGGCCCTGCTCGAATACCGCTACCAGCCGCAGGACGGCCGCCGCAACGTGGACGACAACAACTGGAAATACTGGCGTCCCTTCGGGGTCGGCGAGTCGTGGTCCGGGGACCGGGAGATCAGCGAATGGATCGACTCCGCCAACTCCTGGAGTGACAATCCGGTTTCCGCTTTCGACTTCCCCCTCCGCTACCGGCTCAAGGATTTGTGCGACACGCCGGGATATTCCCTGCGCGAACTGACCCGGCCCGGGACCCTGTCCCAGGAGCGCCCCTTCCAGGCTGTGACCTTTGTGGACAACCACGACTTCCGGGGCGGAGACAGCCCGCCCATCATCAACGACAAGATGCTCGCCTATGCGTACATCCTCACCCATCCCGGCTATCCCTGCGTCTTCTGGCAGGATTATTTCTCCTATGGGCTGGCCCTCCCCGGAGAGCCCGGCGGCATTGACGCCCTGGTGGCGGCGCACGAGAATTCAGCCGGAGGCGGATCGGTGGTCCGCTTCATCAATGACGATCTCTACCTCATGGAGCGCCTCGGCAATGGTTCTCAGTCCGGCCTGATCTTCGTCCTGAACAACCGCAACGATCGCTGGCAGGGCGCCTGGATCGACACCAACCACCCCGATCGGGTTTTCGAGCCGGTCGCCTGGCGCGGCCACGGGAGCCTGGACCGTCCCCTGAACAGCCGAAGCGCCGGAGATGGCCGTGCCCAGTTCTGGGCGCCGCCGAGGGGCTATGCGGTCTATGCTCCCCGGTAGCTTTCAGGGACTGTTTCCCTCCTTTTCATGATAATAAAGGAAGGGGGAGGCATTGCCATTCAAGACGCGGCCTATTCAGGAAGGATAGCCGTTCCTTTCAAGGGGATATTGAGGAAGTCGGTGGCGCAGAGACGGCAGAGGCTGCACTCGAAGGGCAGGGAGAGGTACAGACTCTCCGCCGGCGAGCCCCCGGACCCGAATCGGAACATGGGGGTTGATTTCCGGGGCGAGCTGTTGAATACTTCGAGTACTTGAGGAAAGGGGGAAATTCCTTCTCCCGTCGGACAATGACCCCTCAAGAACCCGGACACCTATGCGTAAGAAGAAAAAGATCCTCCTCCTGATCATCGTCGTTCTTGCCGTGCCTTTTGCCTTACTTGTCGCGCTGTTCGCCCTGCTCCAGTCGCCCCGTGCCGTCAACGCGCTGGCGGCCCGGTTTCAGCCGCTCACCGGCATCGTGCTGCACGTCGATGACATCTCCGTCAACCGCCATCTGGAGGCCAAGGTCAGCGGGCTGCGCCTCAGGGAAGTCAAGGAGAAAGGCCTGGACATCGTTCTTGCCCAGGCGGACCTCCGGGCCGATGTGGGCGCCGGGCTGAAGGTGGAGGTGGAGAAGATTCTCCTGACCGGTCCGAGCTTCACCTTTCACCTCCAGAAGAAATCGGAAACGGATCCCTTTGCGATCCTCAAAAAACTGCCCCCCGTGCGCCTGCTGGAGGTGACGGACGGCCGGCTGGAGCTGAAGTCGGAGGAGGCGGTTTATTCCCTTCCGGGATTGGAGGTCACCATCCGGGACTTTGAACCGGAAGGCGGAGGAAAACTGAACGGCAGAGGCCGTTTCGATGTCCGCTCCCGGGGGCTGGCCGCACGGGGAAGTCTGGAGACGAACCTCTCCGTTTCCCGGTTTTCGCCCCGGCCATCCGGATCCGGTTCCGCCCGCCTCTCCCTGGATGCGGGGTCTTTCGGAGGAGTGAGCCTCGCTGACCTGACTTTTTCCACGGGTCTCACATTGAGCGGCGACGTCCTCTCCCTCACCGGCGCGCAGGCCGCCCTCGGGAGCCTCTCCCGGGGAGAAGGGGCGGAGAAAATCACCGCCCGGAATCTCAAGGCGCGATTCAGCGGCTCCTACGACCAGAAGACATCGGCTTTTGCTCTGCCCTCCGTTGAAGCTTCCGGAGCGGGTGTCGGGTCGCTGAAGGGGCGGGCTTCGGGTACGGTGAAGCCCCCGAGCTGGAATGCGTCCCTGCGCGCCTCCTCGGTGGACCTGGCCCAGGTTTTCGGCCTGGTGAGACCCCTGCTTCCCCCGGACTACCGCAGCTGGACCTTCAAGGGAAGCGGCGGATTGGACGTGGAGAGCGAAGGTCGGACCGCCGGTGGCGCAACGGCATGGAAAGCCTCGGCCGTGGTGAATCTGAAGCAGGGCGGTTTTGCCTCGCCGGACAGCTCCAAGGCGGGAGAGCGGATTACCGGCAGGATCGAGTTGAAGCTGGGGACGCCGGAGAAAGGCCGCCAGGGCGCCTTCGCGCTGGCGCTGGAGGGCAGCGGCGGGGAACTCCTCTGGGGGACCTATTATCAGGACTTCAAGGGGGAAAAAATCAAGGTCATGTCCCGAGGCGCCTTTGACCGGAACCCCTTTTCCCTGTCCTCCTCCGGCACCTTGGATCTCTTCCGGACCGGCGACTATGCCTTTTCCGCGGAGTGGAAGCCCGATCACTCCGTCTTTTCCCTTGATGCCCGGGACGTTTCCTGTCCGCGCCTCTACCGTCTTGTCCTGCAGAATTACGTCGTCCAGAATTATCCCGGCTGGCAGGATCTCGCCCTGGAAGGAGAAACGGACCTGAAGTTGACGGCGACACTTTCACCGCAGCAGAAGACGGTCGAGGGAGATTTTTCCCTCCGGGGAGGGGCGGTTGATTCGCCTTCAAACAGGCTGGTTCTGACCGGGTTGAACATCACGCTCCCTTACGACCTGGCCCTGGCAGGGAAGCCATTGCCGGCGTCTTCAGGAGAGGCTCGGCAGGGGTCCCTGTCTTTTGCCCGGTTCGAGAAGGGCGAGATCCGGGTCGGCAGCCTGGAGACGCCTGTCGTGCTCTCGGGCAACCGGTTTATTCTGCCGGAACCCGTCGGGCTAACCCTCTTCGGCGGCGAGGTGCGTCTGGCCGGGCTCAGGGCGGAGAATCTGCTGCGTCCCGATCTCCAGGTTGAAACCGGTCTGGCCGTCAGGCGCCTCGACCTGGAGACACTGATCGGGCAGGCGTCCCCCTGGCCGCTGCCGGGAAGGATTGATGGGGATCTCCCGTCCATTGTTTTTCGCGAGGGTCAGTGGAGCGCGGAAGGAGGGCTGGTCGTTCAGCTCTTCGAGGGGCGGGTGAACCTGACGAACCTCACCGCCGGCAGAGTCTTCTCCCCCTCCCGATTTTTCGGCGTCAATGCCGCCTTCGAGCAGATCAACCTGGAGGCGGTTACGGCAAACATCAAAATGGGGCGGATGACCGGACTCATCAAGGGCTCCCTGACGGACTTCCTCATGGAATACGGCCAGCCGGCCCGTTTCGATCTGGTCATCACCTCGGACCGGAGCCGGAAGGCGCCTCAGGAAATCAGCGTGGACGCCATCAAGAACATACAGCTGATCAGCACGGGTTCGGGGGCGATTTCGGATATTCTCGGCAGTGGGCTGAACCAGTTCTTCAAGGAGTATCCCTACCGAGCCATCGGCATCCGGTGCTCCCTGGTGGAGGATGTCTTTTCTCTGCGGGGGCTGATTCACGCGGGGGGAAAGGAATATCTTGTGAGACGGGGATGGCTCAGAGGCATTGACATTATCAACCAGAACCCGGACAATACCATCAGCTTCAAGGACATGGCGGAGCGGGTGGGGCGCGTCTTCCAGACGCGGGAGGAAAGCAGGACGGCGCCATCCGGATAACCCATTGCAATCCATTTGAAAAATTTTCTTTTCGGGAGGAATTATGGAAAAGATCATCAAGACGGCAGGTTTTTTTGCGGTTCTGTTTTTCGTGTCCTGTGTGACCGTCAACATCTATTTCCCCGCCGCTGAAGTCCAGAAGGCGGCGGACAAGATCGTGGAGGAGGTGCGCAACAAGGCCAGCGAAGCGCAGCCGAAGCCGGAAGCTGTTCCGACACCGGGTCCTTCAAGCCGGCTGGACAGGCACCGGTTGTTCAACTTTGGCGCAGGTCTGGCCCATGCCGAAGTGAACATCGATATTTCCACCCCCGCCATCCGCGGAATCCAGGCGTCCATCAAGAACCGGTTCCCCCAGTTGAAACCCTTCTACGACAAAGGGGCGATCGGCGAGAGCAACAGGGGCCTGGTGGAGGCGAGGGACACGGCCGGATTGAACCTCCAGGAGCGCAGCCAGGTCCTCAGGCTGATCGGCGAGGAGAACGGGGACCGGGCAGCCCTCTACCGGGAGCTTGCCGCGGCCAACAAACTCGGTCAGGATTCGGTGCCGCAGATCGAGAAGATTTTCGCCAACAGCTGGCGGGGAAAGTCCCAGTCCGGCTGGTGGGTGCAGGGGGACAACGGGGCGTGGCAGAAGAAGTAGCCGATCTGGTCTTCGCCCCAACGGGGTGGTGGGGGGAGCCGTCATGCTGTCGGTTCCCCCCATTTTTCAAGCGGTTTATATCAAAACGATCTTCGTTGTGCCTATTACAGGCAAGTGAGTTCTTTGACATCCGCACAGGAAAATGCCTTCCTGCACCATTTTCAGAGGAATTAAGGGATTTGGATCGCAGGCATCAGTCCCGGTGAGAATGGAGAGGTTGAAGGGGATTCGTCGACAAATCGTTTTCAAAAGAGAACCTCTGTGCTATAAGGAGAACCACGGCGATGCATTCAGAATCGACTCCAGGTCCAGGATGGCGGGGCAACCTTGATGACCAGATATGGGATCATTGTGGATATCGAAAAATGTACGGGATGCATGTCCTGTGTTGTGGCCTGCAAATACGAGAATCTGACCGGACCGGGGGTGTCCTGGAATAGAATCCTGACCATCGAGAGCGAAGTCCTGGATGCCGATACCTTTATCCGGTATGCCTGCATGCACTGTGATCAACCTCCCTGTGTGGAAGCATGTCCGCGGATGGCCATCTCGAAGCGGCGGGATGGCATCGTCCTGATCGATCAGCAAAAATGCCAGGGGCAGGCCGAGTGCCTGGGGAAGTGCCTCGAAGCCTGTCCTTACGGTGTCATCGCCTTCAATCCCGGCGAGGAACATTGGCCCGGGTCAACGCCAACGGGCGGAACTTCACGGGAAAGCTGCCGTCTGCAGCAGCCCGGGAAGGCATCGAAAT
Source organism: uncultured Syntrophus sp. (assembly GCA_964555065.1). Taxonomy (GTDB): domain Bacteria; phylum Desulfobacterota; class Syntrophia; order Syntrophales; family Syntrophaceae; genus Syntrophus. Next base: position 64,934 of record CAZKRB010000004.1, read on the forward strand.
GCTCCCTGTGCGCCCACAGAATCGACAGGAGCCAGATCCCGATCTGTGTGGAAGTCTGCCAGGTCGGTGCGCTGATTTTCGAGGATCTGGATGATCTCAGCGGCGGTATTCGAGAGAAACTCCGGCAGACGGAGCAGCTGCTGCCTGAAAAGGGCGCCAGGCCGAAGGTGTATTATTTCACGACGGGCAATTTTTTAAAACGGCTGGATCAGCAGCTCAGGGAAGACCCGGGCAGGATTCGGTAGCAGCACCCCGAAGACTTTGACGATGTGGCCATCATCGGTGACGGGGTGGCTGAACCGAAGGAAAAATTATTGTGAGGTACAGGGCGATTGATCGAGATTGATATTCCAGGACGGCGTATTTACCGGTTCGAACATTTGGTCCTGGACCTTAATGGCACGCTTTCCCTGGACGGCGATATCCTGGAGGGCGTGCCGGAAAGGCTGAAATTGTTGCACGGGTTGATCGACATCCTGATTGTAACGGCGGATACCCGGGGTAAAGCGCAGGAATTGGGACGGGGTCTTCAAATTAAAATCCACACGATTGCCCCCGGCGATGAGCAGATTCAGAAACTCAGCCTGGTGCGGAAGCTGGGCAGTGATGCTACGGTTTCCATGGGAAATGGATCGAATGACGCATCCATGTTGAAGGAGTCCGTTCTGGGAATATGCATTCTCGGCCCTGAAGGGGCATCTTCCGAGACGATGGCGGCGTGTGATCTGGTCATATCCGATATCAACGCCGCACTGGATCTTTTGCTTAAACCTCGCCGACTGATCGCAACGTTGCGTAGGTAGAGCCTTTTCCATTTCTCCATTCTCTTTCTTTTCCACATTTTCCCTCTTCATGAGATTGGCACCGCCTTTTTCGATTTCCTTAAAATGAGGAGCAGACTGCCCGGCAGGCTGGCCAGTGTAACAACGAGCAGGAACCCGAGCGATTGCGCCGTCGCCTGGGTCGCCGAGATTCCAACTGCTCCGTATAATACGATGGACGTTCCCTGATGCACCCCGATCCCGTTTATGGAGATCGGCAACATGGACACGGCGCTGACGAGGGGAACAAAGATCATTAAAAAAAGCAGATCCGCGTTAATCCTCAGGGCTTTAAAGACAGCAAGATGTACCGCGACAACCGCCGCCTGGAAAACCAGGGACAGCATCAAGACGCGGAACAGGGTTTGTTTGTTGCGGATGGGCGCCTGCAGCGCCCATCTTGCCTCTTCCACTTTCAATCTTATGTTTTCCGTATTGATAAACGGTAGTCGTCGGGTCAGCTGCCCGACCCATCGAATATCCAAAGACGCCCAGACAACCAGTGCGCAGGCAAGAGTGAAAAAGACGACTATCGAGGCAAACCGGCCGGTCAGACTGAAGCCGAAGAGCAAGCCGGCAACGGCAGATACGGCCAGTGTTGCCATTGCCAGAACCCGTTCGGCGATGACGGAGGCAATCGCCTTCGGTGTCTGGTCGGAAATACGGGCCACATCATAGGCACGAAACACATCGCCGCCCATGCTGGTCGGCAGGAAATTATTCAGGAACAAGCCGATAAAGTAGGATGAAACGAGCTTTTGCATAGTGACCCTGACCCTTTGGGATTCCAGGATCAGTCGCCATTTGTATGCGCTGATGACAACAGCGCCCAGAGTGATCAGCAAGGCCACGAACCACCAGAAAGGATCCGAGTTGCGGATCAGCTCGGCCGCTTTCGACCAGTCCAGCTTAAGAAAAATGACCGCCAATAAAGCCAGACTTATTCCGGCTTTCAGGATCGTGCTCACGGAAGCGTATCTCTTCTTCAATTCTATTCTCCCAGCATTCGCCTTTCGTAACGTTTCTTCAATGCCGCACTGATGACAACCAGCGAAGCCACCACCGCAAAGACGAACAGAAGAACCTTGACGGTTCCGGATGCACTTTGGCCGAGGTAGGAATAGACGATCGTTGCCGGCAACTGGCCGATCCCGGTGGCAAGAAAGAATTCCCAGAATGACATCCCTGTCAGCCCGGCGCCGTAGCTTATCGGATCAAAGGGTACGAAGGGAAGAAAGCGTGCGATGATAATGGCATGTTTGCCGTATTTTTCGAAAAACTTGTCCACTAATTCAAGATTGTGAGCGCCAACGATTTTCTCCACTAACGGCCGCCCAAAGACGCGTGCAAGAAAAAAGCATAACCCGGCGCCTGCCATCGCGCTGCTCCAAGACAGGAGAGCTCCCCACCACACGCCGAACACCAGCCCGTTGGTAAACGTAATAACAAAGGCCGGCAGCGGAGCAACAACCGACTGAAAAATCATCAAGAGGGCCGAGGTAATCGGCGCCCAAGGGCCGAACGACAAAAAGTAAGTCCTGAGCGCCTGGACGTCTGCCGCGGAGAGAATCTTGAAAGCGTTATTGACGAACGCGTGGATATCCGGCACAAGGATATAAAGTACGGACAGGGCTGCCAGGGCCGCAGCACTTCCCACCAACAATTTTTTCTGATGTCTATTCAAGGACTTTCAACCCTCCCCAATCCAATTCAACCGGCGATGATTTTTCAGCGGGGAAAAAACTACGGCGAACGGAGTCTCTTCAGATGATCGGACGCCCTCGATACCAGGTCACGGGGGCCTCGATTTCCTTCGAAAAACGCCACTTCAGTCTCAGCCGGTTCAGGTACGTCATAGGCGCCTTGGAGACCTTTGCCTGCCCGGCCAGGGCCGCTTTGGGATCAAGGACAAAATCAACGATGTGGCTGGTCGGAGTCAACCCGCTGAGATGATTGGCGCATCCAGCGCAATAGGTCAGTATTCTTCTCCCCTTCGCCTCTTCCTTGATTTTATTTCCCCAATTCCCTGCCAATTCCGGCACCAGGCACCCGACGCTTCCCCCCTCGCCGCAGCAGCTCGTTCTTCGGCCATGGTGCCGCAATTCCTCGATCTGCAAACCCTTTTGAGTCACCAGGCGCCGAACTGCCGCCTGAGCCTGCTCTTTGAAGCGCAGTCCACAGGGATCATGGATGGAGACCGTCTGATCCGTTGACGGCTCCGCCGGGACCGTCTGCTCCGCCAGGATTTCGTAGACGGTGACAGCGGAGAGGCCTTCCCCGTGCTCATCAAACATGCGGTAGCAATTGGGGCAGGCGGCGATGACTCTTTTTATACCGTGACTGGTCAGGTAATTTCTCATTTCCTCGAACATGGCCTGGAAATGCTCCTGCCGACCCAGGTCATGGGAGATCTTGTTGCAGCAATCCATAACGACGCCCAATTGGGGGATCTCCTGCTGCATTTTTTTATAGAGTTGAAAGGTCTGCTCCGGTCTCGTTCCCGGAAGCGTGCATCCGGTGAAAAAAACCGTATCGCAGTGGGCAGGCAGGGCGTAATAGGAAAAAAGTTTCGAGTTTCCCTTTTTCTCGTAAGCCAGGAGCCCCCCGTGCTCAGGGTAGGGCTGGGGATTTCGCCGCACCTTTTCCCGGCGCAACGCCAGGAACATCGCCGCCGGATTGAGCTTCTCGGGGCAGACGGCGGCGCACAGGCGGCACAGGCTGCACTCGAAGGCCATGGCCAGGTAGAGGTTGTCCGTCGGATTGCAGGCCTCGGCAATCTCTCCCGGCTTGCCGTACTTCCGCAAAAAGGCGCATTCTTTCTGGCACGCCTGGCAGCGCGTGCAGCCTTCGGAGATCTCCCGAATTTTTCCGGTAAGCGCAGCCCCCGGTTCTCCTGCGGCAAAACGGTCTGCGTCCGTTTTCCGATCTGCCATTTTGCTCCTCCTGTTATCAGGTAAAGTTGCTATATTTTTTCCTTGAATTAGTACAATCGATAAAATGAATAATTAAGCCGTGATTATTCTTTAAAGGCAGGATTCGGCGCCATCGGCCAATTGTCATACAGGATCATCCCACCTTAACGATCGATGAATTCGAAAGGTTGATACAATCCTGATTTCTATGACTTTTATTGATTTGACATCGAATCACTTGCCACATAAAGGTGGGCGGGCCATCGCCAAACATCCTGATGTCGTGGCGGCGCCCTTCTTGAAGAGGAGATGGCCGCCCCTGTTTTTATCCTCTCCGATCCGCAGATCGCGGGGGCTGTCGGGGCCGCGTTGAGCGTGTTATCACAACATCGGCGCCGGTTTTCCCTTGTCAATTCCCTCCGAGTGTGACTGGATAGAAAAATGATGAAAAAGATAACAGAATGGCAACGCATTGAATACGATCATATCCCGATTTATGTGCGTCCGGAAATTCCGGACTGGTTCGTGCCCAATGAGGCGGCGGATAAGGCCTTGGTTCAGTTGATAAAGAACGGAAAGACCGCCCCTGAAATACAGGATCTGCTGAAGCGGATCGGCAGCCCGGAGAAGGCGAGCTCTTTCTTCCGCGCCGAACACCTGCGCCTGGATGCCCTGAAGGAATGCTGGCTCCACATGACCAACCGCTGCAATCTGGAATGCAGGCACTGCATGTTCAAGTCCTCACCCCGTGAGCGGGATGAACTCGGTCCCGAGGATTGCAGCCGGATTATCAAGGAGGCTTACGAACTGGGATGCCGGCTCTTTTTTTTCACCGGCGGCGAGCCCCTTTTGGCCGAGGCCTTTTCACAAAGCGTCCAGGATGTCCTTCAGTTTCCCGACACCCATCTGGTCCTTTTAACCAATCTCTCCCTTCTCTCCGGGAAGAAGGACTTTTTCCGCCTGCTTCCCCAGGATCGTCTCCATTTTCAGGTGAGCGTCGACGGCATGGAATCCAGCCATGACGCTCTGAGGGGGCCGAAGGCTTTCCGGCAAGTGGGCGAAAATCTGGAAACTCTCGGGGAACTCGGCTTTCCCGTGACCCTTTCCATGACCGTGAACCGTTCCAATGTCGGGGAAATGGAGGCGATCATCGCTTATGCCGCCCGGCATGGGGTGTCCAATGTCCATTTCCTCTGGCTTTTCAGAAAGGGAAACGCAGAAGAGTCCCTTTCTGTCGATCCAGAAACGATTTTTCGCAACCTGAAAGCCGCGCAGGAGCGGGCGGAACGACTCGGAGTGAAAATCGACAATATCGAAAGCCTGCGGTCTCAGGTCTTTTCCTGTCCCGGAACGCGCTATGATCTGAGCAATGCGGGCTGGCAATCCCTGGCCGTCGGGCCCGACGGGCAAGTTTATCCGACCCCGGCACTCGTCTATACGGAGAGCATGCGCTGCGGCCCCGTCTCGTCAGGACTGAAAGAGGTATGGGGAAAAAGCCCCGTTCTAAAAGCCGTCCGTAGCGCCTGCCTGGATTCCAGCGAGATCTATCGGGCCAATCCTTTCCGGTACATGATCGGCGGCGGCGACATCGATCACAGCTATCTTTCCTCAGGACAGATTGCCGGAAATGACCCTTATGGAGAGCTTTACACTAACATCGCCAAAGATCTCATCGTGGGTGAAGCCCGGCGCTGCGAAACGGACGGCTATCCCGCTTTCCGATTGAAAATGGGGGAAAAACTGGGGGATTGTCCTGTCGAAGGCAGCGCCGTTTTCTTCACCCATTCCAATTGCGTCCTCACCCTGCCGGGGCGTGACATCCACACCCGGGTCAATCGCTTCTATACCCAGGCAGCCGAAGACATGCAGGAAGACATCCTCAATCCGGTCTGCTACGAGGAAGGCCTGATTGCGCACATCCCGGAGGAGATGCGCTATCGGAGTTACGGCTGCGGGTCGCCGGTCCTGGAAGCGGGGATCAGGGAAGGTGAAACCGTCGTTGATCTGGGAAGCGGCACAGGCATCGAATGCTTTATCGCCGGTAAATTGACCGGGCCTCAGGGCCAGGTTGTCGGGGTCGATATGGGAGATGCCATGCTTGACATCGCGGAAAAGACCAGGACGCGGGTGATGGACTCTCTTTCCTACGACAACATCCGCTTCAAAAAGGCCTTCCTGGAAAGTCTGCCTCTGGAAGATCGTTCGATAGACCTGGTGATCTCCAACTGTGTGCTGAACCTTTCTCCGGACAAGCGGCGTGTGTTTCAGGAGATATACCGGGTGCTGAAGCCCGAAGGCCGCCTGATGATCTCCGATATCACTTACGATCAGGACATTCCCCTGGAAATCAAATACAATGAGAAACTCCGGGGAGAGTGCATCGGCGGGGCCTTGCGCTATCAGGATCTCTTCGGCCTGCTCAATGACATCGGCTTTTCGCACAGCAGGATCCGCTCGGGATATCCCTACCGGACGGTGAAAGGCTATGATTTCTACTCCATCACCTATTCGGCGGTCAAGCCGAAGGAAAACCAGAAGCCTGTTCTTTATGACTTTCCCGATTTCAGATCCCTCATGAAAGAGGTTGAAACCGAACCGACATGCGCCTGCTTCGCGGCGCAGGAAACACCCTCTCCGAAAATGGTCCTGAACAATGTCCCCCACAGGTCCGGATGTACCGTCTGCGGTGCGGAACTCCTCTATTTTGAGTCAAACCGCAAGCTTTCATGCCACTACTGCGGACGCTCCCTGCCGGCCAACGCCCGGTGCGCCAATGGGCATTTCGTCTGCGATTCCTGCCACAGCGCCGACGCCGTGGGAGTCATCCGGCAGGTCTGCCTGAACAGCCGGGAGCCCGATGCCGTGGTGCTGATGCAATCGGTCCGGTCCCATCCTCAATTCCGGATTCACGGCCCCGAGCATCATTCCCTGGTGCCCGCAGTCATTTTGACAGCCTTGAGAAATGCCGGAAATGATATCACGGATGACCAAATTGTCACCGCCATTGAGCGGGGGCAAACGATCGCCGGCGGGGCCTGCGCTTTCCTCGGGGTCTGCGGCGCGGCGGTCGGCGTGGGGATCGCATTTTCGGTGCTGATCGGGGCTACGCCCTATGATGGAGAAAAGAGACAGGCCGTCCAGCAGGCAACTCAGGAAGTGCTGGGGAAAATCGCCTCCTATGATGCGCCCCGCTGCTGCCAAAGGGACTCCTGGCTGGCTCTTCAGGCGGCTTCGCGCATCCTCGAAGCAAAACTGGGGAAATTTTTAAAAACCGATCAAGTCATTGCCTGCAAACAATTTTCGCAAAACAAGGAGTGCATCTTGAATCGATGCCCTCTCTGGCCGTACAGGGGGGAATAGCCGGAATGAATGCGCAACAGTACTCGTCTTTTTTTCTTCCCTTCCGTCAGCTAGGTCCTGAAAGCAGAAAAGATCCTTAAGGACAGGGAAATCGAACACAAACTGATTCCCGTTCCCAGGCACATCAGCGCGGATTGCGGCGTCTCTCTCTGGATCAAGGTGGAAGTGCAGGAAACAGCGGCTGGGATGCTGCGGGGGGACGCAGACTGGGAAAGCATGGTGTTGCTCTAAATCCGGGTTAACCTTGATGTCGGCCGAATCATGCAGCCAACTGATAGAAAACAACGATCGGAAGGGCCTCCTTGTTCGGCAGCGTTTCCGGCCTGCCCCGGAAGGAAGAATTGGGGTGCAGCACGCGCTGCAGCGTACTGATGTGGGGATAGACGGCATTGCTCGAAATCCCGATCGGGCAGGATTCCAGGCAGGTGAGGCAGCCGGTCTTCTCTTCCGCCGCGACAGCCCTGTTACCGCCGAAACGGATGTCGAATCCCTTCCCTGCCTTATCGTAGAAAATCTCCTTCAGACCGACCGGCGCCGGAAGGCCAAGCCATTGCGCGGAAACCATCAGGCGATCCCCGCCGATAAATTTGCCGTAACCGTCGAGAGCAATACTGTTCCCCGCCCTGGCGCCAACCCGGACCAGAGCGTCATGGAAGGCGACGGGTTCCACGGGGGACGCCAGGATGAATTTGTCGGCGAACTTTCCCCCGGTATAACCGATTCCCCAGTGGGAAGTCGTTTCCGTAAGATGCCGCAGCTGAAGTTTCGAATAGAGTTTGACGACTCGTTTTGACGTGTCCACTAATAGGGAGTTGCCGAGGGTTGGCCAGTCTCCGGGCCAGTTCCTTCCTCCGGAAGAGATTGGGGCTGCCTCCAGGAGACCCTGCGGCCCGAGGAGAACAGCCCCGCTGGCAATCAGCACAGAGCGGAGAAATTCCCGCCGGGAGATTTCCGGCAATGAGGGTATTGAAATCCGCTCTCTCATATTGTGACAATTCCTTGGAAACTTTAAGATGTTAGTCTATTTGACCTTTTCTATAAGATAACCTGCCTGTCCCCAGGCCAGAATTCCACCGGGGTGGCGATAGACGTTTTTGTAGCCCAGTTTCACGGCCCACATGGCGCCGTTGTGGCTCCGGGTACATTTCACGAACCCGCAGTAGAAAACGATCAGACGATTCTTGTCCGGACCCAGGAGCTTTTCCAGGGCGGCCTTCTTGCCGTCATCCAGGCTGGTCATTTCCGGAATGGGAAATTCCATCTGCACAGCTCCCGGAACGTGCTCTTTTTTGTAACTGTCTTCATAGGGCATGGTATCGATGATCAGCATTGGAGTCTTTTTGTCCATCCAGCTTTTCAGCTCTTCCGTGGTGACAAGCTTGTAAGCGCCCCGGTCCGCTTCCCGGGCCAGGGTGACGGCGCTCTTTTCCGTTTGCAGTTCCTTCGTTCCCCAAGCGGCCAGGGCGTTTCCCGAAATCCCCAGCAAAAAGATCGCGAGGGTTGCCAGAATCCATAAACTTCTCTTCTTGAACATCTTTCTTCTCCTTTACGATTTATTTTTTTCTGTCGGCCCAATTTCCGGGGCTTTCTCTTTTTTGAGGCGCATCCAGCGGGAAAGGTAGAGATAAGGGATTACAATGCCCGCAATGGCCAGGTCGCGGTAAAAGGCAACCCGCAATCCTTCCTGCTTTTGCAGATCCTCCGCTCCGAAGCATCCGCAGTCCACATCGATATTCTGAAGAACTCCATAACCCAGGACCGCCAGGAAAAGGGCAAAAAGTCCGGCAATCGTTGCGAGACTTCCCCGCATATCAAAGATCAGGGCAAGGCCCGCCAGAAGTTCCACAATGGGAAGACCAATGGCCACGACAGGAAGAAGGAGTTCGGGGACGAGATCATAAGCGGAAATGGTGCGGGCAAAGGCATGGGGATCCAAAAGTTTTAAGGCGCCGCCATAGACGAACAAGGCGGCCAGAGCGATGCGGACTCCCCTGTAGAGCCACATGGAGGCAAGCAATCTGGCAATGCTATGCCACATTTTCAAAATCGCTCCTTTTTTCTCGGGTCTTTCTTGTTCCGAATCCTCGAAAGCAGCCAACCTATACGAAATTAGAGAGGAAGCGTCAAATCACTATATTGCATAGTTCAGGACCTATTATAACCTTCCGGCATGGATCCGCAGGGAATGACTGGAAGAAATGCCGCTGTAATCTTCACGGTATGAGTATGGAAGAGGCAAAACGAGTCCCCTTACAGGGTGCGGGGAGGCGCAGTCCGTGAAGAGGGATAAAATTTGAGAAGTTTTTCCGGAGGAACACCTAGCAGGAAGAACAGGACAAGACACCAGTTTCGCAGGGTACAGTAGAGGATTCCCTCCTGTTCCCAACGGCGGGCGGAGGTGACGACAGGATCGTCCAGAATAACAATACGGCCCTTGCTCATTCGAATACGGCGCATGAGATCCAGATCCTCCATAAGAGGCACATTCCGGAATCCCCCGAGGGTCTGAAAAGTCACCTTCCGAACAAAGATCCCCTGGTCGCCATAGGGAAGACCCAAATATCTGGATCGATAAGAGACGAATTTTTCGATGACCCGAAAGGGACGCCGACGGGAGTCGATGGCCAGACGGAAGGCGCCCCCACTAATATGCCGGTCCTTCATGGCTGCCGCGATCTTGTTGAAGGCCCCTGCAGGCAGGCGGGTGTCGGCATGGAGGAAAAGCAGAATCTCGCCTCTTGCCAGGGAGGCCCCCCGGTTGAGCTGAATCCCTCTTCCCTTTTTCGACAGGACCTTTTGAACCCGATGGTTCCGGGTGTCTCGAATTTCCCGAATCGTTCCACCGGCAAGGTCCCCGTCCACAACGATAATCTCGACGGCAGCGCCTGCCGCCACATCAAAGACGTGCCTGATCGTATCTTCTATGAAGGTTGCTTCTTGAAAAACAGGGATAATCACGGAGTACGGTAGGATCACGGCTCACGCTTTCATCATGATGAGAGGGATCCGTTTATTAAATATCTGCAATGAATACAAATAGTTATAATTGTTGGCGGCGCTGAAACAATGCCATCCATGAACCAGGTGCTTTTCAGGTAGGGGTTCCATCATGAAGTTCGCGTTGATTCAGAAAAGTCATCGTCCGGAAGCGGGCGAAGGAGGACGTCCTATTCCGCCGTCGAAAGTCCTGTAGATCGTCGGGAGTATCCAGATCACGACCCGAAGGAAGAAGATGGAGGGTTCGTCCGGCGGCTGAAAAACGCTTCATCGTTTCGGAAAGGACCAAATCCGTGCTCCAGGGAATGCCGTCAAAAGCCGCCGGCCAGAAGCCCTTCTTCCGGAAACCGACCAGATAATACCCGCCATCGACGGAAGGTCCGAGAACGCCATCCTTCGTCTCCAGGGAGGAAAAAGCCTCTTGCAGGACAGAGCGGGGAAGGTCCGGCAGATCGCTCCCGATGAGAACGACCGAATTCATCCCCTCGGTAAAAGAACTTTGAATGGCATTTTTCATCCGCTCTCCGAGATCGGCTCCCTCCTGCGGTCGATAAAGATAACGTTCTCCGAAAAGCAGAGCCATTTCTCTTTTCTTTTCCGGCGGATCATAGCGGACATCCACAAGATAACCGGAATCCTCCAGGGTTTCCAGTAAATCCATAACGAAGCAGACATAGAGATGGGCGATGTCCTTTTTATCCAGGAGGGATTCCAGCCTCGTTTTGACTTTACCCGGTTCCGGGTACTTTACAAAGAGGAGGATTTTCTGCATTAACTTATGCGATGTTCTTCCTGAACGGGTCAGCATCATGGGACCTACAATAGAGATCGACAGAAAAACTCCTTATTAAAATGGGATAGCCAATGCTTCACCAAAGATATAGCCGCTCATCCCCGGGGCCATGCTTCTGAACGGGCACAAGGCGCCTATGGCGGTTCGGTCTCCATATTTCCGTTGCCGGTAAAAAGCTATCGGAAATATGGAGAGAAGCTCAAGTTACTTTCTGATAAGCGGCCGCCAACGGCGGCGTGGGACGCTTCTGAGTAAATTATATAAATGAACTCAACGTCAAAGCGCCACCCAGTGACGTGGATCGCTAACAACATACTTGTCCGATTCTTTTACTGTCAAGCGATATCAGGACGAAGTCATTCATGGACAAAAACTCTGACAATACCAAATAAAATACTTCTGACTTTCCTGCTCACGCGGTCCGGCGTGAGTCGTCTTACTTTCCTGCCGGCTCACCCCCATCCTTCTTGACATCAGCCCACGGGAAACCAGCCGCAGATAAAGACTTTTATCGATTAAACCCATCTTGATCAGATCATCCCACAATCGGTCGACGTTGTCCTGATCTGCGCCCAGGACAGGATTTCGGCGATGGTCAGATAGGATTCAGTCCCTGGGGGGGGCAGGCAATCGTTTTCACCGATGAGCAAAAATTCTCCCGTTAACTCTTCCTCAGTGTGCAGCAATCTTTCAAAGGCGGTGGCCAGAACCTGGGGATCAACTTTCAGGTATTCGGATGTGAGGTAACGGCTGGTGCGTGAAAATTCTTCACGCTTCATTCCTGTTCCTCCGGAAAGATCGGGGATCTGCTTATCCGTAAAGTGGCGCCTGATACGCAGAGCGTCATTTCAGACTCAACCGCAGGAACCGCAGCAGCCGCCGCTACCGCAGCCGGCTTCGAGCGAAGAGCTGACCCGGAATCCAGCGCCTGAAGGAGTTTCAATAAAATCGATGTAGATGGGTTTGGCCTGTTCGAACAGGTCCTTGGTCATCAGGAAGGTAAGGCCGTGGGCCTGGAATTCCTGATCGCCATCTCTTCGCTCATCCAGAGCCATTCCCAGTGCGGGGCCGGAGCAGCCTCCCTCGGTTAGCATGAGCCTGATGGGATGGACTTCCTCGACGCTCTTTAAAAACTCCTGGATTTTCTCCCCTGCTTTTTTCGAAACTTCAAACATTCTTCTCTCCTTCGGCAGCGGGGACCCGCAGCCTTTCTTTTTGATTCAAGGGTTGATTCGTTACGGTTGGTGTGGGCCGGTTAAAGAAGCCCACACCCGAAAGAAAATTTCTCCGTTTTTATGCCACCGCTTCTAAAGCCTTTGTAAATCTTAAAACAGTGAGTCCCAGCAATGTCCGGTTAGAATTTTGCGTAAGCGGTTGAGAATTTTTGTCGTCTTCG
>CAZKRB010000005.1:0-9983 GCA_964555065.1 uncultured Syntrophus sp.
ACCTGTGACATCCACGGTGTAAGCGTGGCGCTCTCCCAGCTGAGCTACCCGCCCTCATGCTTACCGAAGCAGTTCGTGTCTACTAGCAGCAATGATGCGAGATGTCAAGGAATAAATGGCTTTACCAAGTGTCAATAAAAGGATTTCACCGGCTGCCGGGTTCACTTTTTAGGGTCAACTTGCCAATTGGGGCTGGTTGACGGCAGACACTTCCGGGAGCCCATAGGGCGGCGCCTCTCCAGACAGCCTTTCCCCCTCCCCTTGATCATCCTGAATCAAGGCAACCTTGAGAACTTCATCCACGTGCTCAACCCGGATGATTTCCAGGGCCCTTAAAATATTTGCAGGAACCTCATCGAGATCCCTCTCGTTATCCTTTGGAATAATGACCGTTTTGAGATTTGCTCGATGGGCGGCCAGCAGCTTCTCCTTTAACCCACCGATCGGCAGGACACGGCCGCGCAGGGTAATTTCTCCGGTCATGGCCAGATCCGCGCGCACCTTTTTCCTGAGGAAGGCGGAGGTCATGGAGGTCACCATGGCAATTCCGGCAGAAGGACCGTCCTTGGGAATAGCTCCTTCCGGCACATGAACATGGATGTCCACTTCCTTGTAAAAGTCCTTCGGTAGGCCGAAGAGATCCGCCCGGGACCGGACATAGGTAAGCGCGGCCTGGGCCGACTCCTGCATCACTTCACCCAGTTTTCCGGTCATGATCAGTTTTCCCGTGCCTTTGACAATGGAAGCCTCAACGACGAGGAGTTCCCCCCCGACCTCCGTCCATGCCAGCCCCACGGTCAATCCGACTTCATTCTTTCCCTCCGCTTCGCCATGGCGATGCTTGGGAATGCCCAAATACTTGGAAACCAGTTTGGAGGTGACCCGGATCTTCCCTTTTCCTCCGTTTGTCACAATTTCACGGGCTACCTTTCTGCAGATCGAGGCAATTTCCCGTTCAAGATTGCGTACGCCGGCTTCTCTCGTATATTGGCGGATAATGGTCTGAAGGGCGCCATCGGTAAATTCGATATTCTCCGCGGTCAGCCCGTTAGCCTCCGTTTCCTTGCTGACCAGGAACCTCTTGGCGATATTCATCTTTTCCGGTTCCGTATACCCGGCGATACGGATCACTTCCATGCGGTCCTGCAGCGGCGCCGGGATGGTCTGCAACACATTGGCCGTCGTAATGAACATCACATCCGAAAGATCGTAGTCAACTTCCAGATAGTTGTCGTTGAAAGCGTAATTCTGTTCGGGATCCAGAACTTCCAGCAGGGCGGAGGACGGGTCTCCCCGGAAATCAGAACTCAACTTATCCACTTCGTCCAAGCAGAATACGGGGTTGTTGGATCCGGCTTTTTTCAGCAACTGGACAATTTTGCCCGGCAGGGCGCCGATATAGGTTCTGCGATGTCCTCGGATTTCCGCTTCGTCCCTGACTCCCCCGAGGGAGAGGCGGACAAATTTTCTGTTGGTTGCCCGCGCGACGGATTTGGCGATGGAGGTTTTCCCGACCCCCGGAGGTCCCACAAGACAGAGAATCGAACCCTTGTTTTTTTTCACCAGGGCCTGAACCGCGAGATATTCGAGAATCCGTTCCTTGACCTTTTCAAGTCCGTAATGATCCTCTTCGAGGATGGCTTCCGACTCTTTCAGCGTGTGTACATTCTCCGTTTTTTCCGTCCACGGCATATCCAGAATCCAGTCGATGTAGTTCCGTACGACAGTTGCTTCGGCAGACATCGGGGCCATCATCTGCAGTTTCTTGATCTCCTGTTTTACTTTCTTGGTGGCCTCTTCGGACATTTTCTTCTGCTTCAGGCGCTTCTCCAGTTCGGCGATCTCATTCTTGAATTCATCTTTTTCGCCCATTTCCTTCTGGATCGCGCGCATCTGCTCATTCAGATAATAGTCTTTCTGCGTTTTTTCCATCTGCTTTTTGACGCGCTTCTTGATCTTTTCCTCGACCTCAAGAATTTCGATTTCAGAAAGTATCAGCGAATAGATGGTTTCCAACCGCTCATTGACGTTGGCGATTTCCAGCAATTTCTGCTTGTCTTCCAGCTTTAAATTGATGTGGGAAGCTACGACATCCGCCAGTTTTGAGGAGTCGTCGATGGCGGCGATGGTTCCCACCAGTTCGACGTGGACTTTTTTGCTCAGCTTTACATAATTTTCAAAGACTGTGTTAATGCTCCTCGTCAATGCCTCTGTTTTCACCACGTCCCGGTTTTCCGGGTCTTCCAGTTCTTCAACGCGCACGGAAAAAAACTCTTCATTGGGAATGTACTCTTTGACGATGGCGCGCTTTTTCCCTTCAACGAGCACTTTTACCGTGCCATCGGGCAGTCGCAGCAGCTGGATGATGATTCCGATCGTCCCGATCCGGTAGATATCGTCTTCCGTGGGATCGTCTTTCTTGGCATTTTTCTGGGCTACCATAAAAATGCCCTTTTCATCCTTCATCGCCGATTCAAGAGCGGCGATGGATTTCTCCCGCCCCACAAAAAGGGGAACGATGCTGTGCGGGAACACCACAACGTCCCGCAACGGCAGAAGAGGAAGAGAAATGATCGTGTTGCTTTTTTCTTTGTTTTTTATAAAATCAAACATATTTGCTTTCTCATTTTTTATTTTAATTGGAATGGTCTGTTCCATTTCAAGCTGTTTCCGACTGCTGCTCAAAAAGCAGGATCGGCGGCGCGTTATTCAGGACAACATCCTCGTTGATGACGCATTCTCTAACATCCTGGCGTGAGGGAATGTCGTACATGATCTCCAGCATGGTGTTTTCCAGGATCGCCCGCAGACCTCTCGCCCCGGACTTTCTATCCACCGCCAGCTTCGCCACGGCTCTCAGAGCGCTATCCGTAAATCGCAGTTTGACATTTTCAAGCTCAAATCCCTTTGTATACTGTTTGATTATCGCGTCTTTCGGCTCCACCAGAATCTTGATCAGTTCCTCTTCATTCAGTTCACAAAGCGGGGCAATGACGGGCAACCGCCCGACAAATTCGGGGATAAGGCCGCATTTGAGCAGATCTTCGGGCTGGACTTCCGCCAGCAGTTCCCCGATGGTTCGATCCCGCTTCCCTCGGATTTCGGCCCCGAACCCCAGGGCGTTGACCCCGGTTCTTTTCGCGATAATGTCGGGAAGATCATTGAATGCCCCGCCGCAGATAAAGAGAATACCCGTTGTATCAACCTGGATAAACTCCTGCTGCGGGTGTTTTCTCCCGCCCTTGGGTGGAATGTTAGCCAGGGTTCCCTCGATAATTTTCAAGAGCGCCTGCTGGACGCCTTCACCGGAGACATCGCGGGTGATCGATGGATTGCCGGACTTCTTGGCGATTTTATCAATCTCGTCAATGTACACGATCCCTTTCGACGCCCTTTCCACATCATAATCGGCATTCTGCAGGAGGCTCAGGATGATGTTCTCCACATCTTCTCCGACGTATCCGGCCTCCGTCAGTGTGGTGGCGTCGGCGATCGTGAACGGTACATTCAACAATTTTGCAAGCGTTTTTGCCAGCAGCGTTTTTCCTGAGCCGGTAGGGCCGATGAGCAGAACGTTGCTCTTTTGAATTTCCACCCCATCATTATCGCTGCGAGATGCCAGCCGCTTGTAGTGATTGTAAACAGCCACGGAAAGAACCTTTTTTGTCCTCTCCTGTCCGACAACGTATTGATCGAGAAATTCCTTGATCACCCTGGGTTCTGGAATACTCTTATCGATTTCCTTTCCGCCGGCGTCGCTGTTTTCCTCTTCCACAATGCACCGACACAACTCGATGCATTCATCGCAAATATAGGCAGTGGGACCGGCTACAAGTTTTTTGACTTCGTTTTGTGTTTTTCCACAGAAGGAACAAAAAAGCATCTCCTGTCCTCTGTTATAATCCGCCGTTTTTCTACCCATCCCTTCTTCCTCGTTTTTGTTTTATTTATGACCGCTTTAAAATGATCTCATCGATGATACCATATTCTTTGGCCTGCTCGCTGGTCATATAGTAATCCCTTTCGGTGTCCGTCTTGATTTTTTCCAGGGGCTGACCGGTCAGGTCCCCAAGGATGAGGCTTAATTCGTCTTTTAAGCGGAGAATTTCCTTTGCCTGGATGTCGATATCCGTCGCTTGGCCCTGAAATCCGCCCAGGGGTTGATGAATCAGGATCCTTGAGTGGGGAAGTGCAGACCGTTTTCCTTTTTCCCCGGCTGCCAGCAGCAAAGCCCCCATACTGGCCGCCTGCCCCACACAGACCGTGGCCACAGGAGGTTTGATATAGTGCATCGTGTCGTAGATGGCCATTCCGGAACTGATATGGCCCCCCGGAGTATTCAGGTAAAAGAATATCTCCTTGTCGGGGTCTTCGGATTCAAGAAAAAGCAACTGTGCGATGATCAGGTTGGCCACCGCATCATCAATAGGCGTTCCGAGAAAAATAATCCGGTCCTTAAGCAGCCGGGAATAGATGTCATAGGCCCGTTCACCCCGGCTGTCCTGCTGAACCACCATGGGAATGAGATTCATTATTTTGCCTCCTCCGCCGGGTTTTCCTCTTTGCCGACCAGGGTAACGTCTGCTTTGGATTCTATAAAATCGAAGACCTTCCGGCTCAGGACTTCGTTTCTGATATTTTCCTTCATGTTTTCATCAAAGGAATCTCTGATCTGTTCGTAGTCCTGTGAATACCGCGCCGCGATTTCCTTGAACCGATTTTCCAGGTCCTCGTTCGTCACCTCGATCCCTTCTTTTTCCGCGATGCTCTTCAGCAGCAGGGAGGACTTGACGATCCGAATGGCATCCTCCCGGTATCGGTCACGCCATGTTCCGCTGAGTTGGGTAATCATCTGCGGATCCATTCCGGAAGTGATCAACCGCTTCTGCGCTTCCAGCAACATGTAGTAGACCTGCTGCTCCACGAAAAACGAAGGCACTTCAAAGACATTCTGTTCCAGCAGCTTATCGACGACCTGCTTGGACAGCTCCTCCCCGATCTGCTTCTGGCGCTCTTCAACCAGGGACTTCCGAACATCGGCTTTCAGAGCATCGAGCGATTCGTATTGATCGAAATTCTTAACGAAGTTTTCATCGAGTTCCGGGAGTTTTTTCTCTTTCAGGTTTTTTATGGAAACGGTGAAGACGGCATCCTTTCCGGCCACCTCCTTGACTTGATACTCGTCGGGAAATTTAACGCGGATTTCTTTTGTTGTTCCGACCTTCTCTCCGATGAGCTGATCCTCGAAACCGGGGATCATGGTTTTCGAGCCAATCTCAAGAAAGTAATTTTCCCGCGTCATCTCTTCCGGTTTTTTGCCGTCTACAGAACCTTCATAGTCAATGGTAACAAAATCTCCAGCCTTGATTTCCCGGTCCTCGGTCACTTCCTCCAAAGTGCCGAACATCTTACGGATCTCCTCCAGGCGGCCCGTTACTTCATCTTCCGTGACGATTAACTCTTTCTTATCCAGCGGCAAACCGAGGTAGCCTTGAGGATCGATCTTCGGTTCCACCTCCACGGTTGCGGTAAAAGCGAAGTCCTTTTCTTCTTCAATCCCGATCTCGTCAATTTCCGGCTGACTGACGGCCCTGATATCGTGCTCCTTCAGGGCATCAAAATAGTGCTTATTCACGAGATTGGAAACGGCTTCCTCTTCCACTTGCTTTTTATAATGAAGTTCCAGGATTTTCCGGGGGATTTTCCCTTGGCGGAAACCCTTTATCTTGGCTGTTCTGCTGAAATTGCGGTAAACGGTGTCTCTTTCTTTTTTAACATCCTCCCAGGGCACTTCAATTGAAATCTTCTTTTTCACCGGGCTGACTTCTTCGACCTTTACCGCCGCACTCATTTCATCCACAATATTAACTCCTTAGCAATAAGATATAAGAATTGAAGCTTGCAATTCGTTGGTGCGAGAGAGGGGACTTGAACCCCTATCCGCCGCAGCGGGCTGGATCCTAAGTCCAGTGCGTCTGCCAATTTCGCCACTCTCGCAGAGAAATTCTTCAAAAATATATATTAACGAGAGGTTCAATTGTCAAC
This sequence comes from uncultured Syntrophus sp., assembly GCA_964555065.1. Lineage (GTDB taxonomy): Bacteria > Desulfobacterota > Syntrophia > Syntrophales > Syntrophaceae > Syntrophus. Next base: position 6,046 of record CAZKRB010000005.1, read on the forward strand.
GGCTATTGTATGCCGCCGCGATGGGGCTCCGGGTTCTGAAACCGATGGGCGCCCTTCCGGCGTCATCTCGGCAGCCGGGAGAAGTTTGAAGCTCTAAACCACAGCCTCAGCAGAATGTCCAGCTTTTTTACCCTTTAACGTCATTGCTGCCTCTTTTCCACCAGGAGCGCCGTCCTTGTCCTTTCAACCCATCTCTCCCGCAACTCCCATGGAGAAACCGCGCCCCCCCAGGCCCGTGCGCATGGTCCGGCGAATTCAATTTCTCATCATGGGGAAGCCGGCTTCGTTCCTCCATTCCAGCCGGGGAACGACCTTCCGCGATCGTCGAATTTGCCGCCTTTTCATGCATGCACAGGAGAGGCCAAGGGCAAGCGGGTGGAGAGAATCATAAAACAAGGGCGTCAATAATCGCCATCGATAGAGTCATCAGAACCATCGATATCTTAATAAACAAAGGGCGCGGAAAGCTTTTCTGGAGGGGCATCAAATCCCCGATCCGCTCCACACTGCAAAAAACCGCACGATTTCGACCTTGGCCCGTAGTTCCCTGCAGTTTGCCACAGCGGCATTTTTATTGCTAAGTCCAAGTCGTGTCCGTGATGCAAACATCTGGAGTTTTTTTTGGATAATAGCACTGGTGAACAGAGGGAAGAAAATGTTGAAGGGCAGGCGATGCAACAGGGCTTCAGAAAGCTCTCCCGCCCGGTTCGCCAGAACCGGCCATGGGTTTGCGGCCGGATCTTGACGAAAAAAGGTCAGGGAAAAGTTCGACGTTCCCTGACCTTTTGATTTCATTGGTCGGGGCGAGAGGATTTGAACCTCCGACCCTCTGAACCCCATTCAGATACGCTACCAGACTGCGCTACGCCCCGACACTCGCTTCATTCTAAAAAACGGGATAGCCATATCATTATAAAAAAGTGCTGTCAAGGATAATCGGGGAAAAAATGCTTGTGTTCGCAAAAATGATCAAGTATGAATTAGGGATATGAACAAAATGAAATGTCATTCAATATCCTTTAAGCTGTGCAATAGGGCCCGGACGGTCTTACCATCGGGAGTGGCGGCTTTCATCTTCCTGTTGCTGATCAGCCATCCTTCCCCGGGATATCCGGATATTTATAAATACGTAGACAAAAGCGGGGTGATTCATTTAACCAATGTCCCCACGGAGACAAATATCCGATATGACGTGGTGATCCGGGAGAAAAGGGTTCTCTTCAAACTCCCTCTCCAGGACGTCACAAAATTCGATGCCCTGATCCAGAGGGCCTCGGAAAAATACAATGTGGATTCCGCCCTGATCAAAGCCGTCATCAAAGCGGAATCGAATTTCAATCACCGTGCGGTTTCCCGCGTGGGCGCCAAGGGCCTGATGCAATTGATGCCGGCAACGGCGGCTGAACTGCAGGTTCAGGATTCCTTTCACCCGGAAAACAACATCGACGGCGGCGTCCGTTACCTGCGTTACCTCTTGAAGGTTTTCAAAGACAACCTTTCGCTTGCCCTCGCCGCTTACAACGCGGGTGAAGGCGCCGTTGCCCGCTACAACAACAGCATTCCCCCCTACCGAGAGACGCAGACTTATGTTCAGCGGGTTTTGCACTATCTGGATCAATATCGCAACAGCGGGGGATAAGGCTTCTCCTCAGCCTGGAGGGAGGTAGATCGCGATAGGGTTTTAAGGGTCATCCCTGCCGACGGCAACGGCTTTCGGCCGATTCTCCACGTAAAGATAGGGCCTCAATTTTTCCAGCCTCTTTTGTTTAATGCCCTTGACTTCCATTAACTCTTCAAGCCGGCGGAATCTACCCCGTTGGTTTCTTTCTTCGATGATCTTTCCCGCAGTTTTTTCACCGATACCCGGCACCATGACAAGTTCTTCCCGAGATGCCAGGTTTGCGTCTATAGGCAGGTTGAGGGCCAATCGGGTGGAGGCAGCCATCCTTCCCACCCGGACGGAGGTTTGCTTCTTTTCATTCTGCAAAACCTCGATTTTGAGCCCGTCCCGCAGGACTATCCCTCCCCCTGGATTTGCGGGGTCATTACGGATCGGGGAAAAATGCAGCAGAGACAGGAGATCGTTCAGGGTTTTCACTGCAGGCAGAAAATAGATTCCCTTTCCCACCGTTCCCTCCAGTTCAACGGCAATGGAGCCCCTGCCCTGATCTCCAAAGGGGATGGCTGCTGCTGCCGGGCAATGCTCCCGGTCATAATAAAGGAAACCTGAGACAAAAAGGGCAATCAGGGCAAGCAGTGCGGCTCCCATCAACTGGCTCGCGGTCAGAGTGACCTTAAAGCCTCCGTTCAATCCGGTTCCCTTCCCTTTCTTCCGCCTATTTCCCCGTCGGGGTCACGAAGCTTTATCCAGCCCGAAGGCGTCATGAAGAACCATGACCGCCAGCTCCGTATACTTGGTTTGAATCACGCAGGACACTTTGATTTCCGAGGTGCTGATCATCATGATGTTAATGCCTTCCTTGGCCAGGGCGGCGAACATCTTGGCAGCCACCCCGGAATGGCTGATCATTCCCACCCCGATAATCGATACCTTGGCCACCTGGTCATCCACTTCCACTTTCGCGGCGCCGACTTCTTTCGCCGCCTCTTCAATCAACCGCCTGGTCTCCCTGACGTCCTTCCTGGACACGGTAAAGGAAAGGTCCGTGTAGCCTTCAAGGCTGGCGTTTTGAATGATCATGTCGACCACAATTCCGTTTTCCGCAAGGGGTGTCAACAACCGGGCGGCAACACCGGCCTGGTCGGGAACATGAACAACGGTTATCTTGGCCTGATCCCGGTCATAGGTGACTCCCGAGACGACTTCTTTCTCCATTTCCTTATCCTCCTTGGTTACCAGGGTTCCACCTTCGTCAGAAAAAGATGATTTTACGTAAACGGGCACTTCGTATTTCTTTGCCAGCTCCACGGATCGGGGCTGTAAAACCTTGGCCCCCGCCCTGGCCATTTCCAGCATCTCATCATAGGATATTTTAGGCAGCAGTCTGGCATTGCTGCAGATGCTGGGATCCGTTGTGTAAACCCCGTCCACGTCCGTATAGATTTCGCAGACATCGGCGTGAAGCGCCGCCGCGAGCGCCACGGCGCTTGTGTCGGAACCGCCCCGTCCGAGGGTCGTGATGTTGTTTTCCGGATCGACTCCTTGAAACCCGGCCACGACGGCAATTTTCCCGTCCGCCAGTACGCCGCGCAGGAGCTGGTCTTCGACGCCGAGGATTCTTGCCTGGGTGTAAGCCTGGTCCGTCAGGATTCTGACTTGATACCCGAGAAAAGAGCGGGACGGATAGCCCATACGGTTCAGAACCATGGCCAGCAGGGAGATCGTCACCTGTTCGCCCGTGGAAATCAGCGCATCGTATTCTCTTTTGTCATAATCTTCCGCCGCTTGGTGAGCCAGTTCGATAAGGCGATTCGTTTCACCCGCCATGGCCGAGAGAACAACAACCACGTCGTTTCCCTCCTCCCTGGCTTTGATGACCTTTCGCGCCACCTTTTCTATCTTCTCCAGATTGGCAACAGAGGTTCCCCCATACTTCTGAACAACCAGAGCCATAGACTTAAAATCCTCCCTTACTCAGGGCCGATGAAATCTCTTCCAGGCGCTTCTCCGGTGCGGAAATTTCAATTCGGCGAAAATTTTCATCAAGAAATGTAATCCAAATCGTAATGGCGGTTTCCGGAACGATGTCCGCAATTTTTTCCGCCCACTCCACGACGGAAACCCCTTTCCCGTAGAAGTATTCCTCATACCCCATATTTTCCAGATCGCTTGATCCCAGCAGCCGGTACACATCGAAGTGATAGAGAACATGGCGCCCCGGATATTCGTTGATGAGGGTAAACGTGGGGCTGGTGACGGCATAGGCGCCCGGAACATCCAGCCCCACGGCGATTCCCTGGGTGAGGCAGGTTTTCCC
>CAZKRB010000005.1:10083-61772 GCA_964555065.1 uncultured Syntrophus sp.
GCTTTTCCGTAAAGATTCAAAACCGGCCGTCCCTGTGCGTCATTTTGCACTTCGATGTCCTTCAATTTGATCCCCATCCCCAGCCCCATGCCCAGAGATTTCAGGAAACTCTCCTTTGCGGCAAAGCGCGCCGCGTAATGGATGGCGGGAAAAGCCCGTTTTGCACAATAGGCGATTTCTATCGGCGAGTAGACTCGATTCAGAAAGCGCATCTCCCATTTTTTAAGAATTTTTTCCAGGCGGTCGATATCAACCAAGTCAATCCCTGTACCGAAAATCATCTGAATAAATCTTCCATCTTGCCGGATAACTTCGAACAGTCGCGGGTGAGTTCTAAGACTGAAGAATGGCGTCGGTTACGGCGGCGACTTTTTTCATCACCGCGACATCATGGACCCGGACGATATGGGCGCCGTTCATAATAGCCACAACCACGGCGGCAGCCGTTCCCTCAATCCGCAGCCTGGGATCGGAAATCCCGCCTTCAGTCCACTTCGCTGCGTCGGTAAAGGTTTTTCGCGACGGTCCGACAAGGATCGGCCGTCCGAGAGATTTGAATTCCGACAGGTACTTAAGAAGTTTCAGCGAATCCTCGGGCCTCTTGCCGAATCCAAGCCCCGGGTCCACCACGATGTTTTCCCTTCCGATTCCGGATTGGACGGCTTGAGAAATTTTTTCCTGGAGATAGCCGATCACGTCTCCCTGGACCGACCGATAAGTCAGGTCACCGGTCTGCATGTCCTTCGGTCTTCCCCGCATATGCTGAAGGACAACCGCCGCTCCCGAATCGGCCACCGTCCGGATCATCCGCTCATCGAAGCTCATGGCGCTGATGTCATTGACGATCTCCGCTCCGGCGGCAAGGGCTTCCCGGGCCACTTCGGCCTTGGACGTATCGATGGAGATGGGGATGTCAATCTCCCTGGCCAGTCTTTCGATGACGGGGATCACCCGGGCCTGCTCTTCCTCAAGGGAAACCGGTTCGGCTCCCGGCCGGGTGGACTCCCCTCCGACATCGAGGATTGAAGCGCCCTCCTGAACCAGTCTCACCCCCTGGGCCACGGCCCGATCGAGGGGAAGATATCGCCCTCCATCGGAAAAGGAATCGGGCGTCACGTTGAGGATGCCCATGAGGCATGTCTTTTCCCCAAGGATCATCTCCCGTTTCGGCGTTCGCAGCCGCACCACACCCGCGGCCACATGGACAAGGACCTCTTTGAGGCGGACCGCAATGCCCCGCAATCCGAAGGGCTGGCAGGAGATTTTCTCCGCAAAGCGCTCAAGCTGTTTCACCGTTCCCATCAGCAGGGCATCAGTCCGGTCAACGGCACAGGCCACCGCACCGCGGGCCACGGCGGCATCGCCGCCGACGGAGAGCATTTCCTGTTTGACGATATTGGCAACCCTGCATTCCAGCCCCTCGATGAGGATGTTGAGATGCCTCATTTTGGGAAGCATGGCTGCGATCCCGTAGGGATCGCAGCCCACTTGGTTCAACAGCGTGACGGCATCCGCCTGACCGGCAAGATGGATGAAGCGCATCGGATGGGTTGAGGGGGGGGCGCCTTTTATATCAGCCATTCAGGGACCTCAGCCCTCCCGGCCGTTCCCAACCGGGGCACGCGGCGCCATTGCCTTTTCTCACGCTTCGACACGCACCGGCGTTGTCAGTCCATCTTCCCTTTCCGGCGGCGGAATCCCGATAATTTCATCCAGTTCGGCAGCATTGAGGACTTCCTTATCCAGGAGCTCCGCGGCCAGCCGATGGAGGGTCTCCATGTTGTCCACGAGGATTTTTTTCGCCTTATCATAGCAGCCCATGACGATCGAGGAGATTTCCTCGTCAATCCGCCTGGCCGTATCCTCGCTGTAGTCCTTGTGGGTGGCGAATTCCCGTCCGAGGAAAATCTGGTCCTCCTTCCGCCCATAACTCAGCGGGCCCATGACGGAACTCATGCCCCATTCGCACACCATCTTGCGAGCCAGATTGGTGGCTCGATCGATATCATTGCCGGCGCCCGTGGTGAAGTCCTTGAGAATCAGTTCCTCGGCCGCCCTTCCTCCCAGGAGGATCGCGATGTTCGTCATGAGGAACTGCCTGGGATAGGTGTGCTTCTCATCCACGGGAAGCTGCTGCGTCAGCCCGAGGGCTCTCCCCCGGGGGATGATGGTCACTTTGTGGATCGGATCGCTGCCCGGCAACATGCGGGCGACCAGGGCATGCCCCGATTCATGATAGGCCGTGTTGCGCTTTTCCGCGTCGCTGATCACCAGGGTTTTCCGCTCCGTTCCCATGAGAATCTTGTCCTTGGCGAACTCGAAGTCGCCGAGCTCCACTTTTTCCTTGCCGGACCCGGCGGCGTGGAGAATCGCTTCATTGACCAGATTTTCAATGTCCGCCCCGGAGGCGCCCGGCGTTCCCCTCGCCAGAACGGAAAAGTCGACATCGTCATCCAGGGATGTTTTCCGGGCATGAACCTGGAAGATCTTTTCCCTTCCCTTGACGTCGGGCAGGGGTACAACCACCTGGCGGTCGAAACGACCCGGGCGGAGCAGGGCCGGATCGAGCACATCGGGACGGTTGGTCGCCGATACCAGAATGACGCCTTCATTGGATTCAAAACCATCCATTTCCACCAGGAGCTGGTTCAGCGTCTGTTCCCGTTCGTCGTGTCCACCCCCTAATCCCGCACCCCGATGCCGGCCGACGGCGTCAATTTCGTCGATGAAGATGATGCAGGGTGCGTTCTTCTTGGCCTGGGTGAAAAGATCCCTCACCCGGGAAGCGCCCACACCGACGAACATTTCCACGAAATCGGAGCCGCTGATGCTGAGGAAAGGCACATCGGCTTCGCCGGCGATGGCCTTGGCCAGCAGGGTCTTCCCCGTTCCGGGAGGGCCGACCAGCAGCAGACCCTTGGGAATCCTGCCTCCCAAGCGAGTAAATTTCTTGGGGTCTTTCAGGAATTCAATGACCTCTTCCAGCTCCGCCTTGGCTTCATCGATGCCCGCCACATCGGCAAAGGTCACTTTTTTCGTCTTGTCCGTCATCAGCCGCGCCCGGCTCTTTCCGAAAGCCATAGCTTTTCCGCCACCGGACTGCATCTGCCGCATGAAAAAAATCCACACGCCGATCAGCAGCAGCATGGGAAACCAGGAGACGAGAACGGTGACAAACCAGGGCGATTCATCGATCGGTTTCGCGGTGATGCGGACTCCCTTGGATTTCAGAAGCGGGATCAGGCTCGGATCGTCGGGGGCGTAGCTTTTGAATTGCTTGCCGTTCGATAGCTTTCCGGTGATGCTTTCCCCCTGCATCGTCACGTCGCTGATCTGACCTTTATCGACATAGGCGATAAAGTCAGTGAAGATGATCGTTTCCTGTGTTCCTTTTGGCTGGCTGAAGAGATGATACAACAGGACGAAGATAAGGCTGATGATCAGCCATAGGGCGATATTTTTCTGCAACGGGTTCAATCGGGAATCTCCTTGATGATCATGATGATCCTATCGATGCGTTTTTTCTTTAGAGGCGCATCTTTCAGGCCGGCGTCCATTCGAATACCGGTATTTATTATTCAAGTAATATTAACCTGTTATGTAAGGCCACCGTATAGAGTACGCGCTGACCATTACCTTAAACTTCGTTTTATTTCAAATCATTTCTATCTTTACGATCCGCCGGGTCTTCTCCCCGAGGCGGACCCGTTCGCTGAGCCTCAATCCTGCGATCCAGATGACGGAATGGTCATCGGCCAGCAGGGGAATCAGATCCCGCTGTTCTCGATGAATCTTTTCATCAATGAAATAGGCCTTCAGCTTTTTTGTCCCCGCCATCCCCAGCGGCTGAAAACGGTCCCCTTCCCTGCGGTTGCGGATCACCAGGGGGGGCGAGATCCTATCCGGATCGAAGTAGGCCGCCTTCTTAACCCCTCCGCGATGCTCAATCTCCCCCCGATCGACAAAGGCTGTTTTCACCACTCGGCCCAGTTCCTTGATTTCAACGAGACCGGGGATGTCTAAGGGATAGGAAAAAGGATTGACCCGTCGCCCGGCCGACATCGACGGTAGCGTCGACCCGCTGTCTCCGCCGGCCGGGAAAAATGTCAGCCGACCGGCTTCCCTCTTCACCAGAACCCGCCCGGGCAGACAAGCCGGATTCAAGCCTCCCGCGCCCCTGGTAAGCCTCCTGGCGGCTTCGACATGGGCGGCCGAAATCCGGAAAGGATAGGGAACCAGGTGCACCAGCAGGGTTTTCAGCACCCGGTACTGGATCGCCTCGGGCAGTTCCAGAAAGTCCGGGAGGGGAAGGGTTATCTCGCCATCCCGGAGGGATGGAAGAATTTTCCACCTTGCAAGAATCCTTCCGGCCGCCTCCTGCAGGCAGGCGTCTTCCCGGCGGGCGATCCGGGACATTCGCTCCAGCGAGGAGACAATCTGCGGGTTAAACTCCTTCAGCAGGGGAAGCAACTGGTTACGTATTCGGTTGCGCAGGTAGAAATCCTGACGGTTGGAGCTGTCTTCGAGGCAGGGAAGGCCATTGGAACTCAGGAAGGCCAGGATCTCCCTTTTGCCCACTTCAAAGAGGGGGCGGATCAACCGCTTTTCCCGCACGGGTGGAATCCCTTTCAGCCCTTCCAGGCCGCTTCCCCGGATCAGGTTCATCAGCACCGTTTCCGCCTGATCTTCCCGGTGATGCCCCAGGGCGATGCGCGTTGCACCGACCTCGGCAGCCAAAGAGGTAAAGAAGGCGTACCGCTCCTGCCGACCGATATCTTCCAGGGAATGCCTCCGCTGCCTGCCCGTTTTCAGCGTCCGGAGATCCACCCGCCTGGAGACGAAGGGGAAGCCCCGGTCCTCACTCAACCGGCGCGCCAGCTGTTCTTCGGCATCCGACTCGCGCCCCCGCAGGCCATGATTCAGGTGAGCCACCGTCAAGTTCAGCTTATATTCAGGGGAAAGGAGCGTTAGAGCCTGGAGGAGCGCAACGGAATCCGGCCCCCCGGAAACGGCCACGATCACGTGATCCCCGGGGTTCAGCATTTCGAAACGCTCAATGGTGCGCCTGACCTTATGGAGCATGCCTCCCGAAACCTTCTTTCAATAAAAAAGTGTGATCAATTCCGGCAGGTGTTCACAGGTGTAGTCGGGGTGCAGAGCCAGAAGGTCTTCCCTGCTTCCCAGCCCGTTCAGGAAAGCGCAGCTGATCGCCTCGGCGTTTTTGGCCAGGAGGACGTCATTGATTCCGTCGCCCACCACCACGGCCCGTTCCCGTGGCACTCCATACCGGCTCAGGAGGGGCTCGACGAGACGGGGGTCCGGTTTCCGGTATGGCCGGCTGTCCGCACCGATGATCTCATCGAAACAAGAGGTGATTTTCAAGGCATCGGTGATCTGAACCGTGAAGCGCTGATCCTTGTTCGTCAGAATGATTTTTTTCTTTTCCCGGAAACGGTGGAGAACGTCCTCCACTCCCGGATAAAGCGCCGTTTGGTCCAGGAGATGTTCGTCGTAGTACGCGTTGAAGATCTTGAGGGCCTCTTCAAACCGCTCCGGGAAGAAGGTTCCCAGGGACCGTTCCAGCAGTTTCAGGACGCCGTCCCCGATGAAACCGATTATTTTCTTCCCTGGAAGCTCCGGTATCCCCAGGGTGCGCAGGGTATAATTGACCGAATTTGCCAGATCGTCCCCGGAAGTGATCAGGGTCCCATCAAAATCAAAAATCATCAGTTCTACGGCCGTCATGTGCTTACCGCCTCCCGGGAATATTTCCTGCACTATATCCAAGTCCTTGTGGAATGACAAGCCCTTATCCTCCCTTCTTCTTCCCCGGTGGAGCCTTTTCAATTGACTCTCTTTTGGAGGCTGTGTTAGAGATTTACCTCGCTTGGATCCGCGTTGGGGCGGACCGGGATGAAAGGGTCGGAGACAGTGGAGAGATTGACGGCTGAGCAGGGGCGGCCTTCCGAGAGAAATCTGGAAGGCTTTTTCATCAACAAGGGATGAAGGCAGTGAATGCCCCCGATTCTGAGACGGACCGAGTCGCCATCATCGGTGCCGGCAAAGTGGGAACCGCCGTGGGATATCTTCTCCGGTCGGCGGGATACCGCATTGTCGCCGTGGCGGACCGGGATCCCGCGGCAGCGGAAAAATGTCTTCCCTATACCGGGGGCGCGGCGTTCACCCTTCCTGCCGAAGCCGCCCGCCGAGCGAATATTATACTCCTCACGCCCCCCGACGACGAGATTGCCGGTCTCTGCACGCTCCTGAGCGAAGGGGGAGCCATCTCGAAGGGAAACAGGGTGGTTCACATGAGCGGCGCCGGGGGGCTGGATCTGCTCGACTCAGCGCGACGGGTAGGCGCCTTGGTGGCCAGCATCCACCCGATCCAGTCCTTTTCCGACATCGAGGGCGCCATCGAAAACCTGCCGGGCAGCACCTTCGGAGTGACCGCTGAACCGGACTTGGCTGCCTGGTCCGAAGAACTGGTCCGGATTCTGGGCGGAATTCCCTTTTCCGTATCCGAGGCGGACAAACCGCTCTACCATGCCGCCGCCTGTATTGCCTCCAATTATTTTACGACCCTCATGCATACCGTGGAAACCATTTACGCCTCTTTCGGACTGACGCGCGAAGAAGCCCGGAGGGCCTTCTGGCCGCTCGTCCGGGGAACGATGAAAAACATTGAGCGGCAGGGAACCGTCCAGGCGCTGACCGGACCCATCGCCCGCGGCGATGCGGGAACCATCCACAGGCACCTCCGGGCCTTTCAGGAACAGATGCCTCAATTTCTTCCCCTCTACCAAGAACTGGGCGTTCTGACCGTTGGCGTGGGCCTGGAAAAGCGGACCCTGTCCCCGGAGCGCGCGGAAACCATCAAACGTCTGCTGGAAGGAGAAATCAGACCATGAGCACGCAGAGTCAAAGGAAAAAGATCACCACCGCGGTCATTCGCGAAATGAAGAAAAAGGGTGAGAAGATCACCATGCTGACGGCCTATGATTATGCCATGGCATCGATGCTCGATGACGTGGGCATCGAGATGCTTCTGGTCGGCGATTCCCTTGGCATGGTGGTTCTGGGCTATGACAGCACCCTCCCGGTCACGATGGACGACATGCTTCATCATACGAAAGCCGTCTGTCGGGGAGCGAAAAACGCCATGGTGGTTTCGGACCTTCCCTTCATGTCTTATCAGTGCTCGGTTGCCCAGGCCGTGGGCAATGCCGGCCGGTTTCTGCAGGAGGCTGGAGCCCATGCCGTCAAGCTCGAAGGAGGAAGAGAGGTTGCCGAATCCGTCCAGCGGATGACCGTCTCGGGCATTCCCGTGGTGGGGCACCTGGGGCTGACCCCTCAATCCGTTCAGCAGTTTGGCGGTTTCAAGATTCAGGGCCGGGAGGAATCCGCCGCGCGCAGAATCATGGAAGATGCAAAAATTCTGGAAGAAGCCGGCGCCTTTTCCATCGTCCTGGAATGCGTCCCGGCGGAACTTGCCCGGCAGATCACCGATTCTCTTTCGATCCCCACCATCGGCATCGGCGCCGGCGTCGGCTGTGATGGACAGGTCTTGGTCGTCAACGACATGCTGGGCATGTATGAACGATTTCTTCCGAAATTCGTCAAGAAATACGGAAATCTCAATGAGCACATCCGGGAGGGGGCCAAGCAGTACCTGGAAGAAGTAAAAGGAGGCGCCTTTCCCGAAGAGAAACATTCTTTTTGACCGGGTTTACGGCCAGGAGTGGAAGGACCGCAGGATTTTGCCCCTTCCCGATTAAAAGGCACTGGGCGTTCCCTAGCGGCTGCCCTCGGGAAGCGTCCATCCGCTTTCGTCGCTCCGGCCTCATATCCCGCTGTTCATCGTCGAGGTGAAATGAGATTTGCAAAAAAAAGAGGGAGTCATCTCCGCGTTGATGGCTCCCCCCTTTTTTTGCTATTTCCCTTTGCGGCAGGCCGGGCTCCGGTCGCAGCGAGGCGGACTCCTCGGCGGCCGTTTATCGCCGTCTGCTTCGCACCGCCTTTCCCTTACGGAACATAGGAGACGACTTTCGCCTTTTCCTTCAGGCCGATGACGATCTTATTGAACACTTCCTGCTGTTTCTGCTGCATGAGATAGGCGGAAATCATCGCCTTGGATCGTTCATCCAGAGCGACCGTCCTGGGCTGGCGCACTTCCAGGACCTGGACAACATGAAATCCGTACTCGGTCTGGACAACCGGGCCTATCTGGTTCTTTTTCAGTGCGAACACCGCGTCTTCAAAAGGTTTGACCATCTGTCCCCGGGTAACGATCCCCAGATCCCCCCCGTTGCCTTTACTGGGGCAATCGGAGTTATTTTTGGCCAGTTCGGCAAAGTCCGCACCCGCCATAATCTGTTTCCGCAGCCCTTCCGCTTTGGCCTTTTTCTCCGCCAGGACCTTCTCGCTGTCATTGGGCGCCTTGCCAATCAGAATATGACGGACGTGCACGGCCTGCGGTAACTTGAATCGGTTCGGATTGTTCTTATAAAAGGCGGAAATTTCCTTTTCCGTCGGCTTGGGCAGATCTTTCGTCTGGGCAGCCACCAGTTTGTTGATCCGGATTCCCAATCGAATCTCATCCCGCATTTTCTCTTTCGTCACCTGATTTTTCTTCAGGATCTCTTCCAGGGTCACTTTGGGGGGGAGGGTGGATTTGACCTTTTCCACGGCCTGATCGACTTCCTGATCCGTGGCAGCAATTTTCAGTCGATTGACTTCGTTGGTCAGGAGGGTCCTGACGACGAAATCTTCCACGATTCGCTTCTGGAGATTGGCCTTCACCTCCGGCAGCTTGTCGGCGGAGATTCGGTTTTTGAAAGAGGCCAGCTTACGGTTCAATTCCGTATCCAGTTCCGTCTTGGTCATTTTCGTCCCGTCCACTTCTACCACCGTCCCTCCGGGTCCCAGGGCCGGTTTTGCTTCCGGAGCGGCCGCTTCCGGAGCGGCCGCCTGCGGAGCGGTTGCCGCCGGCGGGGTTGCCGTTTTCGCGGCGGAACCCGTTTCGTCCTTCTTCTGACAAGCCGTCAGCCCGAAAGCGAGCAGGCAGACAAGGGAAAAGAGTATGGGGAAAACCCCCTTGCGAATGCGCCTGTTTCGTGATGATGCCATATGCTCTCCTCGTTGAATTGGTTTTTCTTTTCGATCCGCCGGTCACTCCTTATTCTGCAAGAGCCGGTCTTTCCGGATTTTTCAAGTAAGCGGGGGCGAGTATAGGGAAAATGCCGGTAAAGGTCAAGACTAGATTGGAAAATAATTCGGCAGGTTCAGCCGACATTCCGGGATTCCAGCCGCCTCAGATTTTCCAGCATTGCCATTCCTTCCGCCGGCCCCGGAGCTTTTTTCGTCCGGAACGCCGCGGGATCTCCGCAGAGAGGGTGTTCCAGCCTTTCCAGAAGCTCCGGCACGGCCTGCCAAAGGCTCACCGCAGGATAATCGGTTTCCGAAAGATAATGAACCAGCTTCATCGTGCGAAAAGCGTCAAACCATTCCTGGAAATGCCGGGTCCTTTTTTCCGGACTCTTGTGTGTTTTGCAGATCCGTTCCCATGCGGCGGGAAATCCATTCCTTTCCAGGAATGAAACCAGGAGGGGAGAAAGGTCTCCCGCCAGCCGCAGGGCGAAGCTCCCCCCCTCTCCGATGCAGGATTCCATTCCCAGGAGCCACTTCTTCAGCAGCAGAAAAATCCGCGGATCATAAAAAAAATCTTCCCGCTGTTGGCCGGCGAGAAATCCACACATCCGCTGCCCCGTCCCGAAAGGCACCCTTTGGGAAGGGCGGGCGGAAGGATAAACCCGGGTGGCGGTGATTCTTCCCATAGGAGCCAGCTTGGCCAGCTTGTTCAGAAAATAAAAATCCTCCCCCGCTTCGCGGCGGTTCATCCCGCGGACGGCCGCATAGCCCCGGACGGAACAGCTGATCGTCGACCCGATGGCATGGAAGGCATAGGGAGAGCCCGCGTACTTCAATCCGAGCACGTAATAGCGCAGGAAGGTCTCATAGCTGCAGATGGCGGCCAGCAGTTCCGGATCCGAGGGAAAGGGGTGGGCATAGGAAAGGACCGCCGCCACCGGGCGGCCATCCTCATAAAAACGACGGACGGCGGAGAGATAATCGGCGGCAACGGGGGAATCTGCATCGAGGCACAGCAGCCATCCGTCATCGGGGCGCCGGTACTCCATTGCCCTGAGCCCCGCGTCCATCCCCCATTTTCTGGCCAGACCGACGCCTCCCTTCTTGAGGGGCATTTCCCAGCCGGCCGACGAGGCATCCAGGTAGGCAAGGCGCAAGCCGCGGGAGAGGATTTCCCGACAGTTTCCGGCAAGAAGGGGATCGGCGTCCGCCGGGGGAGGAAACCGCCCCATGCTGAGATACCGCAGGATCTCCAGGGTTTCCTTATTGTCCTGAAGGGCTTTCCGGCTGACCAGCGGATAGGGGCGATTGTTGATCACGCAGATCACCAGGGTCCGTTGAAGTTCCCCGGGTTCATTCCGGGCCAGGCTGGCCAGGGTGGAGAACAGATACTGCTTTTCCGCCAGGGCCGGAATGACCACCACCGCCTGGATCCCTTGAAGGGAACGGGAATCGGCGTTCAGGGGAGGCCCAACCGGGGAGCCGCATTGCTGAAGATAGGCGGAAATGGAAGGAGGAAGGCTCACAGCGAAAGCTTCCTTTCCACCAGTTCCTTCAACAGGGCGTAATCATCCCCTTCAATCCAGGAAATGGCGATGCCGTGGCGCTCCATGCGCCGAAACCAGGTTTCCTGCCTTTTGGCGAAACGGCCGATGCGCACAGCCAGCTGCTCAACCATCTCCCCATAGGAGATTTTCCCCTGGAGATACAGGCCGGCATAGCGGTATTCCAGGCCAAAGAAGTGGAGCCGCTCCCAGGAAATGCCCGAACGGTGCAGTTCCTTCACTTCTTCGATCATCCCGGCCTCCAGGCGCTCCCTCAACCGCCGGGCGATCCGCTTTCGGAGGAGTTTCCGGTCCCAGTGAATGCCGATGACCACCGGCACGATGGGAGGGCGGTCAGGTTGCGCTGCCGCTCCCGGCTCACGGGAAAAGGCGGCAATTTCCAGGGCGCGCATCAGGCGCGAACGGTCCAGCAGGTCCGTCGTATTGTGAAGCGTCGGGTTCAACTCCAGCAGCCTCTGGTGGAGACTATGCAGCGGTTCATTCTTCAGGGACTCCCGCAGTGCGCAATTTTCCGGAACCTGCTCCATCCGGTATCCTTCCAGGACCGCGGAGAGGTACATCCCCGTTCCCCCCACCAGGACGGGCGCCAGGTCCCGGGAGATCACCTCCTCGAAAACCTCGTAGAAGCGGGCCTGATACTCAAACACGTTGAACTCGTAATCGGGCTCCACGATGTCGATGAGGTGATAGGGGATAACCCCGCCATCGATCCGGTAGTCTTCCAGATCCTTTCCGGTCCCGATGTCCATCCCGCGGTAGACCTGGCGCGAATCAGCGGAAATAATCTCCGATTCAAGCTCCCCGGCCAGCCGTACCGCCAGCCTGGTCTTGCCGGATGCCGTGGCGCCGAGGATCACAACAAGGTTCGTCTTCATGTCGCAAGCCAATCTTCTTGAATATTCCAGGCAATCAATGGTAGCAGAAAGACCCTTCCCGGTTGTGGAAGGCAGGAACGTTTCTCCGGGAGCGCAGAAAATCAGTCTCCCCTTCCTCTTTTCTTTTGCCTTGATGAGAATCGTCGTATAAATCAAACCGCCATGAATGACAAGAGCCTTCATCTGGGGAAAGGCCCCATTCTCCCTCTGCTGCTGAAAATGAGCGGGCCGTCCATCGCCGCCATGCTGGCCATTGCCGTCTACAATCTCATCGACGCCTTCTGGCTTGCCCGCCTCAGCCCGAATGCCATGGCCGCCTTGACGCTCTGTTTTCCCATCCAGTTCATCTTCGGCGGCATCGGGGTGGGAACGGGAGTGGGGGCGGGGTCCTACGCCTCCCGGATGTTCGGGGCGGGAGAAGACTTGAAAGCCCGCCAGACGGGGGGGCAGGTGATCTTTCTTTCCGGCGCCCTGGGAGCGCTGTTTATCGGAGGGATCCTTGCCGATCCGGAGCCGATCCTGAGGACTTTCGGCGCCACCAGGGAGATCCTGCCCCTGGCCCGCCAGTATCTCGTGACGGTGATCCCCGGCGTTCCCTTTCTTTTTTTGATCATGATGATCAGCAATCTCCTTCGGGCGGAAGGCCGACCTCGCCTCGCCATGAATCTTTTTCTCGTCAATGCGGGCATCAGCGCCGTCCTCGATCCTTTCCTCATCTTCGGCTGGGGGCCTTTTCCCCGCCTGGGGATCCGGGGCGCCGCCCTGGCCGCTGTTCTATCCCAGGCGGCGGGGGGGCTCCTCGCCCTTTACTATCTGCAGCAGCGCGGTTCAAAGTACCGGCTGCAATGGCCTCATCTCCTCCCGAATCCGCCGATCCTCCTGTCCATCTATCAGACGGGGTTTCCTTCCATCATCATCAACCTCGTGGTCAGTCTGGGAGTCCTGGTGCACAACCTTGTACTCGCCGGCTACGGCAGCCTAGCCGTCGCCACCCTGGGCATCGTCTTTCGGACCAACGGGCTGATCATGATGATGATGTACGGCATCGGCCACGGACTCATGCCCCTGGTCGGCTTCAGCGAAGGGGCGAGACTCTACGACCGGCTGACGGCAACGGTGAAGCTCGCCGTCAAAATTTCCGTCGGCATCGCCCTGCTGAGCCTGGCCGTTACGGAAGCCTTCGCCCCGGTTATCGCCGGCGTTTTTTCCCCGAACCGGGAGCTGCAGGCCCTGACGGTCAACGCCCTGCGCCTGAATGTCTGGATGCTCATCACCGCCGCGCCCAGCCTCATGTGGATCAACATGTTCATCGGCCTTGGACGGGGAACCGCCGCCATGGTGCTGCTGGTCGGCCGCGACACCCTGATTCTCATTCCCCTGCTGCTGACCCTCCCTTCCCTTTTCGGCATCAACGGCGTCTGGATGGCCCAGCCCCTTGCAAGCGCCCTGGCCTTCCTCTTCATTCTTTATTGGACCAAACGCCAGTACCGGCTTTTTGCCGCCCAGAATTCGGAACCGGCAAGAAAGATCCAGTCATCCACAACCATAACACTTTGAATGCACAACATAAAAACACGAATTTCACTTTAAACTGCAAGCAGCGGATATTTATATTCAACTCGCAGACTTTGATGGGGCCATGAACCGGCAAGGAAAGCGGTTGAAGTCGACGGAAAAATTGGTTAGATTGACGGGTAAACTTTAAAATTCTTCTCTGGAGAACGTATCAACCGTGCCGAAGTCCACCCAACCGGAAGATTTGACCGGGCTGACCCTCCTCGGGCGGGAGTCCAAGCCTTCCAAAAAGCTGGAAACCTTTCCCAACCGTCATCCCGGCCGGGATTACACCGTCACCCTGGAGACAAAGGAGTTTACCTGCGTCTGCCCCATGACCGGCCAGCCGGATTTTGCCGAGCTTCGGATCTCGTACATTCCCAACGCCGCCATTGTGGAATCCAAGTCCCTCAAACTCTACCTTTGGTCCTATCGCAACGAAGGCATTTTCCACGAACATGTCACCAACGTGATCCTGGAGGACCTGGTCGCCGCGCTGTCACCCCGCTGGTGCAAAGTGACGGCGAATTTCGGGGTGCGCGGGGGGATTTCCATCACCGTGGAGGCCGAATACCAAATGCCGGGAAAGGCAGAACCATGATCGATCCCGGAGAATCCACGCTGAACATGGATTTCGACACCCCCGTCGATCGCCGGGGAACGTCCTCGGAAAAATGGGAAAAATACGAAGGGCGCGACATTCTTCCCCTCTGGGTGGCGGACATGGATTTCCGCTCCCCCGAGGCCGTGATTGACGCCCTGCAGCATCGGGTGGCTCACGGAGTGTTCGGCTACACAAATCCCCCCTGCGAGCTCGTGGAAGTCGTCTGCGCCATGCTTGAGGATCTCTATTCCTGGAGCGTCGAACCGGAGTGGATCATCTGGCTGCCCGGCCTGGTCTCGGGCCTCAATGTGGCCTGCCGGACAGCCGGACACGAAGGGGATGAAATTTTGACGGCGACCCCCGTCTATCCCCCCTTCCTGACCTCCCCCGGGTTTGCCGACCGCCGGCTGAAAACGCTCCCCGTCATCGACGAGGGAAATCGCTGGGGATTCGATTTTGACCGCCTTTCGCAGTCCCTGACCGCGAAGACGACCCTCTTTCTCCTGTGCAACCCCTTCAATCCCGTGGGGCGGGTTCTGGATGAAGACGAGCTGATCCGGCTGGCGGAGATCTTTGCCGGAAAGGACCGGATCATCTGCTCCGATGAAATTCACTGCGGCCTGATTCTTGATCCGGCCCGGCGCCACATCCCCCTGGCCACGCTGGATCCCGAGATCGCGGAGCGGACCATCACCCTGATGGCGCCTAGCAAAACGTTCAACATCCCCGGACTGGGCTGCTCCTTTGCCGTCATCTCCCATGAGCCGCTGCGCAGACGGTTCCGCCGGGCCATGGCCGGCATTGTTCCGCACGTCAATGCACTGGGGTTCACCGCGGCACTGGCCGCTTACCGCGACAGTTCGGCCTGGCATGCCGCGCTGCTCTCCTATCTGCGCGGAAACAGCCTGCTGGTGGAAGACGCCGTTGCCCGCTTCCCCGGCCTTTCCATGCATTCCGTGGAGGGCACCTACCTCGCCTGGATCGACACCCGGCCGACCGGCCTCGAAGATCCGGCGGACTTTTTCGAAAAGGCCGGGGTGGGGCTTTCCGATGGCCGCTACTTCGACGGTCCGGGATTTGTCCGGCTTAATTTCGGCTGCCCCCGGGAAACCCTGAAGGAGGCCCTGCGGCGAATGGCTCAGGCCCTGGAAGGGCTCACGCTTTAAAAGGAAACCCGCCGCGGCCTGATTTTACCGGCAGCGGCTCAAAGGCAAACGTTTTTTCATGGGAGGAAAGGATGGCCTTGAAGATCAAGATCTACACGCTCAGTACCTGCAGTCACTGCAAAGCCGCCAAGAAGTTCTTCAACGACTGCTCGGCAGATTACGATTGTGTCGAGGTGGACCTGCTGGCCGGTGAGGAGCGGGTCCGGATGCTCGAAGAAGTCATTAAAGTCAATCCAGCCATCTCCTTCCCCACGATCCTCATCGGTGATGAGGTCATTGTGGGATTCCAGGAAGACCGGCTCCGGGAGGCCCTGGGACTGTGACAATGGACCGGGAAATCCTCTACGACAGGCTGAAGAAGATCAACGAACCCAAGGGTTTCTTCTTTAACAAGGATCGAACGTGGGTTCTCGATCTCCTCGAAAGCCTGCTGATTAACAGGGAGCGTTACGGGTACATGTCCTGCCCCTGCCGACTGGCGGCCGGCGATCGGCAGCGGGATCAGGACATCATCTGCCCCTGCGCCTACCGGGAACCGGACATCGCGGAGTACGGAAGCTGCTATTGCGCGCTTTATGTCTCCGGCGACTGGAACGAGGCCGAAGGGACTCACCCGCTGGTTCCCGAGCGCAGGCCCCCGGGAAAGATTCTCGGGATTTCTCCCTGATGAGAGCCGCCAAGGAAAAGGGGAAAGAGAAAATCATGAACGGCGCCGAAATGCTCGTCCGGACCGCTGCCCAGGCGGGGATCGAAGTCTGCTTCGCCAATGCGGGCACGACGGAAATCCACATCGTCAACGCCCTGGAGAAAATCCCCGGGATACGCCCCCTGCTCTGCCTTTTTGAAGGCGGATGCAGCGGCGCTGCCGACGGCTATGCCCGGATGAAAGGTCAGCCGGTTATGACCCTGCTCCATCTGGGTCCGGGATGCGCCAACGCCGTCGCCAATTTTCACAACGCCCGCCGTGCCGGCTCGCCGATTTTCAACGTAGTGGGCGATCACGCGAGCTGGCACCGTCCCGCGGACCCGCTGCTCAACATGGACGTGGAAAGGCTGGTGGGAACCTTTTCGGGATGGCAGCGGACCAACGAATCGGTGGAGAGCATTTCTCTCGACGCGGCGGAGGGAATCTCCGCCGCCCTTTCCGGCCGGATCGCCACGCTCATTCTGCCGGCGGATCATGCATGGGCGGAACCCTCTTCCGCCGAGATCCACCTTTCCGGCTTCCGCTTCGACCCGGTGGATAAAGACGTCGTGGAAGAGGGCGCCAGGCTTCTGCGGACAGCCTCCCCCAAGGCGCTTTTCCTTGGCGGCCGGGCGCTGGGGACAATTGGGCTCCAGGCCGCGGCACGCATTGCGGCGGCGACCGGCTGCGATCTGCTCACCGATGTCTTTCCCGCCCGGATGGAACGGGGCGCAGGGACCCCTTTGGTCCGGAAAATCCCCTATTTTCCCGAACAGGCAACAGCGGCCCTGTCCCGCTATGGGGCCCTTTTGTTTGCCGGAGGGCGGGAGCCCGTCGCTTTCTTCGGTTATCAGGACATGCCCGGCCGGCTTCTGAAATCCGATCAGCGGCGCGTGCACATCGGAACCGGCCTCCAGGATGAGGCCGAGGCCCTTTCCTGTCTGGCCGATGCGCTCGATGCCCCTGAATCTCCCCCTTCCGGTGCGCCTTTCATGGCTTCTCTCCAGCGGCCATCCCTTCCCGCAGGCGCCCTGAACCCGGAGAAGGCCTGCCGGGCGCTCGCCGCCCTGCAGCCGGAAAACGCCATTATCGTCGATGAATCCCTGACCTCTGGATTTTCTTACTATGCCATGGCGGCCGGTGCGGCGCCTCACACCCTCCTGTGCCTGACCGGCGGAGCGATCGGCCAGGGGATTCCCAGCGCCGCCGGGGCCGCGGTGGCCTGCCCTGATCGGACTGTCATCAATCTCCAGGCCGACGGCAGCGCCCTTTATACACTCCAGGCCCTCTGGACGCAGGCACGCGAAAACCTCAACGTCATTACCCTGATCTGCTCCAACCGGAGCTACCGGATCATCCGGATGGAACTGAAGCGGGCGGGGCTGCCCCAGGCCGGACCCGCCGCGGCCGCCCTGACCGATCTCGGCCATCCCGACCTTAACTGGGTAAAGCTCAGCGAGGGATTCGGCGTTCCCGCCACGTCCGTCTTTACCGTGGAAGAGCTGACAACCGCTTTTCTGCGGGCCCTGGCCGAAGCGGGACCGCACCTGATCGAAATGGTCTACAGCCTTGACTCTTAAATATATCACCCCCAAAACCCCTCAGAGACGAAGCGGGTTGTTCGGCGAGGCGCCCTATGAATAACAGAATGTTCATCAATCCCCTCTATTCCAAACCCACTGTCGAGTACCCCTGCCGGTGGATCTATAAAGTGATCGGCATGGACTGCGAGCGGGTCCGGCAGGCCATTGTCGAAGTGGTGCAGGAGCGCCCCTGTGAAATCCGTTATTCCCGCAGCAGCGCCAGGGGAAAATATCACAGCTTCTCCCTGGAGATGACCCTCACCAGCGACGAGCAGCGCCTCTCTATCTTTGAATCCCTGATGAAGCATCCGGCCATCCGGATTGTCCTGTAACCGATGCCTCCAGAACACACCCCCTTTCCTAGAAAGCACTACCCGCTCCAGGAGGATGAGGCCCTGTACAGGGCTCTCTACGCGCGGACACAGAAAATCCGGGTGGAGGGCGAGCTTGTCGTTCCGCTCCTGACCTCCACTACGGCTTTAGTCGGGGCTTTAAGGACTGCACAGAGGCGCGGCCACCTGCGGATCGGCCTGGAAGCTGCGGAGGAAAAGCTGGCCCGCGAGCGGCAGGGGCTGCTGAAGATGGAGCGTGAGCAGGGTCTCCAGGTGGGAAAGCGGATTTCGCGGTTGATCCTCGTCGCCGACGATGGTACGGAGCGGTTTTACCGAAGCGTTGAGTGGCTGGCAAAAGATCACGCCTCCCGGATGCTGGTCTGCCGTCTCGATATCCCCGGTTCGGAAATCGGGCGGATTCTCTTCGGAGAAGAGCGAAACATCAAACTTCTTCTGGTCGACCACAAGGACAGCGTCTCGCTGATTTTCCAGAGCCTGATTCCCGAAGAAAAGGAGAAAGAGTAAGATGCCCTTTACCTTGAACGTAACCACGGATTATCACCGGGAGAAGTTAGAGTCCCTCGGCTGGGAACTGACGGTGAACAACGCCCTTTATCCCCCGGACAGCCCCTGCCGGACGGTTCTTAAAGACCCCTCCTCCTACGGGCGGCATCTTTATGAATATCTCCAGGCGGTCGTTCCCGGTTTTTCCCATCTCACCCGGATCCTCGAAATAGGCGGCGGCTACGGTTATCTCATGCGGGACTTTCTGGAATGCAATCCCCTTCTGCAGCCCCTCATGATGGACCTTTCCCCGGTTCTGCTGCGGAAGCAGAATGAAACGCTCAAGGCGTTCGCGGTGACCTACCACGAAGGCGATTTTCTTGAGTGTGACGACGCGCTGCTGGAGGGCATCGAGCTGGCGGTGCTGAATGAAATCCTGGGCGATTTTCCCACGGCGGTTGACGTTCCCACGGAGACCCTGAAGGCAGACCTTTCACCCGATACGCTGGAAGAGCCTCTACAGCGGCTCCGCCGTCTTTATGACCGCTATTCCCTGGCGCACCCCACCACTCCGGTTTTTACCTTCAATCTCGGCGCCGTGGAAGCCCTGGAAAAGTTCTGTCAGGCGGGTGTTCCCGTCATTTTCCTGGGAGAGCACAGCTGCGAGGCCTCCGTCCCGGAGCACTTTGCCCGGTACATCCACCTTGCAACCTCGGACAGCCCGCAGCGCATCGCCCTCAAGGGACACGATGAATACACCATCAAGATGTCCCATCTCCAGCAGGTGGGAGAGGCTTTCCAGTACCGGGTTCTCCGCGGCCCCTTCGCAGATTTCCTCAACATCCGATATGATGACCAGCTTCTTACCTGGCTGACAAGCCACGAGGTCGATGAAAGCATCCAGGAGATTATTATCCAGTTCATCGAGGATCTCTTCCAGTACGAGTACCTGATCCTTACCCGGCCTGCAGGTTGATTCTTTCCGCAGGGACCTGAAAAGCGGGAAAATCGGGAAAGGGGCGGATATCATAATGAGACCCGCTCACGGCTCCCCTGGGGATCCGTTCCCGTTTCGATTTGAAAATCGTATCGGCATGCAGCAGGAGGATATCGCCCTCCGGGTCCAGACCTGCCACTGCTTCCAGGTTGTCCGGTTCATTGTCGACAAGGGCAAAGATTCTGTATCCTGCCTTTTGAAAATGACGGACGCCGGCCACCTTTGAGGCCGTCACCTCTGCCCCCCAGCCGCCGGGATTCATATAAAGCAGTTCGTCAGGAAAGAATACATTGAAATTCCTACTGATGCGATTGAGGGCGTGGAGCGTCTCCCTTCGAATTTCCTCCGGCCGGCCGGTGTTCAATCCGATGAACGTTGCCGGTTGAGACTGAAACCAGCGGATCACCTCCATCACGCCGTTAAAGGGAAGGTGCGCTTCGATCGTGGTCAGGCTGGACCAGAACTTCTCCCGGTACCATTGCACAATGGCTTCAGAATGCGTATCCGGAACGGCCATCGCCTTCAGAATCTCGCGAACTTCCGTTTCATGAACGTTAATATCGTCAAGGGCAAGATTCTGGAAAAAACGGCTGTCATGATGCCCGTCATAAGATTGAAGGGCATGGAGCATCAGGGCGCGCATGTCCAGAATCGTGCCGTCGATATCAAAGAGAATCATCAGCCGGTCTTCCGGGTGCCGGCGTTTTGTTTCCTCGAAGTGTTCCGCCAGACTTCTCATCCATTCACTCATTTTCTCTCCTCCAGATCGTTGTTCTCCTTCGTTGACCTTGCCGCCGGAGGACCCGCCTGACGCTTTCCTCCCGGCCATGCCTTGCAGCCATGCCTTATAAAGGAAGAATATTTCTTCCCGATGAAGGTTTCGTGAAAAAATTGCAACAAAAGGCATTCCGGGAGGATTCACGAAAAAATCTTCATGATAGTTTCATCGTTTTGTCACTCCCCTGCAATAATTCTGCGTTATGGGTGTAATCCGACGAAAGGAAAAACTGCAGATGAGCCAGACTGAAACGGACCGGATCATTTCTTTAGAGATGGCGGAATTCAAGGATCACGACATTCCGCCTCTTTCCGAGACGATGGGAATGCTGTTGGTGGGAGGCCATTCGCAGCTGGATGTCTTCTCCCTTCCCTTTGCCGCGGGCGATACCACCGCCGGCAGCGAAGCCGAGCTGCAGGCCGTTGTCATCGGCAAGAGGGAAGCGGTGGATCTGCCTCTGATCATCGAGCAATCCAACTATTTTGCCGATATGCTGCGCCGAGCCGCAGCCGGAGACACCCGGAAGCGCATCGTCACCGACCTGGAGAAGTATCTGAGTGCCAATGACGAAGACGTCTGGGAGAACAGCTGGGTGCGCTTTCCCCGCTGTCTGCTGAATCCACTGGCGGAAGCAGTGCTTCAGCGTGACCTCCTGGCGGACAAGGAAGATCCGTCGCAGGGAGACCGAACGGACCGGCAGAAGTTCCTTTTCCGGCATCACGGCGAAGCGTTTCTCCGCATTCCCATCAGCTATCTCCTGAAGCTTTCCCTGGCGGAAGTGGCTGGTTCCAGTTCGTTTCGTCGTCCCCCGGAAATCCTTGAAACGGCGATGAAGCTCCTGGATCATTTCCTCAATGACAATACGTCGCCGGAAACCTTCTCCTTTAACGTGGTTACCCCGCCACGCAACGGCTCCATCGGCGAAGCGGTCGCCCGGGAAATGGCGAAGCGGTTTCTCCTCACCTCTGTGCTGGTCATGTATGCCAATCGGCATTTCCACCTGGCGCAGGACGGACAGGAGGCGGTGGTCTATTATTCCCCTAACCCGCCCTTGAGGCAGAAACGCCTCAACAACTGCATTTCTGATTCTTTTTACCGCGAACTCTTCATGAATCCATGCCTTTCCGGCTGGCGACGAGGCGAGGCCAAGCAGGAGTATATGCATCTCTGCCACCAGGTCCTCAGCCGCAGCCAGTTAAACGCCGTGGCCAAACTCCGGGAAGCGGGCATCGTCACCAATAACCTGATTACGCTGCCCAACACGTCAAACATCAGCCTGTCCAACAACGGCACCCACGTCAGCCTGGGAAGCCGCCTGCTGGGAACGTTGCTGGCGAATCGGGAACGCGGTTTTACGAAAGCGCATGAAAAGGTTCTCGGCGACCTGGCGGTGAAAATTGTGGAGCATTTTCTTCCCCTGTTTGTGGGAACTTACACCGCCGCTCCTTATCGACTGGATTATACGGATTTTCACCCGGAAAAAGTCCTGGCCTTTCTGCCCCATGAACTGGATTACACCCACCTGCGCATGCTCTGGCGGCGGTGGCAGAAGAAGGCTAAACTCCGGGTGCTTGGTCGTCCCTTGACCCCTTTCGGCCCCTTCTGGCTGGACCGGACGCTCAGCGCCGCCTTCAACCTGCCCGGTGATTTCATTCCTGATTTCCGCATGATCGATTACCTGGTTGCCCTGTTGAGCACGGAACGGAGTCCCGCCCTTGACGGCAGACTCCACAACAGCGACCGGCTGAAGAAGGACCTGAACGACCTGGGAGTCTTCAATGCGAAGATGTCCCTCTATCTCTTTGAAAGGCTGCGAGAGTATGACGTCATGGGATTCTCCGGCTTTGAGGCCCGGCACTACAGTCTGTTTGAACATTTTTCCGGAGACATGGGAAAGGCGGTGGATCTTCAGAACCTTCTCTACTGCCTGGCTTTCAAATACATGGCCACCGGCCGGGTTGCCCATGACGCGATTCCCGACCGCCCTTTTGTGGAAAGCGAGCGCCGCCAGATCATCTTCGGCGCGGCGGTCGGCATTCCCACCTTCTATATCCGGCGGGATACGGACAATGGACTGATGAAGCGGATTCTTTCCCGAGTGGAAAGAGTCAGGCAGAGCCGGC
Organism: uncultured Syntrophus sp.; assembly: GCA_964555065.1. Classification (GTDB taxonomy): domain Bacteria; phylum Desulfobacterota; class Syntrophia; order Syntrophales; family Syntrophaceae; genus Syntrophus. Next base: position 32,000 of record CAZKRB010000005.1, read on the forward strand.
GCTATCCGCGCTGCCTGCGGGTCTACAACCTGGAATACCGGCGTGCCCTTCTGAGGATCCTTCAGGAAGAGGCCGCTGACCTCGTTGAGATGTTCGGGATGAAGGAGACGCTCCAGGATCTGGCTCTGCGGTTGGAGGAACCGAGCCGTTTTTCCGCCCTGGGAAAAATTACTGCGTCGATACTGCAAGAAGTCGGCGCCTCGTCGCCTCTGAAGGTCAAAGCCGAGGCCTTCAATCTTGCGGCGGAGCGATATTACCGCGATGGCTTGCGCCGACGCCACCTCGAAGAGGCGCTTGATTTGTTGAAGGAGGATCTTATCCCCCTGAACAGAAAAGCCGGCAGCGAGCGGCCGGAGACACGGCAGGCTTTAAACCGGGCGCTGAAGAACGATCCCCCCGGCGACTTCTTGAGCCGAATCCGCAGGAGCATTCTTGAAGACTCGGCAACGGAGGCAGACCTGCAGCGGCTGATCGTCCTCATTTTGATTTCCGTCGGCGTGGACTTCAGGGCAGCCGATTTGACGCCGGAGAGGGAGAGCAGAAGGAGTCATCATGTTGCATCAGTATATTGAGCGGGAAAGCCGCACGGTGCGCGGGGAAAATTTTCTGGGTCAGCAAGGCATCCGCTTCATCTATTCCCATCTTCGCGAAAATGCCCCGCTGATGTTCCGCATGGTGACCAGCGCCCGGATGTCGCGTCTTTTGGCATGGATCAACTTCAGCAGCCTGCTAAACGAAAAGCTCAACGGAAGCCGCAGTTTCTTAAAGGCCGCCGGCATTGATCTCCGTGAATGCCTGGGAACCCCCGCCCATCTCGACACCCCGCAGAAAATCTTCGAGCGAAAAATCCGTTACTGGGAATGCCGTCCCATGCCCAATGATCCGGCAGCGGTTGTGTCTCCCTGCGACGGCCGCATGCTGGCAGGATCCTTCGATACCGACTCGGCTATCTTTATTAAGGGAAAGTTCTTTGATTTTGAAGAGATCCTCGGACGCAACAAAAAAACGTGGTTGACAGCCCTGGATCAGGGCCAGTTCGCTGTGTTCCGCCTGACGCCGGATCGTTATCATTACAACCACACTCCTGTTGCGGGAAGGATTCTGGATTTCTATGCAATCGCCGGCCAGTACCATGCTTGCCATCCCGAGGCCGTGGTTTCCATGGTGACGCCGTACTCTAAGAACAAGCGGATCGTCACCATCATCGATACGGACGTCCCCGGCGGCACCCAGGTGGGGATTGTGGCCATGGTGGAAGTCGTGGCCCTCATGATCGGCGATATCGTCCAATGCTACAGCGAAAAAAAGTACGACAATCCCTGTTCCGTCGGCACGGGGATCTTCGTGAAGAAGGGATGCCCCAAGAGTCTCTTCCGTCCCGGCAGCAGCACGGTCGTGCTCGTTTTCCAGCAGGGTCGTCTTCGGTTCGAGGAAGACATCATCTGGAACATGTACGCTCCAGGCGTGGAGAGCATCTTCAGCCGGCGTTTCTCCCAGCCCCTGGTGGAAACAGATATTCAGGTAAGAGCCCTTGTCGGTAAAGCAGTGCGTCAGGGTGACGCGGGAAATTGAAGGGAACGCTTTCAGAGGAGGTCGACCATGAACGAAGAAGCAAAGACGTATTATCGCAACCTGCTGATGTTTAAGATTGATGAACTCAATTCGTCCGCCCGCAAGACGGTTTCGGATATGAAGGCGGGCATGGGACGATTGGCGGATCCCCTCGATCAGGCGTCTATTGAGTCTGCTCAGCAGATGGAATTGTCCATCCGGGGGCGGGAAAGAGAAACCCTCAACGAAATGCGCCAGGCCCTGCTTCGGATCGACAGCGGAATTTTCGGAGTCTGCGGGATTTGTGAAAAGCCCATTTCCGAAGGGCGACTGATGGCCAGGCCGACAACCCTGCTATGCCGGAATTGTCAGCAGCGGGAAGAAAAGATGACCCAGGCCATCCGGAACCGTTCTTTAAGAGGCGGGCGGTATTTGGGTTATGATGCCTGCTTTGAATGAGTGCAGGGAACCCCTTCCTGATATACGGAGGCGAGAAGAAGCATGACTGGAGGGCAGAGCCGGAATCGGACGATCCTCGTCGTCGACGACGAAAAGGACATCACGGATCTCCTGAGCTATAACCTGAATCTGGAAGGATTCAAGATCCTAGTGGCAGGCAACGGCCTGGAGGCCATCGAAATCGCCCGGAGGAATCGGCCGGATATGATCATTCTCGATTGGATGATGCCGGAGATGGATGGACTGGAAACATGCCGTAATCTGAGGAAATATTCTGAAACGGAACATACGCCGATCATCATGCTGACCGCCAAGGCGAATTCCGTGGATAAAGTCCTGGGGCTCGAAATGGGAGTCGATGATTATGTGACCAAGCCCTTTGATCTGCGGGAGCTTTTTGCCCGGATCAGAGCGGTCATGCGCCGGACGGAAACACCCCGGGTAGAGGAGGGGCAGAAAATCATTGTTTTTCAGGATATCCGCATCGATCTCAATTATCACAAGGTAACCGTCAGGGATAAAAATGTGGAAATGAGTCCGAAGGAAATCAAGCTTCTGACCTTTCTCATTCAACATCCCGGAAGGGTTTTTACTCGAGAGGCTTTGCTGGACGCTGTCTGGGGGAATGAATCCTTCGTAGAACCGAGAACGGTGGATGTTCATATCAGCCGATTACGGTCGCTGGTGGAAAAGGATAAAGATAAGCCCCAGTATCTCCTGACGGTGAGGAGTTTCGGTTACAAGTTCGCAGACGTCGACTGAGGATCGCATGATGAGTCAATTGATTTCCACGGTGAATCCAAACGGTCTGTTTGTTCTATGCCTGAGTGTTCTGCTGCTGCTCTTTTTTTCCTGGTCATTCCGCAATCTTCCGCGGGAACACTGGCAGATCCTTGCCTGTGTTCCGGGAGAAAAAAGCCAGGGGGGAAGGCGACAGGGGACAAACTACACCTGGTACGGCTTTTTCCTGGCAACCGCTTACATTTCCGCCGTGTTCGTTTTCCTGGTCCTGATGGGTTCCCTGGGAGCGCCAAAACCGGCTTCCCTTTTTCTGATTGTCCTGGTGCTGTCCATTTGCACCCCCCTTGCCGGCATCCTGGCGCAATGGGTTGAGGGAAAACGGTTTACCCTGACGGTGGGGGGCGCCGTTTTCGCGGGTCTCATCCTTGCCCCCTGGATCCTGGTGGGATGGAACGCACTGCTGAGTCGTTTTTTCGCCTTTTCCTTCCCTGTCCTGGCAACGCTCAGTGCCATGGCCATTGCCCATGTCCTGGGAGAAGGGATGGGGCGTCTGGCCTGTATCAGCTTCGGCTGCTGCTACGGCAGACCCCTGTCCGACCTCCCGCCATTTTTCCGGAAACTATTTGCCCCCTTCGGCATGACCTTTTTCGGGAAAATGAAGAAGATTGCCTATGCCCACGGGCTCGACGGCAAGCCGGTTGTACCAGCCCAGGCGTTGACCGCCGTTCTGTATGCCGCGCTGAGCCTCTGGAGTCTCTGGCTTTTTCTGGAAGGGTCCTACATTCTCTCTTTTTCCGTTGCGCTCGGCGGCGCCCATGGCTGGCGGATTCTCTCCGAATTTCTCCGGGCCGATTACCGGGGTCGGAAGAGGTTCTCCGCTTACCAGATGATGTCCCTGTCCGCTTTCCCCTATGGACTGGTTCTGCTCTTCCTCTTTCCGCCGTCCGCAAAGGTCGAACCCGGCATCGCATCGGGTCTGGCCTCGCTCTGGTCGCCTGAGATCATTCTTTTCCTGCAGATTCTCTGGCTCATCCTCTTCCTTTATACCGGGAGAAGCAAGGTGACGGCGGCAGATATTACGCTCTATGTCGTCAAAGAGAGAATCTGAAATCAAAGGGCAGGAACCACCGGACGCTCATCATGAATGAAAGGACGCGAGTTACCGATGAACGAGGTACGTGATGCTAAAAACGTGACCGTCCCTTCCCCTCCGATGGTCAAAAAGTTTCCCCGGGTAAAACCCATCCGCCATCCCCATCCCTATGACCGCATGATCCATAGCCTTATGGAAGGCGTGGGGATTGTCAACGAGGCGGGGACGATCCTTTTTGCCAATGAAACCTTGAGCGACCTTCTGCAGTCGCAGAAAATGGAAGCCATCGGCAGAATTGCCGGCGGAATTGCCCATGATTTCAATAATATTTTAACGGCTATCCTGGGAAACGCAGGCCTGGCGGAACAGGTGTGCGATCCCCGGACCGAGGCCGCGAAGCGGATCAGAGCCATCAAGGATGCCGCGGATCGAGCCGCGAATCTGACGCGGCAGCTTACTGACCATCAGCAGGAAACAGAAAGTGAATCCCGTCATTTTCAACATCAACACCGCCGTCTTAAATGTGGGGAAAATCCTGGAGCGGATTCTGGGCGAGGATATCGTTCTGCAGATCGCCATCGATGAACAGGCGAGGAATATTTACGCGGATCCGTCCCAGGCGGAACAGGTCGTCCTCAACCTGACCGTTAATGGCCGCGATGCCATGCCTCACGGTGGAACTCTGACCATTGTAACGGAGAATGTCAACCTGGATCAAACTTTCTGCAGCAACCATCCCGATGCGGTCCCCGGTGAATATGTCCGGCTTTCCGTTTCCGACACGGGAACGGGCATCCCGAGGGATAACCTGGGATATATTTTTGATCCCTTTTATACGACCAAAAAGGTCGGCACCGGGCTTGGCCTTTCCATCGTTTACAGCATCATCAAACGCTATGCCGGCCATATCGAAGTTGAAACTGCAACGCGGAGCGGATCGACGTTCCACATTTACCTCCCGGCCGTATCCGGTGCGGGAAAGGTTGCCCCTGATTCCTCGCCCGCTCCGGAAAGGGCGGTTCGGCTGTCCGGGAAAACGATCCTCATTGTTGAAGATGAAGAGGGCATCCGGGAGATCCTTACCGATCTCCTGCAGATGATGGAGTGCAGAACGCTTTCCGCCTCTTCTGCGGAGGAGGCCCTTGCCCGATACGGGGAGGGGAAAGAGCCGATTGATCTTCTGATCACGGATATCATTCTTCCGGGGAAACGGGGGCCGGAAATGGCCGGAGAATTTCAAGCCCTTTATCCGGGCCTCAAGGTTATCTTCATGTCCGGATACCCCGATGACAAGATCGGGAACTCAACCCTCAACAGGGAAAAGACTCTTTTTATTGCGAAACCCTTTACCCTGGCTCAGATGAGGGAAACGCTGCACCGGGTTTCTGCCCCGGGCGAAAAAGGAGAAACGCCTTCCCTGGATTGGAAGCAACGTCGCCTGCAGGCGCTTGAGGATGAACTTGAATGAAAAAAACAAAAATCGTCTGTACGATATCCGACAGGAATTGTGACTTGGCCTTTTTAAGGAAGCTGTATAAAGCGGGGATGAATGTGGTGCGCCTGAATACAGCCCACTCCTCTTTTAAACAGGCGCAAAAAATCATCGATCATGTCCGGGGCGTCTCGGATCGTATTGCCATCCTGGTGGATACCAAGGGACCAGAAATTAGAACCACTCGCGTGCGGGAACCTGTTGAAGTGGCCGCAGGCGACCGATTGATCATCAAAGGGGATCCCGATAAGGAAGGCACGCCGCGTTGCCTTTACGTCAGCCATCCGGAATTTGTAAAGGATGTACCCCTCAACAGCCAGATCCTTGTGGATGATGGCTCCCTGAAAATGATCGTGGTGGAGAAAGGCGAAGACCATCTGTGCTGCGAAGCGAAGAATGACGGGAAGATTGAAAGCCATAAAAGCATCAATGTGCCTTCGGTTTCCTTCGGGCTTCCTTCGCTCAGTGAAAAAGACAAAGCGTTTATCGCATTCTGTATCGAGCAGGATATTGATTTCATCGCCCATTCTTTTGTGAGAAACAAAGATGACATCTTGGCCATTCAGGATCTCCTGGACGCGCATCACAGCAAAATCAAAATTATCGCCAAAATAGAGAATCAGGCCGGCGTAGACAACCTGGACGAAATTCTGGACTGTGCCTATGGCGCCATGGTCGCCAGAGGGGACCTGGGCATTGAAATGCCCTATGAAAAGATTCCTGGAACCCAGAAACTCATCATCAACAAATGCATCTCCCGCCGCAAACCGGTCATCATCGCCGCCCAAATGCTCCATTCCATGATCGACAACCCCCGCCCGACCCGTGCTGAAGTCAGTGATATTGCAAATGCGATTTTCAGCAAAACCGATGCGATCATGCTGAGCGGCGAAACGGCCTATGGAAGATATCCTTACGAAGCGGTGGAAACGATGGCCCGCGTCGCCAGGGAAGTTGAAAAATCAAGGAGCGATCTCCATGAGATCCCCATGTTTGTGTTGAGCAACAAACGCTCCGCCTATCTTACGAAAACGGCCGTTGAGGCAGCCATTGCCCTGAATGCCAGGGCCATCATTGCGGATAGTGAAACCGGCCGCTCCATTCGCAATATGGCAGGCTATCGGGGGAGAAAACCGATCTTTGCCTTCTGTTATGATAAACGAACGGTTCGGGAACTTGCCCTTTCGTTCGGCGTCTTCGCCGAATCCATCGAAGAAACTAAAAATAGTTACGAATTCGTGTACAAGGCCCTTTCCCGCTGCCTCGAACAAAACCGTTTAAAAAAAGAAGATCTGGTGGTTGTTATTGCAGGAAACTACGGGAGCAGCTTCGGGGCTTCCTTCATTGAAATAAGCCCCGTGGAAATTCTCCTGAACCGCCATGAAAACATCTCAGACATCAAGCAGCAATCTCCTGTTGAAGCCAATGCCCCCTTGCGCACCCCCACGGCGTAGAAGAACCGGCACAGAATCCGCCCAATCTTGACTCTTGCGGCCATAAAAATTGGGGAACGCTCCCCTGCCCTCATAACAAACCGGCCATACGGTCTGCCAGACTGCTACGCGCGCTTTTTTTGAGATTCAAGTAACAGAAATCTTCTTCATTGATCAGCCTGGCGATCAGATAGGCCAGTCCGTTGCTCTCCGCATCCAGATAGGGCGTGTCGATCTGTTCGAGATCGCCGGTAAAAACGATCTTGCTGCCCTCCCCCAGCCTGGTGATCAGTGTTTTTACGTCCAGGGGGCGCAGATTCTGCGCTTCATCGATGATGACGTAGCGGCCAGGCAGGCTCCGGCCTCGAATATACGTCAGGTTTCCGACTTCCAGGTAACCCTTGTCGATGAGGTACTGATAACTTTTGTATTCTCTTTTCCCCGTCTCCTTATTTTCCCCGATGTCTTTCGGCGTCTTGTAAAGGACTTCGAGATTGTCATAGATGGGCTGCATCCAGGGATCGATTTTTTCCGCAAGATCCCCCGGCAGAAACCCGATATCATATCCATTCATCGGAACCGTGGGTCTGGCGACCATCACCTTCTCAAAGAGCGGACCGGACTTTTTTGTAGTTTGATGCAATGCCGCCGCCAGCGCCAGCAGGGTTTTTCCGGAACCGGCTTTGCCGGTCAGGGCCACGACACTGATATCCGGACTGGTCAAGGCATCCATGGCACAGATCTGACCGATGTTTTTGGGAGAAATGCCGTTCAAATCGCGATGCGTGCGAATGGGACATCGCAGTTCATTCGACCAGAGACGGTAAATCTCCTCGCCCTGGCACTGGTACCGGACGGACAAGATGCCGTTGTTGTAGTCTTTATCCGCCAGAACGGAGCCATATTTCTGGAAGAGGGTGGTTTTATCCCGTTTATAGTCCTGGGCGGCGATCTTCACGGCTCCCGCTTTAATGCGAACGGAGGTGTCCTTGGAGACAAGCACGACATTCGGAACATCGTTTTGCTTCAGGGTCATGGCGAAGGAAATGATGAGATTGGCCGAGTTGTCCTCCCGGAAGTGATTTTCTTCCTCAACCTCCACGCGCAAACGTCCGCCGCCGGTCAGGGCAATTCCCCCGGAAATGTCCCCCTGCCCGGCATAGACCCCGAGAAGCCTCAGTGCCTTACGGGCGGAATAAGGAACTTCTCCCGCCCCGGATTTCAGGTTATCCAGTTCCTCGATCACCCGGATCGGGATCACCACATCATTCTCTTCGAAGGATTCCAGAGCATTGAAATCGTGAATCAAGACATTCGTGTCCAGCACAAACGTCTTCTTTCTCTGTCTGCTGCTGCCTGATTCGCCTTCCGCCATACCTTCGCTCCTGATGATCGTACGCAATCTTGAAGTTAGTTTCTTCTGTGTCCGGATTCTGAAGTGAAATCAGTAAATCAAAGGAATGTTACCTTGGTGTGACGAATCAATGAAATAATTATGAACTCCATTGCGAAAGAGAATTTAACGAGATTTTGATGAATCCTTCACATGCTGGCAACAAAACCGCGGTATAGGGTTCCATCAGAAGGAGCCGAGAAACCATCAAAACTGGCAATATCAAGCGGAGTCGACTGGCTTGGGATTCAGTAACCGATTGACCCCCTATCGGGTTAACGGAATAAATTTTCAGGAGGTCTAACGCATGAGAGAAGGAATCAGAAAAAAACGGACGGTCCTTATCGGGCTGGCGGCAGGGGCTTTTCTGCTCGCTTCGACTTCGATGGCCTTTGCTCTCGGCCGAGAGGCAAAGAATGTGATTCTCATGATCAGTGACGGTCAGGGTTTCAACACGGTTAAGGCCACAGAGTATTACACGGGCAAAAAAGGTGTTTATGAGCGCTTCGGGCATAAGTATGCCATGCAAACGAACTCGGCGGGCAAACGCGGCGGATACGTCGGCAAATCCTATGATCCGGCGGCAATGGCCCGGGACTTCAACTACGCCAAGAGCGGAGCGACCGATTCCGCATCGGCAGCCACCGCCATGTATACGGGCGTTAAAAACTTTGACAACGAGGTCAACCATACACCCGACGCTCAATCTCTGGAAACCTTCTTTGAGAAGGCCGCCAAGGCAGGCAAGAGCATCGGCGCCGTCTCTACCGTAAACTGGACCCATGCCACGCCGGTTGCCGTTTTCGGGCATAACCTAAAAAGAAGCAACTACGGGGAGATGGCCAAAGAGGCGATCTACGGCAGCAACCCCGTCGCCAACAACGCCTTGTACGATGCCCGGAATTAAAACAACAACCTTAAGGTCGTCATGGGCCCCGGCAATCCCGACTACGACAACGACGCTCAGGAGCGTCACGCACCCAACTACGGCCTGATCGGCGAAGCGGCCCACTGGACCGACCTCGCTGACGGTATTAACGGCTGGACGCTCATTACCGCCAAAGAGGAGTTTGAGGCCCTGGCAAACAGCGACACGCCGGAAAAGGTCTTCGGGATGCCCCAGGCTTTCGATACCCTGCAGTACAACCGTGCCGGACTGGGCGCTCCCAACGACAAGTCCCTGCCTTATGCCGCTCCCTTGAATGGCGGTTTGCCCGATCTGGCGACCATGACGAAGGCGGCCTTGAACGTCCTCGACAACAACGCCAAGGGCTTTGCGATCATGATCGAGGGAGGCGCTGTCGACTGGGGCAATCATGCCAACCTCATCGGTCGGATGATCGAGGAGCAGATCGATTTCAACGAGGCGGTCGAGGCGGTGGTTGACTACCTCAACAACAATACCAACGGCAACAACTGGGGCAATACCCTTCTCATCGTCACCGCCGATCACGAATGCGGCCACCTCTGGGGAGACGGCCGCTTGGAGGGCTCGACCTTCTTCGATGTCAACGGCAACGGCCTCTTCGACCACGGCACTGATTACGCCCATGTGAAGGACAACGGCGCCGGCAACCTGCCCGATGTCTGGTATCATTCGGGGAGCCACACCAACGCCCTGGTCCCCTTCTATGCGAAGGGCGCCTACAGTGAACGCTTCGAGAAATGCATCGTCGGAAAGGAACCGAATCTCAAGGCCATCTACAATCTGGATGGCTGGACCGGCAAATACATCGACAACACCTGTGTCTATCAAGTCATGAACGAGGCATCCCTCTTGGAAATGCAGGGCCCGCAGAACCAGTAATTGGACGGGGATGAAGTGCCTCTCCCAGAAGAGAGCCGGGACCTGAAATGATGAAAATCCGGTCCCGGCTCTCTCCTTTTGTGAGAAGATACGCGCCCCCTCCACGGAAAATATCCGTGACCCTTTACCCCTCAGAAAAATCCGCATCGAAAACCAGCACGCAGAAGGTTGTTCTGGTCCTCACCATCGTCTATTTCATCGTCGAACTCCTTGGAGGGCTTTACTATGGAAGCCTTGCCTTGGTGACCGATGCTTCCTTTATGGCCATCAACATCACGGGACAGTCGATTGCCTTTTACGTGAACCGGCTTGTCCTGAGAATCCCCGATAAGAACAGAACCTTTGGATACGAAAGGGCCAAGGTCCTGTCCGGTCTCTTCAACGGGACCTTCGTCGGGTTTCTTCTCTTCTATGTTTTTATCGATGCCTACCACAAGATCCTGCACCCCGAGCCGATCGAGGCCGGGAAGGTCCTTTATATCGCCTTGGCGGGGCTCTGCGTGGATACCTTCGTGATATGGAGACTCTATCGACATGCCGGCAACGATCTGAACATCAAGGGGATTCTCCTCCTCGTCCTGAATGATGCCCTGGGTTCTCTGGGGGTTGTCACCTCTTCTCTGATTATCGGGGCGACACAACTCTATTTTGTTGATCCCCTTACGGGAGTGGTCATCAGTCTGCTGGCCGTTTTTCCCACCTGGAACCTCATCAGGGAAAGTGTGAATATCCTCATGGAAGGCAACCCAGCGCACTGTGAAATCGACCAGGTCAAGGATTTTCTCGAAAGCCGTTTCGGGGATATCCGTACGGTGAAGGACTTGCACATCTGGGGTCTCTCACCGGAACACGTCATCATGGCGGCGCGGATCAGAACCCGGGGAAAGATCTATCAGCGGCAAGATATCCAGGAGATGAAGCATCGCTTGAAGGAACATTTCCGCTTCTCTGACGTCTATCTTGAACTATACGAAGACAGCGGGGAATAAGTCAGGTTTAGAGTTCAACAACAAAATTTAACAGGATTTTCATGAATCCTTCACATTGGAGCAATAAAACCCATGTAAAGGATTCCTGCGCAAGAGACCGAAAAGGCCTAAAAACGGGCAGCATGAAGCGGAGGGTCGGACACGTGCAATCGCAAGAAGAGGCCGAAAAAAAGAAGCATCAACAATCCATGGAAGAGCTGTGCCGCTTCCTGAATATGCCCCTGGAGCAGATCGCGAAAGCCTATCTGCAGGAACTGGACGTGATGAAGCGGACGGCGAGGATAAAGGATTATCTCCCTATCCTGGTAAGCCGGAAAGTCAAAAATTTTCTGCGCCACCTTTGAAATCTTCCCCTGGTGGTTCAGAAGCCCTCATCAGCAATCCATCCCGTCGGGCCTGCACAGGCGGAATGTTTTTGAAGTTCCAGCGGTTGAGTCCGTAGTCGATGATCTCGACCTGAACACCCGCCGGTGGTCCGGAGAAAGCGCGCTAAAGAAGCCGTTCCGGAAAGGATCCCCAACCCTATCGCAAAGCGAATATGACAGAATTTTCATCTGTTTTTCATTCCGAGGCAACAATTCCCTGCTATGCGAGTCAAAACTATAAAACTTTAACGTGAAAGGAGGAAATGACGGGAGAGAATAAAAAATCACAGTTCAAGAAAGAATAAAAAATCGGTTCAATGAAGAGGATTTTCCAATGCTCGGTGGAAGATCCATGTGTAAACAACATTTTTTCAGGAGGGTAGAATGAAACGATTGTGGACGGCTCTACTCGCCGGCGCACTGGTTGCGGGTACCGCGGTGAGTGCATCGGCAGTGGATGTAAAATTCACTGGATCCTATTATGTCATGGGGGCCCATGCGGACAACTGGGGTCTGGATAAGGACGCCCCCACCTCTTATGCCTCGTATGCTCAAAGGCTGAGAATGGGAATGGAATTCAAGGTTGCCGAGGGATTGACCCTGAACACCCGGTTCGACGCGTTGGAAGGACGCTGGGGCCAGTTCGGCGCCTACGGCGCTGAGTATAACGATCGTAGCGGCAATGATGAAAAAAACATCAGCTTTGACCGTGCCTGGATCACCTTTGTCCCGCCCTTCGGGGGAAAATTCGATGTCGGTCGCATGAATGCCGGTTCCTGGGGAACAATCTTCGGAGACAACGATTTCGACTCGGATCGCTTCAAGTACACGTGGATTTCCGGACCCGTTTCCCTCGGTGTAACCATTGACAAGAGCAGTGAATCATGGGGCAATGGCAACGATCCGGAGGCCGATGCCGACAATGACAAATATGAAGTGTGGACCAAGTACAAATGGAACAGCGGCAATGCCGGGTTAAAAGTCACCTATGCCAACGACGCCAGTCGAAGTGGCACACACGGGTTCAAGTCGAGATACTGGGAACTTCAGCCATACGCCCAGGCCACTTTCGGACCGGTCTTTGTGGAAGCCGAAATCAACTATCGTTTGGGTAAATACCGGGATTATGAAGACGGCATTGACCGGGATGACCGGGATTACAAAGCCTGGAACGCCTATGTGAACGCCAAGGCCGACATCCGCAATTTCTATGTCGGAGGTCTTTATGGCTACGTGTCCGGCCAGGATCCTGACGACGAGGATTACACCGTCGGTCCTGCCGGTGGCCGTTCCTGGAATCCTACGCTGATTTTGTGGAATGAATACACCAACAAGTGGGCCGGCCAGTTGGGATCCAACAGTGGCGCAACCTATGGCGCCCTTGGCGGAGAGTCCATGACCAACGCCCATCTGTTCCAGCTGTACGGCGGATTCAAGCCCATCCCGAAACTGGATGTCAAGGCTTCGGTGGCCTATGCAATGGCGGATGAGAAATCAAACAATGCTGCGGTTAAGTATACCGATGATGAGTACGGCTGGGAAGCCGATCTGACGGCCACGTACAAGCTTTACGACAACCTGAGCTACACCGTCGGCTTCGGTTATCTGTGGGCCGGCGATTACTGGAAGGGCGCGAACGAAGATAACCGAGTGGACGACACTTATCTGGTTATGAACAGACTGGACCTCAACTTCTAAGTATCCCCTCTTCTTGCTCCGGCATGAAGGCATCAAAGGCTCCGAAGAGCACCCTTCGGGGCCTTTTTTTGAGGGAATGTACCCCCTTGCCGGTGATCCAGTGCGACGCGGAAGGGCGGAACGAAAGGGGAAGCACCGGACGCAGGTCCGATAACAGGCGTTGCCGCGCAGGGAAAGCCGGCAGAAGCAGCCAAGTTCCTTTTGTTAAAGGGGGCGGCGTATAGCCGGCGGGGTGGTGCTGCAAGGCAGGTCGGAATCGGAATGACTTTGCCGACCGCGCTTCTTCAAACCTGGCGATCTTCACAGATGTTTCATGTTGTTTTCATACGGCTGCAACAATTCTTGCCTAATATGCCTACCCGATGGAACAGAATCCCGAAGGCGACAAGGAGCTTTTGCACTGTCCGCGCTGCAAGTCACAGGCGATATACCGCTATGGCAGATGCCGTTCACGGCAGCGTTACTACTGTCTGATTTGCGGAAGGCAGTTTATCGCGGGACATGAACGGATGATACCGCAGGAGAGGCCTCGATGCCCCCTGTGCGGATGCGGGATGCATATCAACAGGAGTACGGATCGCTTCACCCGATACCGATGTGGTTCCTATCCCCAGTGCCGAAAGACTCTTAAGATTCTCAAGAGAGACGAGGAGAAAATTGCATTCTTACGTTCCGGATATTCCGGGCAGACAGAGGGTGGAAAGCCCCTTGATCAGGAAGAACAGACCGGCGGCTGGTGAAGGGGGCAAAGAATCCTTGCCTCTGCGCTCAATAGGATTTCGGCCTTCCTCTGATCCAATAGAGGGCGGCCGGTATCCCCGACGGCCTGATCCGCCTTCGGCAAGCCGTGCGGCTCGGCGGCGTCATTTACGGTTATTCAGTATCCTCATGAGGATACCGGCTATAAAATAATTTGAGGAGGTGATCCATATGTCGTTGGGGGATTATATCAAGGGCAATATCGGTACCGGCATTATGGTCGGTATCGGGACGCTGATTCTTGCGCCCATCGTTCTTCCCGTACTTGCAGGAATCATGAAAACGACGACCAAGGCGGTCGTCAAAACCGGATCGATTCTTTATGAGAAAGGCAGTGAGACGGTCGACGAACTAGGAAAAATGGCGAAAGATTTTGTCGTGGAGACCAAGGAGGAAGTGGCTGGAGAGCCGGAAGTGATCGATTTCGAAGCTCCCGTTGAGTCCCCTCCTGCGGCAGCTGAGGAAAAGGCCGTTTAAGCACATGATGCCCGCTTCTGCGGGCTTCATTTTCCCCCCTTTGTTCTTGGATGCCGCGGGCCCCTCTCCCCGTTCGTCACCGATGGGATTTCCGCCCCGGACGTATCCTGAATTTTTCATAAATCATTCATCACCGTTTCATCTTCCGGTAATGAATGATGGGTACAATGCCATCGTAACGTTCCCCGGCCTCTATGGAGACGGCCCCGGTCCGCCGGCAACGTGCCCGGGATAAGGCGCCTGGGGACCCTGTGGGCCAGGGGCGTGAAGGGAAGATTCACAGTCTAAGAAATAAGGAGGCACGCTGAAATGATTTCCAAACGAATTTGGTGCTCACGCTGCGGCCATGAAGGCCCGAGAGAAACGGCTGAGATGGGGACTTCGCCATCAAAAGCAACGCTCTTCGTTTCCGAGGGGCATGATCCCGCTTCCGGAAAGCTTTATTTCCGTTGTCCCCGGTGCAAGGTATTTATCACCATTGATCCCGCCGCCGATGGCGGAAGCAGCCCTCTGAGGGGAGGCAGAAGCCCGTTAATCACTGAAGCCGCCTGAATGGCCAGACGACGGCGCGTCCCCTCTTCTTGAACGGTTCTTGCGAAAGGCTTACTTCTTTCCGTTTCGGTCACGAAGTCGATTGTCCGATTTTGATGATCTCCGCCATCGGACTTCTCCGTCATCCCATCGGGCAATGCCCATCCTTTCGGCAGGCAACGTTCTCTCATCCGAGGCTTGCAGTTGGGAGAAACGGATCTCCGATAGCTTAGGATCGACAGCGGGCGACTTCGGCAAAATACCCTTTAAGCGTCGATTCAATCATACTCATGGGCAAAAGAAAGGGCTTCCTCAAAATCCGTACCTCTATCCGGTTGCCCTCCACCTGGTATTTCCCCTCAACGTCCCCCAGCTCGGTCTTGCCTTGAAAGGTTCCAGAGGTGAGGCTCCCGGTGAAGGATCCTCCTTCGGAAAGAATCCCGTCCTTTATTCTGGTGAAGGCCTCTTCCAGATTACTGGAAATTGTCAAAGTAAATACCCGGGACATCATCCTATCCTGCCTTGCTTTTCTGATTCTTTCAAAGGTCGGCAGTTTACCATCTCATTATGAATCCCACATTAAATTTCTGTGATGTTTCAATGAAGGTTCGCTGGAAAAGGAAGGAGGAACAATAGAAACGCAGAGGAATTCGCTCGGCTCTCCTCCAAGATCTCCCGCCTGGCAATGAACCTCCATGCCTAAAATACGTACAACAAATAATCGAATAATCAATCTTTTGTCTTTCTTTTCATGTAAAACGAAAAGGGTTGAAGCCGTTAATTTAACAGAAGCTTAATCGACTTGTAATACGCCGGTAACATTTTATCGTTATACATACGCAAAAACCAAGAGAGGAAAGCATGAGCTACTACATTCACGATATGCCGGGAAGATTAAGAGTGAAGAGCCCGAAGATCAGGAAGAACAGGAATGTGGGTGATGAAGTGCAAAAGCTCATCGGGATGACCGATGGAGTCGACAGCGTCGCCGTCAATCTGCTCACGGGCAGCCTGCTCATCAATTACAATCCCAGGGTGACGAGGAACGATGAACTGATCAATCTTCTCCAGGAGAAGGGCTATTTCGATCATTCCAAAGCGACGACCAACGATTTGTACATGCATCAGGCGGCATCCAAGGTCAGTGCCTTTGCTTTCAATGTGATCACCACTTTCATCTGATCTTCAGAGGTCCGCAGCATCCTGGATTTTCAAAACACACAGGGGTGACGGAAACGGAACAGAAGAGCTTCTCTCAAAGGAGCCCCGATCCCTCTTGGTTGGCGTTGAGTAATGAAAGAAAGTCTCATGGCTGCTTCATGAAAATGCTATTGTACAAATTATTCATCAAACGATGCGGAGGTTGTCATGGGACTGTTCGATAAGGGTAATATTGTTACGGGATTGGCCATCGGTATCGGGACGACCATCATTGGGCCCATGGTCATCAAGGTGCTGGCCAGTGTTGCCAAGCCGCTGACCAAGGCGGCCATCAAGGGAGGGATTACCTTGTATGAGACGAACAAGGAGAAGCTGGCTGAAATGAAGGAAATGGTGGATGACCTGGCGGCCGAAGCCCACGCGGAAGTGGAAGCAGAGCTGCTGGCCGCATCACGGGAGCCGGAAAAGTCATGATCCCCGATGCTTATATCAGCTCCAGGACGGCTGACCGTCTCCGGATCAAAGTCCCGGCTAAGAAACGCGATCGCGATTACTTCGAGACGGTGGTGAAGCATTTTACAGGACAAGAGGGCATCGATGGCGTTTCCGTCCAGCCGCTGACGGGAAGCATCCTGATTTCGCACCACAGCGATGATGTCGTCATCCTGAATCAGGCCGAACAGGGGGGACTTTTTCAGGTCGTGCCGGACGCAACTTCGCAGAAACCCGGCTTGGTTATTCATGGCGCGGTCACCGGGAGTTTCCTGGACCTGGATGGCCAGGTAAAAGGGCTCACCGGTGGGGTAACGGATATCGGTGGCCTCGCCTTTCTGGCGCTGGTCGGCGTGGGCGTCTATCAGATCAGCCGGGGGAACTTCGCGGCTCCGGCCTGGTACACAGCCTTCTGGTATGCGCTGAACATCTTCCTCAAGACAAAAGAACAGGGAAACGCCGGCACTGAATGATAAACAGACCGCGGCTCAGGCACATTAAAAGCTCAGAAGGCGCCAGGAGGAAGCCATGATTCCGGAAGAAGAGAACGTTGGAATTGAAGGATCAGAAGAACGGCAAAGTGCACCCGGGTCGACCGCAAAGGACACCAAAAGAATTTCAGGGAGACGGAAAAAAGAGAAAGACATCGTTCCGGAAAGGGAGGCAGCCGGCAGCGGCGCCACCGGTGAAGAAAAAGTCGCATCCGGGCCGGCCCTAAACGAAGCGGCATCGGATATCATCCAGGAGAAGGAGGGGGTCATGGAACAGATGGAACAGGAAGAAGAAAAAGAAAGCCGGGAAAGCATTGATGAGCAACTCGGCCAGGCAGGCTCCACCGTCAAGAGCGGGATCGTAAACAGCCTGCAGGGCATCAATGAGATCGAGGCGGAAATTGTGACGACGGTGCGCAACACCGTCTCCTCTACCTTGAGGGCAACGGGAAGCATCGCCACGGAAAGCCTCGCAGTGACAAAGGATGTCATAAAAGGCGCCATTTCGGCAACGGAAGAAGTGGGTACGGGATTGATCCTGAGCACGAAGAGCGTGGCCAAGGGCGTTGTGATGGGCGTCGGGGATGTGGGTGGCGATGTGATCCATGTTGCGGGGCAGACAGTCAAAGGGGCGATCAAAGCGGCCTCGGAAGTCGGAGCCGATGTGGCCATGGTAGCCAGGCGGGCGGTCGACGGGGTGATCGAGGCCACGAGGGAAGTTGGCGGAAACGCGGAAGAAGTCGCAAAGGTGGCCGTCACGGGCGCCGTAGAAGCGGCCAGCGCCATTGGAACGATCGCTTTGAAGGCCGTGAGAGATATGCTGGTCGGCGTCGTGGAGGGGGTGAAGGATGTTGCCTCTGCCGCGCTGCCCAAGGTGGAACCGTCGGCCGGAAAGAAGGAAGAGGCCCCCGAAGGGTCTTCAAAAGCAGAGGAAAGGGCCGAGTAATTGCGACCGTCTGTTCAACCGGTTCATCTTGCCATCAAAGGCAGAGCAAGGTATCAAGTTGAGGGGCTTTACCGATCAAAGCCCCTCAAAAGGTATTTGGCCGCGCACTTCCCCGCCGGCAACGGCATCTCCCTCTTTTCAATCAGCACCCTCACCGGCCGGGTGCTCGTTTATTTTGATGCGCAAAGTTACACGCCGCAAAGCATTGCGGAGGCGCTCGCCGGCGTGGTGGACGACTATGCCGGGGGGAATCCCTCCGTCAAACCACAGGCAACCCGCGTTGACGGCTGCCTCCCTGACAGTCACCCACCGCGCAGTGAAAATGAGACCGTCGCTGCGCTTCTCAATAAACGGAAGGCACGGAAACTTGCGGTTCGTGCAGCGGAGCAGACGTCCCTTGAATGGCATACGATGGATGCCGAAAATGTTGTCGCTGCGTTTATGACTTCCGCAAACAACGGCCTGACTGGAGACGGCGTCAGACAATCCTTCGCGAAGTATGGCCCGAACATGCTGCCCGAATCCATTCCCCGGTCGGGCTTCGCCATCTTTATCGAACAGTTTAAGTCCCTGCCCGTGATCATGCTCGGCGTTGCCGCCGGTGTCGCTCTGCTGACGGCGGAATTCGCCCACGCATTGACCATTGCCGCGGTCGTGGGCATCAATGCCACGATCGGTTATGTAACGGAGAATCACTCCGAAAAAACGATCCATTCTCTTAAACGCCTCGTAAGGGCGACGGCGGATATCATCCGCGATGGGATGGTCTGTGAAGTTGGAGCCGACGAGGTCGTTCCCGGCGATGTTCTCGCTTTAAGGCCTGGAAACTACGTAGCGGCGGACGCCAGACTGATCAGCGCAAAGCACTTAAGCATCGATGAGTCCACCCTGACGGGGGAAAGCATGCCCGTCGCAAAAAATGTGGCGCCGCTGCCTATCAGGGACGTTCCCCTGGGGGACAGAAGCAACATGGTCTACATGGGCACCCTGGTGACGGGAGGGCAGGGTCTGGCGGTCGCTGTGGCAACGGGCAGGTACACGGAGATTGGAAAAATCCAGACGCTGGCGGGAGAGGCGAGCGCGCCGGAGACCCCCATGGCCCGCCAGTTGAATCGGATGGGCAGGAAGCTGGTGGTTGTCAGCAGCTCGGTTTGCGCCGGAGTTTTCGCCATCGGCCTGCTTCGGGGGTACGGATTCCTCCCCATGCTCAGTTTGGCGATTTCTCTGGCTGTCGCCGCCGTTCCGGAAGGCCTCCCCACTGTATCGACCACGACCCTGACGCTGGGCATTCGCAGGATGAGAAAGCTCAATGTGCTGATCAGGCACCTGGAGGCCGTCGAGACCCTGGGCTCGGTGAGAACGATCTGTCTCGACAAGACCGGAACGCTGACGTTGAACAGCATGTCCGTCAAGGTCGCGGTTGCGGGAAAGCAGCGCTACATCTTAGCGGAAGGCAAGTTTCTCGCGAACGACGGCGCTGTCGACCCCTATGAAAGGAGAGAACTTCTGACCCTTCTCCATGCGTCGGTTCTGTGCAACGAGAGCGAAGTGGGTGGAGAAAGGGGAAACTACATTGTTAACGGTTCAGCGACGGAAAACGCGCTCATTCATGCCGCCCTCGCCGCAGGGGTCGATGTCATGCAGTTGAGGCAGCATTCCCCCCCGATCACCATCAGTCATCGTTCGGAAGACCACAATTTTATGTACACCGTGCATGGGAGCGATGGAGAAAACGGTGAAGACGGCAACGCCCGACTGATTGCCCTGAAAGGAAGCCCCGATGAGGTTCTCTCCCGGTGCAACTGGCAGATGAGCGGCGGCGCGGTGCAGCCGATGACCGAAGACGACCGCCTCGAAGCGGAGATGACCAATGAACGGATGGCCGGGGAGGCACTGCGCGTCTTGGGTGTGGCCTATTGCATCCTCGATGGGAGCCGTGCATCCGTTGAACGCTTGGCGGACTTCGAGGCCGATCTTGTCTGGCTCGGTCTGGTCGGGATGGCCGATCCGATCCGGGCCGGCATGAAGGATGTAATCGCGCAGTTCCATCATGCGGGCATCGATACGGTCATGATCACCGGCGACCAGAGCCCGACGGCTTATGCCGTGGCGAGGGATCTGGATCTCGGCAAATCAGAACACCTCGAACTTCTTGATTCAGCGCATTTTTCAGGAATATCGCCTGAAGTCATGACGGCTCTGTGTGAAAAGGTTCAGGTGTTTTCCCGTGTCAGCCCCGCCCATAAACTGCAGATCGTCCAGGCGCTCCAGAAATCCGGGCGCGTCGTTGCCATGACGGGGGACGGAATCAATGATGGACCGGCTCTCAAAGCGGCGGACATCGGAATCGCCATGGGGCATACGGGTACCGATGTGGCCCGCGAGGTGGCCGACGTCGTTCTGGAAGATGACAATCTGGAAACGATGATTGTGGCCATCAGCCAGGGACGGACGATTTACAACAATACGAGAAAGGCCATCCACTACCTGAACTCATCAAACACCAGTGAAATCATGGTCATCTCCCTGGCTGTGGCGGCGGGGATGGGCCAGCCCTTGAATTCCATGCAGTTGCTCTGGATCAATCTCATCTCGGACATCTTTCCCGGTCTTGCCCTGGCCCTGGAGCCACCGGAGCCGGATGTTCTCGAACAACTCCCGCGCAGCCCCGATGAACCGATCTTGAAGGCGTCAGACATCAACAGGATCGCCTTTGAGGCGACAACGCTTTCGGCCGGAGCGCTCAGCGCCTATGGCTACGGAGTGCTGCGTTACGGGATCGGACCGCAGGCGGGAACGCTGGCCTTTACCACGCTGTCGGCGGCTCAGATCTTCCATGCCCTGAGTTGCCGCTCGGAGCATCACAGCATGTTCGGCAAGACAAGCCTGCCGCCCAACAACCTCCTTCGTTTCGTCGTCTTCGGCGCGATGGCTCTCCAGGCGGCAACTTTTTTTATGCCCGGACTAAGGGGGCTGCTTTGCCTGACACCGATCAGCCTCACCGATGGGGCCGTCATCGCCGGAGGGGCTGTTCTTCCTCTTTTGCTAAACGAAGCGACGAAAACAGGGAGCGTGACATGAAAAAGGACTTCATCTTTACCTCGGAATCCGTCACGGAAGGACATCCTGACAAGCTGTGCGACATCATCAGCGACGCGGTCGTAGACGAGTTCCTCAAACGGGATCCCTTCTCGACGGTCATTGCCGAATGCGCCGTTTCCACGGCCATTCTCTTTATTGCGGCACGCTTCCGCTCCTACGCCACGGTGGATCTCCCCAAGGTGGCCAGGCAGGTGATCGCCCAGGTAGGGTATTCGGGCGAGACCTTCAATCCAAGGTCCTGCAGTATTCTCACGAGTCTGAACAGTCTCCCCCTGGAAGACTTCGGCTCTCGTGATGAACGCGCGATGACCGATGAGGAGATTGAGGGCGTAACGGCCAAAAATCAGGTGACGCTCTTCGGCTTTGCCTGCAACCAGACGGCTTCTTACATGCCCCTGCCGGTATGGCTGGCCCATAAGCTTTCCCGTAAACTCACGTCCGTGCGGATCCAAAAAGTTCTCCCTTATCTGGAACCGGACGGCAAGATACAGGTCGGCGTGGAATATGCCGATCGCAAACCCGTCCGGATCTTCAGCATCACCCTGATCGGCAGCCAGACGTCCGCGGGAACGCCGAGTCCGAAAAAATTTTCCCGAGACATTCGGGAAGCCGTCCTGAAGCCGGCCTTCAGCGATGAATCGATTCAACCCGACGAACGGACACAGATTTTCGTAAACCCGGAAGGTCCTTTCATCATTGGAGGTCCGTTCATCCATTCGGGCTTGACGGGCAGGAAAAACGGCGTGGATACCTATGGGGAGTATGCCCGGCAAAGCGGCGCGGCGCTGAGCGGGAAGGACCCTTCCCGGATCGATCGGGTCGGCGCCTATGCGACGCGCTACGCGGCGAAGAATGTCATTGCCGCGGGGCTGGCTGAGGAATGCGAAGTGCAGCTCAGCTATTCCATCGGATTTTCAAGGCCGGTGAGCCTGCATGTGGAGACCTTCAGGACGGGCATCATTCCCGACAGCGAGATTACGGAGAAGGTCAAAGCCCATTTTGATTTTCGTCCCGCCGCCATTATCCGGGACTTCAATCTTCGCTGGATGCCTTCCATCGTCAAGGGCGGATTCTATCGAAAACTTGCCGCCTACGGCCATGTCGGCCGGATGGATATCGGACTGCCCTGGGAGCTGACCGACAGGGCGCAGCTCTTAAGGGACTCCTGATTGCCCTTCCCGGCAGGGGGGGCTGTGAAACGTTTCAAGCCCTGAATAAAGCCGGTCGTCATTTCAGCCAATATGTCCCTCAGATCCCTCTTGGCATCCTTGTGGCTGCCGGCAGGAATTTTCCCAAACCCTCCCAGGAACCCCCTTCGCAAGGGCTACGGTCCTGGAGGCTTCAGAAAAAGCCCGCCTACTGTCGAAGGAATGATCAGGCATTTCCCCTCTTCTGGAAAGGAGGGGCACACCTGCCCCGGTCACCAGTGTAAGCGGGGACGGGATTTTCTCCTCAGAAAAGCGGCCTTCTTTTCCTTCACCGATCACCCGCATCGGGAAACGCTCCCGGTGGCTGTTCAAAAAAACAATGTGACAAACATTTCATCCCCGTGTCATCATCCTGCAATACTTCTAAGGTATGAAGGGTCAACTTCAATTCATCTTCACGAGAAAAAATCGGTTCGTTGAGATGAATAATATGGTAAGGAGGAAACAATTATGAAAAAAGTCAGGTTGTTGGTTATCAGCTGTCTCCTGTTGCTGGCCTGGACTCTCCCCGCCGCCGCATCGACGGTGGTCATCAAGGGGTCGACCACGGTTCTTCCCATCGCGCAGTCCACCTTGGAAGCTTACATGAAAGCGCATCCCGGGGTGAACATCTCCCTTTCCGGAGGCGGATCGGGCGAGGGTATCAAGGCCCTGATCGACCGTTCCACGGACATCGCCACCTCGTCCCGCGAAATCAAGGACAAAGAGGCGGCCAGCGCCAGGGAAAAGGGCGTTTCTCCCGTGGAGCATTTGGTGGCTATTGACGCCATCGTTCCCGTTGTCCATCCCCGGAACAAGGTAAAGGGATTGACCCTGGACCAGTTGAGCCAGATTTATCAGGGGAAAATCAGAAACTGGAAAGAGGTCGGCGGCGACGATCTGGCCATTGTGGTGGTCTCCCGCGACAGCAGTTCCGGAACCTATGAGTCCTGGGGGCACCTGGTGCTCAACGGAGCCAAGGTGACACCGAAGGCTCAGCTTCAGGCATCCAGCGGCGCCGTCATGCAGACGGTTTCCAAAAACCGTTATGCCATCGGTTACGTCGGGCTGGGATATCTGGACCGATCGGCCAGGGGACTGACGGTTAACGGAATCCAGGCATCTCAGGAGTCCGTCCTGGCAAAAACCTATCCGATTGCCCGGCCCCTTTACATGTACACGAATGGTCAGCCCAAAGGGGAAGTGGCAGGCTTTATCAGTTTCATCCTGAGTCCTGCCGGCCAGAAGCTGGTGGCAAAGGACGGTTTTGTGCCCGTGCAGGCCACCGCAAAGAAAGGCGCCAAAAAAGGCCGGAAGTAAGGAAGGAAGGGAACGATGACTCGGCAAGGGAAAGAAAAGTTCATCAAAGGGTTGCTCCTCCTGATTGCTTGCATTTCCATTCTGATTCTCGGGCTGATCGTGATTTTTCTTTTCCGTGAGGGACTTCCCATCTTTCGGGAGGTCTCCCTCTCCGGTTTTTTTCTCGGCAAGGAATGGTATCCCACTTACGATCCCCCTGAATACGGCATCTGGCCGCTGGTGGTGGGTTCCCTGGTGGTAACGCTTTTTTCCTCCCTTCTTGCCGTCCCTCTGGGGGTGCTCTCGGCGATTTTCATCGCCGAGATCGCCCCCGTTTCAATTCGGGAGATTCTTAAATCTGCGATTGAACTCCTGGCCGGTTTACCCTCTGTTGTCCTGGGCTTTTTCGGAATGGTCGTCCTGGCGCCCTGGCTACAGGAGACCTTCGATCTTCCCACGGGCTTGAACATCGTCAATGCCTCCCTGATGCTGGCCATCATGGCGATCCCCACCATCTCCAGCATTTCTGAGGATGCCCTTTACTCTGTGCCGTCGGAATTCAAGGAAGCCTCCTACGCCTTGGGGGCGACCCGGCTGGAAACAATCACCCGGGTGATCGTGCCGGCGGCTCTTTCCGGAATTTCGGCCGCCGTCATTTTGGGCATGGCCAGGGCGATGGGGGAAACCATGGTCGTCCTGATGGTTGCCGGAGGGGCGGCGGCGGTGCCGGAAAGCCTCTTTGATCCCGTTCGGCCCATGCCGGCCAGTATCGCGGCGGAAATGGGGGAGGCGCCCTATCGCAGCGGGCACTATCATGCCCTGTTCGCTACCGGCATTATTCTCTTTTTCCTGACCCTGCTGTTCAATATGATCGCGGACTACATTTCCCACCGCTTCAAGCAGGTGGGATCAGCTACATTGTAAATTCCGGGGAAAATCAGCGATGAAATGGCGTTATCTGAAACAGAATCTTTTCCTTGGCGCTGTCACGCTCTGCGCCCTGGTCATTATCTGCGCCTTGGGAGGCATCCTCTTTTATATCGTTGCCAACGGCTACCGGGCCATTTCCTGGGAATTCCTGACCCGTCCGCCCCTGGACTCCATGACGCGGGGGGGGATCTTGCCGGCAATCCTGGGGACTGTTTATCTCACTGTGGGGGCGATTGTCGTGGCCCTGCCCCTGGGGATTGCCTCGGCGGTCTATCTGACGGAGTACGCCCGCCAGGGGCGAATTATCCGGGTTATCCGCCTGGGTGTGAATTGCCTTGCCGGCATTCCTTCCGTTGTTTTCGGGCTGTTCGGCCTGGGGTTTTTTGTGGTTTTCCTGAAATTCGGTTCGTGCATCCTCTCCGGGGCGCTGACGTTGGGGATCCTGATTCTCCCCACCATCATCGGAGCCTCCGAGGAAGCCCTCAAATCGGTGCCCCAGACCTTCCGGGAAGCGTCCCTGGCTCTGGGCGTTTCCAAATGGCGCACCATTTCCCGGATCGTCCTGCCGAATGCCTTGCCGGGAATTATGACCGGCTCCATTCTGGGAATCGGCCGGGCCGCCGGAGAGACGGCGCCCATCATGTTCACGGCCGCCGCATTTTTTACGGCGAAACTTCCCTCGTCGATTTTTGACGAGGTCATGGCCCTGCCCTATCATATTTACGTTCTGGCCACAGCAGGGACGCGGATTGAAGAGACCCGTCCGCTCCAGTTCGGAACGGTGCTGGTTCTGGTCGCCCTTGTTTTGGGGATCGACCTGATTGCCATTGTGATTCGAAGCCGGATGCGAAAAAAGAAAAGGTGGTAAGAGTGGAGAACAAAGCGATCATCAAGGTGGTTGACGTCAATTTCTACTATGGCCAGTTCCGGGCTTTGACCGACATTGTCATGGATTTTGAAATTAAACGGGTCACGGCGCTCATCGGTCCGTCGGGATGCGGGAAATCCACCCTCCTTCGGCTGCTCAACCGGATGAACGATCTGATCGACGGGACCCGGGTCGAAGGGCAGATCCTTTTTGAGGAGCAGAATATCTATGCCCCGGACATGGATCCCGTCGAGGTCCGGCGTCGGATCGGCATGGTCTTTCAGAAACCCAATCCCTTTCCCAAGACGATTTTCGACAACATCGCCTATGGCCCCCGGCTCCACGGCATCAGGAAAAAAAGCGATGTGGAAGCGCTGGTGGAAGCGAGCCTCCGGCAGGCGGTGCTGTGGGAAGAGGTGAAGGACATTCTGCACCAGTCGGCGATGGCCCTCTCCGGAGGCCAGCAGCAGCGGCTCTGCATTGCCCGCGCCCTGGCCATGAAGCCCGACGTCCTGCTCATGGATGAGCCGACGTCCGCCCTGGACCCCATTTCCACAGCCAAAATCGAAGAGCTCATTGACGAACTGAAGGAAAACTATACGATCATTATCGTCACCCACAACATGCAGCAGGCGGCCCGGGTATCGGGAATGACAGGCTTTTTCTATCTCGGAAAGCTGATTGAATACAATGCCACCGAAAAGATTTTCACCAATCCGGAACAGAAGCAGACGGAAGATTACATCACGGGCCGTTTCGGATAAGAAGCGGCAAGGGCAGCATTGCCCAATGAAAAGCAGGGAGGAGTCATGGAAGTCCGGCGCCATACGAGCACACATTACGAAAAGGAACTTCGAGAGCTCAAGGAAGGATTGCTCTATCTGGGGGGACTGACGGAGAAAACTATCGCGAATGCCCTGAAGGCGCTCCTGGAGAGGGATTCGGAACTGGCAAAAGAGGTCATTGCCGGCGACACCGTCATTGATCAGCTGGATAACGCCAACGAGGAGCGATGCATCCGCATCCTCGCCTTACGGCAGCCGGCGGCGATTGACCTGCGCTTTATTGCCACGGCCATCAAGATCACCGGACATCTGGAACGGATCGGCGACATGGCGGTGAACATTTCCGAAAAGGTTCTGCTGCTGAACGAGGAACCGCAGTTGAAACCCTATATCGACATTCCACGGATGGGGGAGATCGCTCAGCGCATGATTCATCAAAGCATGGATGCCCTGGTCAATGGAGATGTGGAATTGGCCAATCAGGTGCGTTTAGACGATGAAATCGTCGATGATTTAACCGAGCAGGTCTTCCGGGAGCTGCTCACCTTCATGATGGAGGACCCCCGGACGATTAAAACCGCCCTGATCATCATGCAGATCTCCAAGAACCTGGAGCGGATCGCGGACCATGCCGAGGGAATTGCCGATATGGTGATTTACATGGTCACGGGTAAAACGGTTCGGCACGATCCTTCCCCGGATCCCAAAGGACGGTTGTTTTGAAAAATCGGCTTTTTTTTCGAATCCTGTTGAGCTATATCGCCGTGCTCCTTCCGGCTGCACTCATCGCGGGTTATCTTTCCGCCAGGGATCTCCGTTTTCAAGAGACGCAGCAGATTGAAGACACTCTTCTGAACCATGCGCGGCTGGCTGCTATGCTGCCGCTCCCGGATCTGGCGAGGCAGGTTGGTTATTTGGAAGAAGTGACCCGCGCCAGGGTAACGCTGATCAATGCCGGCGGCAGCGTCGTTGCCGATTCCCAGGGCGACGCTCTGCGCATGGAGAATCACTTCAACCGCCCAGAAGTCCAGGAAGCCAGGATCAAGGGATACGGCAAAGCCATCCACCGCAGCTCCACCTTCAAGGTGGATATGCTTTACATGGCCGTGGCAATCCGGCAGGGGGAGACGATTCGCGGCTATATCCGCATGGCCCGTCCGCTCCATGAGGTGGAAAGGGCGGTGCACCGCCTGTATGGCTCTCTCTACCGCGCACTGGGCTTTGCACTCCTCCCCGCCTTCCTCATTGCCCTTCTTTATACCCGGAAAATCTTCCGGCCGATTCGGGATATCAGCCAGTATACCCGGGCTATCCGTCGGGGTGAACTTCCCGGAGCCCTCGTTCTCGAGACCTCCGGCGAACTGAATCAAGTCGCCGAGGACATCAATTCCCTGGTTGAGGAGCACCGGGAAAAGATCCGCCTGGCCCTTGAAAAAAACGGCAAGCTGGAGGCCGCCCTGTCCAGCATGGTTGAGGGCATCGTGACCCTCGATTCCGAAAGCCGGATCGAGTCCTCTAACCGTGGGATGGAGGCGATTCTGGACCGTCCGGGAAGGGAGATCCAGGGGAAAACACTGCTGGAGGCCTTTTTGAATGCCGATCTGCAGAATGCTCTGGCGAGCTTCCGCCGGAAGGGGGAGCCGGTTTTAAAGGAGATCCACCTGGAGGGAAAGGAGCCCCGCATTGTGGATGTGAGCATTTCCGCCATCCGGGATCTGCCTGAGGGCGAAGAAAAAACGATGCTCGTTTTTCATGATGTGACCCGGCTGAAGAAACTCGAACAGATGCGGACCGACTTTGTGGCCAACGTGACCCATGAAATCCGCACGCCCCTAACGGCCATCATCGGCTTCATCCAGACCCTGCTCAACGGCGCCATGGACGATCGGGATACGGCCCGGAAATTTCTCCAGACGATCGGCAAGAATGCCGAGCGGCTTAGCCGCCTCGTGGATGATCTGCTGACCCTTTCCAGCATCGAACTCCATGAAACGGTCCTCAAGCTCGAACCCGCCGCGGTGGACACGCTGATCCATACGGCGCTGCCCATGGTGGAGGCGGCGGCGGCCGAGAAAAAAATCGAGCTGCACGTGGCCCTGCCTGGAGCCGTCCCCAGAATCCTGGCGGATCGGGATCGGGCGACCCAGGTCCTGCTCAATGTGCTCTCCAACGCGGTGAAATTTACCCCGGCGGGAGGAAGAGTGACCATTGAAAGCCGGGAGGAGGCCCCAGGGAATTTTGTTTCCCTGACGGTAACGGATACCGGCATCGGCATCCCTCCCCGGGAGATTCCCCGGCTGGGAGAGAGATTCTACCGCGTGGACAAGGCACGTTCCCGCGAACTGGGCGGAACCGGCCTGGGGCTGTCCATCGTCAAGCATCTCATGGCGGCCCACGGAGGGGAAATGAAGATTGCAAGCATCCCCGGCAAGGGAACCACCGTTTCCCTCTTCTTCCCCAAGGCGGATTGACAGACCGCCACAAACCTGTTATTAAGATCATCTTCCCAGGTCCCACCTGCAAATCCGATCCCGACAGAGACCATTCCGCCGGAAAATTTTTCAGAAATGTCTTGACAGGAGACATTTCGTGTTTATGTTAGCGCCAAATTATTTTTGGAGATAAGAAACCCATTCTTTTGATATCTCAAAATATTCTACAGGAAAGGAGACAGGTACCGCATGAACATCAGGCCATTGCAGGACAGAGTCATTGTGAAAAGGCTGGAAGAGGAACAGAAGACCAAGGGAGGAATCATTATTCCCGATACGGCGAAAGAAAAGCCCATCGAAGGTGAAGTCGTTGCCGCGGGCAAAGGAAAAGTCACGGAAGACGGCAAACTTCTGCCCCTGGATGTGAAAGTGGGCGACCGGGTGCTGTTCAGCAAATATGGCGGCACGGAAGTCAAGGTTGAAGGGGAAGAGTATCTCATCATGAGAGAAGACGATATCCTGGGAATCATCGAAAAATAAAGACCTGAAACGAGACAACAAGGAGGATTAAATACCTATGGGTGCGAAGTTACTGCAGTACGATGAAGAAGCAAGAAAATCCATCCTGAACGGTGTCAATGCCCTGGCTGACGCCGTAAAGGTTACGCTGGGTCCCAAGGGGCGCAATGTCATCATCGACAAGGCCTTCGGTGCGCCGACCGTTACCAAGGACGGAGTCACCGTTGCCAAGGAAATTGAACTGGAAGACAAATTTGAAAACATGGGCGCCCAGATGGTCCGGGAAGTAGCCAGCAAAACCAGTGATGTGGCCGGTGACGGAACCACGACCGCCACGATTCTAGCCCAGGCCATCTACCGCGAAGGCGCCAAAACCGTCGCCGCCGGCAGCAATCCCATGGATGTGAAGCGGGGAATCGAGAAGGCCGTCGCCGCCGTGGTCGCCGAATTGAAGAACATCAGCAAGCCCACCAAAGACCAGAAAGAAATCGCCCAGGTCGGCACCATCTCCGCCAACAACGACGACACCATCGGCAACATCATCGCCGAAGCCATGGGCAAGGTGGGTAAGGAAGGCGTCATCACCGTGGAAGAGGCCAAGGGCCTGGAAACGGAGCTGGAGATCGTCGAAGGAATGCAGTTCGACCGGGGCTATCTCTCCCCCTACTTTGTGACCAATCCGGAAAAGATGGAAGTCGACCTGGAAGACGCCCTGATCCTGATTTATGAAAAGAAAATCAGCGGCATGAAAGACCTGCTGCCGATCCTGGAGC
>CAZKRB010000005.1:61782-71755 GCA_964555065.1 uncultured Syntrophus sp.
AGGATATCGAGGGCGAAGCCCTGGCGACCCTGGTCGTCAACAAGATCCGCGGCACCCTCCATGTCGCCGCCGTCAAGGCCCCCGGCTTCGGCGACCGCCGCAAGGCCATGCTGGAAGACATCGCCATTCTCACGGGCGGTACGGTCATTTCCGAAGACATGGGCTACAAGCTGGAAAATACCCGTCTGGAAGACCTGGGACGCGCCAAGAGAATCCAGATCGACAAAGACAACACCACCATCATCGACGGCGCCGGTGAACGGGCCGCCCTTGAAGGCCGGGTGAAGCAGATCCGCACCCAGATCGACGAGACCACCTCCGATTACGATCGGGAAAAACTTCAGGAAAGACTGGCGAAACTGGTCGGCGGCGTTGCGGTGATCAAGGTCGGCGCGGCGACGGAAACGGAAATGAAGGAAAAGAAAGCCCGCGTTGAGGACGCCCTCAATGCAACCCGGGCCGCCGTGGAAGAAGGCATCGTTCCCGGCGGCGGTGTGGCCTATATCCGGACCCTCCCGGCCCTGGCAGCGCTGAACCTTACCGGCGACGAGCAGGTCGGCGTGAACATCGTCCGCAAGGCCCTGGAAGAGCCCCTGAAGATGATTGCCGCCAACGCCGGCATGGAAGGGTCCATCGTCGTGGAAAAAGTGAAGGAGCAGACAGGCGCCTTCGGCTTCAACGCCCGAACGGAAGTCTATGAAGACATGATCGAAGCGGGCGTCATCGATCCCACCAAGGTGACCCGTTTCGCCCTGCAGAATGCCTCCAGCGTGGCCTCCCTCATGCTGACCACGCAGTGCATGATCGCGGAGAAGCCCGAAGAGAAGGGTGCCGGCATGCCGGCAATGCCTCCCGGCGGCGGTTACCCTGGAATGGGCATGTAATGCGCCGTTAAATCCATCCCAGAACGGCAGCAGCCGTCAGAATAAGGAACGCCCCCGAGCCGGAAAGGCCGGGGGCGTTTTTTTGTAAATTCGCCCTGAACTTTCTGCCTGCGAAACGCGGCTCTTACCCGCTCCGTTTAACTTGGCCTTTCCGGTTCAGACGCATCTGCAAAGGGTTGAGGGCGCTCCTGGACGGGAGCTGAAACCCCGCTGCCGGAGCCGCAGTTCTTCAAGATATGAATCATGGAGCGGGCTTTACCCCACCGCCGCTTTGTATTTGCCGAGGAGAAACCTGGCCCGCTCCCGATTGGCGTCCTGTTCCCTGCGGATGCCGTCGAGAGACGCCGCATACTCGGTTTCCGTTCCCTCTCCACTGAGCGTGGCGACAATAAAGGCGATTTCATTGAGTTCCTCGCGGAGGATGCTTTCGGCCAGCAGGCTTTCTTCATCAACCCCCTTCATCCCTGCTGCGGGGATGGTTACGACGTCGGCTGTCGGAATAGGATTCCACCTTTCAGATGAAGCCGGTTGGCCGGGCATCTCCACAGGACGAAGCCGTGCACCGCACTCGTCACAGAAGTTAGCGGGCAGTTCAACCAGACTGCTGCAGGAAGGGCAGCGTACAGCCCCGGAGCTTGATTCCATACCATCCTCCCGATCTTAAAAACAGGCATCCTTTGCTGACATGAAGGGAAGCCGCTGGGTTCATATCGGCGAAAGCAATAATGGTTCCTTTATCTTACTCTGCTTTATTGGGGCTGTCGATCTGCCCGATTTCGATTTGGAAATTTTCCGGCTCTGGCCGGAGTCCAGCACCGTATTGCTGATCCAGCCTTCAATGACCTTTCCGCCTGAATCTTTGACGCGGATTTTTGTCCAGTCGCCTTTCCTCTGGATCTTTTCGAGCGCCGTCCCCCCTTTGAACCGGGCCACGGGACTCCCATCCAGGGAAGGTTTTGACCTGACAACCACCGTATCAAGATTTTTTCTGATTCGGATGACCGCCCTGCTTTTTCCGGTCTTGGCGTCTTTTTGCTGCTCTATCTTTTCGGTTTTTTTGCCAGGCTCCTCACCTGTGCCAGGCTCTTCCTTCTCCAGAGATTCTGTTGATTCCGAAGGGGGAGCTTCACGGTTCTCATCGTTTTCCACCATCGACTGGCCGATATAGACGACGGCATCCTGGTCCGTTTTTTCTGCCTTTTCCGTTGCCGGCGGATTCATCTTCGTGCCTGCCATACATCCGTTCATCAACAGGCTCATTCCGATCACGAGAGGGAACATCAGCTTACCGATCTGCAAAGTCATTCGTCACTCCTTAAGGCATTAAGGTATTTTCTCCAGCGCCACGATTTTGAAAAGACCGTTCTCCTTTCGCATCACGACCCTGAAAGCCATCTTCGTGGACAGGGAATCGCCCGTTCTGCGGGAATAGGCGTTCATGGACCATTCAACAACGGCCGACGCCCCGCTTTCGGAAAGGCGTTGATCCCGGAGAGCATAATCCAGGGTCCGATAGTCATACTGTTCCCAGCTGGCGAGGGTGGCGGATTTCTTTTCCTTCAAGGATTTAAATTCCGGCGAATAGCAGGAAAGGAATAGATCAATGTTTTTGGTAAGATTTGCTTGTTTGAGGGTTGCAATCACCTGTTCGAATTCCTCTTGAGGAGAGGGTGCCGGTTTGGCGATTCTTTCCTCTTTATTCTGCCCTTTTCCGGTGGCACGACCGGATATTTGCCCGGTTTCCAGGGTCCTGCCGTTATTTTCCGTGAACCTGACATATCCCCAATAGCCCCCTGCGGTCACCAAAATTGCGGCAACGATCAAGAGGATGATTTTTCCCCTCGGTACGGTTGATTCCTGCACGGTTGCCGGCTCCCGTCCATCCCGGCGGCTCTCGGGAAGCGCCGGATCTGGATTGCCGGCCCCGGGGAAAGGCGGCGACACTGCCGACGGCCGGTGATCCACTTCCCGTATATCGTCGGAAGCCGCCGCATCTGCCTTCGGCTCCTCCCGATTCAATGGATGGGCTTTCGCTGAAGGGAGACCGGCTTCGCTGTCCGCTTCCGGATTGCCGGTTGATGAGATGTCAGCGGACGGAATGGACGGAGGAAGGAGATCACTCAGCGCTGTTCCATCGGGAGAATCGGATGGAACAGTCGGGTCGGAAACCGGGGCATTTCCCCGAGCAGGCGGAAGAGAATCCCCATCGCCGGCTTCCGTTTTCAGGGGATTCAAAACGTCATCCTGATTCGGCAAATTGTCTGGAGCTCTTTTCAGCCGGCTGCCGCAGAATTTGCAGAATTTCTTTTTGTCGTCAAACTCAATCGCACAGTTTTCACAATAGGACATCCGATATCCCTTCCCCGGTTGCTTGGGTTATTTCAAGTGGCAGCCGTTACCCGCGCTGGGAAAACACCCTGTCTCCTGGAAACAAGACTGACGCCGGTCCGCCGAGCCGGTCTGCACGGAATAAAAAAATCCGCTCTATTCCCATTAGACCGGTTGTTGAAAGGGGCAATGATCTGATGAATCGGAATGACAAGGATCGCCCCTGTAAAATTGCGGCCCATTCTCGCTCCACAGAAGGGAAAAGTCAATAAGAACGGCCTGTATTTGACAATTTAACCTGGAAAAGGCTCCTCATCGGCCGCCCCCGGACGGCTCGGACCATCGGTCTCTTCCTGGTGGGCTCCCATGACGCCCACTTCCCTCTCCAGGGGCCTCGACGCTTCGGAAACAGGACGCTCTGTTCGCTGCGCTTGTAAAAGGTCAGAAAGTTGGCAGCGTCGGGATCATCCGCCACGCCCTCATCGAGGAGAGGATCTTTCGAGACGGCCGCCGGAACGTTCAGAATCCAACCTTTTCCAGCAGGTCGATGATATGGGGTTTTCCTTCTTCGGCGATCCGGACCTTCCGTGCAAAATCTTCATGGACGCTGAAAAAATTCGTCAAGCTGTGCTTTTCCGGCGACCAGTCCTCCCTCACCGCAACGCCCGGGAACCTGGCCTTACGAACCTTTTCTTTCTGCTGCTCCCGTTTCCAATCCTCCTCGCGCCGGGCATCGATCTCCCCGATGGGATAGGTGAGATGAATCATAAATTGCCGCCCCCCGCTTTCATCCAGGAGCATCTGCAGGGTCTTCCGCTCTGGATTGCCGTACTTGCCGTTGCCTGAAAACACATAGTGGTCCGCACGGATCCGCTGGAAGAAGATCGGATCCAGGTTCCGGTCACTGCCGTGATGGGGCATCTTGAGGATGTCCACGTGCATCCTATCGCCGGCCTTCAGCAGCCCCACGAGCTCCAGGCCCTGCAAAATCTTGTCGCCCCGGGCGTCGCCGGTAAAGAGCATCCGCTTTCCGCCGGCTTCAGCAAGGATGACGATGCTCGACAGGTTGGGAATGGACGTGTCCGTGAAGGCTGCCGGAACCGCTGTTGTCTTCTTTTCCGCGCTGCGCTTCTTGAGCCATTCATCGTACTCCTGCTGCAAGTCATCGAGTTCCCTCTTCATCGGCCCCACCACCACAAGGCTCAGGTCCCTGCCCATATCGATGGCCTCGGCCTCCTGGACCGCCATGATCAATCGGCCGTTAAACTGTGGGTTGTGAGGAAGGTTCAGCTTTCTGGCATCGGCGCTCAGCCGGAATCCCTGCCCGACACCGGCAAGAACCATGGCCGCGGCGGGTTCCATTTCTTCCCTGTCCGGTTCGCCGTCAAGGGATGCGGCTCCGGACGAAGCCGTCACGGCGGACAGCAGTTCGTCCGGTTTGTTGCCGATGATGTTGTCGAAGGTGTTGTGCCAGAAGCTGCGGATCTTGAGCGGCTGCGGCTGTTTTGCCTCTTTCGCGGACACGAGTTCGCCCGTCAGTTGCAGAATCCCGCCGATATGGTCGCTGTCGATATGGCTGACCATGAGGAGATCGATTCCCAGCGCCTGATCGTCGCCAAGAGCGCGCGCCGCTCTGATCTGCGCCAGCCGCTGCTTCAGTCGGGACCCATAGACCGGTCCCGGCCCGCCATCGATCAGCGCCAGTCCGGGATTGTCTCCCGAGCCGTAATGGACGATCAGGCAGTCACCCTGAAGCGCCCTCTGCACATCGAGACTGAAAATCATCGGTCCCCTCCTCAGACTTTCTGGAAGGCGCGGAGCACATCCAGCATCCCGTGCCCCTGGAAACTGCGCTCGCGGCCGAGATCGGTCGCGCTCTCGCAGAGAATCTTCTTGATCCGCTGAGGTTCCCCGATAAGCTCCGCATAGCGGGCCATGAGCATGGCTGCCGCCCCGCTCACGTGAGGCGCCGCCATACTCGTCCCGTCCAGTTCCCCCCACCCCTGTCCGGGAAGGCAGGACCGGATCCGTTCACCCGGCGCGACCAGATCCGGCTTCAGCCGTCCATCCCCTGTGGGGCCGCGGCTCGAAAAGAAACTCACGCCGTACGTGTGCGGCTGGAACCGGTGGGTCGCGCCAACGGTGATGACGCCGTCGGCGTTCCCCGGATCGGTGATGCTGAAGGCGGCATAGCCTTCATAGGAGCCTTCCCTGGTTTCGAACCTCTGATAGCCGAGATTCCCAGCCGCCGCGACAACGACGACCCCACTTTCCACGAGGCGGTCGCATTCCTCGCAGACGGGGGTGCGGCCGCAGGCGTAGTTGCGGACGTCATGGGGAATGGAAAGGCTCAGATTGGCGCCATGGATGCTGAGGTAACCGTGGCGCTCGTTCAAGTAGCGGATATACTGCAGTGCGGCGATAATGGCGAATTCGGTGTCTTCCACCGTCTTCGCCAGCACCCGGAAATCGTAGAGTCGGATATCCGGGCACATCCCGTCTGCGTAACCGGGCTCCCCGCCGCTTTCGCCCCGGGCGTCCCGGGCGCTGTCTCCCGCCTGCTTCCCGCAACTGCCGCTGGCGGCGATAATGCCGGCCACGTGCGTACCATGCTCGCTCGGAGGCCGTGAATTCGGATCGGCGGGATTGATTTCGATGAGCTTCTCCACCAGTTCCCAGTTGATCGGGCGGTCGTTGTCGGCATCCTCCGCCAGTTTCCGGAGCAGATCGGCGGCTGACGCTTCGGAGAGACCCTGCTTCTGATTCGTCAGCAGCAGTCCGAGCCTCGCTTTGAGGTCAGACTCCGTCATGTTCAGATAGTCGAGACTGACGATCTGCCGGATATTACTGAAGTCATAAGCCCTGACAATCCGGCTGCCGCCCTTTCCGTCCCTGAACACGTCGTGCGCGCCGTCGATCCCGGAATCCAGGACGGCCCAGGAGATCTCTTTGCAGCTCACTTTGAAGAGCGTCCGGGCGGCGTCGCCTTTGACGGCCGGAACCGATTTTTCCAGCGCCGGCATCGCCCTGCGATTGAGAGAGATCTGCCAGATCTGCGCTTCCAGGGGAAGTTGGCCTTCCTCCTCCCGGATTTCCTTGAAGAGTGCCTGAAGTTCCTCCGCGATGGCGCCCGGGCTTTCGCGCGTAGAGAGCAGACTCCCGATGTCACGGCTGGATGATTCGTCCTTCAGCGGTTGCATCCCCGCCCAGAGAATGATCCCCGCCAGGGAGAGATAGCGATCCAGGGCCGTAAAATCGGCAAAACCTTCTGCCAGGCCGGTCCTGGATCCTTCATCGGGCGCCTGCACCCAATCGATGATCGCGCCGATTTTCCGGCGCAGCGTCTCCGGCTCGTACTTTTCCAGTTCCTGCCGGGTTTTCCGGATTCGCCACCAGTGGGTCATCGGGACGACAATGCGCAGGACTTCCCGGAAGAAAAGGCGGGCGGCCACCAGTCTCTGCAGGTAGGCAACCTGCGCCTCCTGTCCCCTTGGGTGGGGCAGGCCGACTTCCTGAATCCGCTTCGCGATGCGAACCGCCAGCGGGCCGGCAGGTTGAGTCTTGTAAGGCGTGATCAGCAGGTCCATCGGTTCCGTCGGCCTGTCGGCGAAAGCGATCCATACATCTCCCAGGATGGGGGAATCCTGCAATTGCCGGCGGGCGGTCGGTGGACCCAGGAGAACAAGCTCCACGAGAGCGCGCGAAGAATTGGCCATGGCTTACACTCCTTGCTGCGGGTAGGGGAAGTCGGCCGGTCGGCCCAGCCGGGGATCGACATGCCGGCGCAGCGCGGCATCGCACACCGCGTATCCCCAATTGATCAGCCTTTCTTGGAGTTGATCGTCGAGGCGTTTGAGCCGGGTCGGCGTCTCGGCCAGCGCCATGGTCCGGTCATGGGGACAGTCGAGGGGATCGGCAAGCCCGTAGTCGGCGATATGGCTCCGGATGCCCCAGTAGGCTCCTTTGCGGGCGCCGGATTGGAAGGAGTCAATCACCTGCCGTTTGCGCAGCGAGCGCACCTGATTATCGACGAGGTTCAGGACCCGGTAGGAGTGGCGCGCCCAGTCGCGTTTCGGGTCCTCCTCCGGCTGGAGCTTGCCGCCGCCGTCGCTGACCAGGACGGTTTCATAGCGCTTCCAGGCGGTCTCGAGGCCGAGGTTGTCATAAACGCCGCCGTCCGTGAGGACCACCCGCGAAGTGAAGGGCTTGTACTGCAGGTCAAGGCCCGAATCGGGCGTGAAGGTTCCAGGATCGAACCGCATCTCGACGGGCGACAGCAGCGGCGGAAAAGCGGAGGAGGCGGCAACCGCCTCTGCGAGCAGGATCTTCGGGGTTCTGATCTCGCCGACCCGGTAGTCCCGCATGTAAGGTTTCATGAAGCGCCAGAGCGCACCGGACTGAACGTTGGTGGCGTTGATCACGAAGCGCGGCGCATCGGGCAGATCCTGCAGGGTTGCCCCCTGGAAAAGAATCCGGTCGTAGTACCCGGCAATGCGTTCGCTGATGGTGCCGGGCAGAGCCGTTCCCCAGAGAATGGCGTCGGCATCGATGGTTTCGCCGGCCAGCGTTCGGATCGGGGCAACGACCTGCGGTTCGAAATCGGACCGGAGGCGGAGGGGGTCGAAACTGAGCCGGCTCCACTGCAGCGCGAGCACTCCCGCCGTGATGGAGCCGCCCGAGACGCTCGAGATTCTCTTGACGTCCCGAAGCAGCTGCGTCTCATAAAGCCGCCAGAGGACGCCCACATGGAACAGCATGGCACGATAACCCCCGCCGGACAGGCAGAGGGCTGTTCCGGTTTCGAGTCTGCTTTCCGGAGAATCCGTAGCGATTTTTTCCACCGGTGCGTTAGACATAGGCTTAAACCTCCTTTGTTGCTGATTCTCCCTCAGCCCTCGTCGGGCCGCCCTGTACTGCGGCGACGGAGGTCCGGCAGGAGATTCCGCGACCTCAACCCCCGGAATCAATAGCGGCTGCAGTCCACTTCGCTGATGGGAATCACCCTCGGCTCCATGGCAAGGGTCCTGCCGTTCGTCTTTACTTTGCCGGTGACGAAGTTCCGCGCGGTGCGCATCTCCCGTCCCAAGGCCCGGTCCACCCGACAGACGTCATCCCGGAGGAGGCGGAGATCTCCCAGGGCGGGGTCGTAACCAAATTCGAGGCCGACCTCCACGGTTTCACGGGAACCCCTCAGCCAACCGATCTGCAACCGGCCGTCTGAAATCGATATCTCGATGGGCGACGCCGTTTCCCCGTAGGAACCCATCATGCCGAGGCAGGTTGTGCAGGGAAGAAGCCGTTCGGCCAGCGCCTGCCGATGGTAGCCGCCCGACGGGTCAGCGAAAAGGATCAGCAGGGCACGGGGAAGCCCCTCCTTGTTCTCGCCCTTTCCCGTGAGCGACAGCGGAAGGAGGCTCACGGCGGCATCAGGCCGTCCGTCGCCGTTCAAGTCGCCCGTTGCCGCACGCTCGACGGTCCAGCCCTCCGGCACGTAAGCCTCGAAGAAAGCAGCCGGTCCCTTTCCCGGCTTCGCCTGACCGGCGTCAAGGGCTGGCGCTTTCCCTCCGGTTTCGGGGGGGCGTTTGAAATCACCGAGGCTGCAGGCGCCGCACAGAATAAGGATCAATGCCACCAGCAGATGCTTTTTCATAAGCTCTTCCAGTCCCAGATTCCCCGTGGAGGATGAGGCCTGTCCTTTACGGGATGGCTTTGCCCGAAGGCCATGCAGCCCGGTCTTTCCCATCGGTGCGGCACGGGGAAGTTGAAGCGCGAGACGCCCTGATTCCCCGCCGTCCGCCCCGCCGCTTTTTTTCAAAGCAGGCAGCCCCGCAGGATCTGTTCGAAATCCTCGGCATAACCTTTGATCTCCGCGGCCTTGTCGTGCCCATTGATCACCTGCCGAGCATTGTAGTAGTCCGCGCGACCCGAGGCAACAAAGTCGCCGATCTTCAAGCCGGTAAACGCCCCTTTCCGCATTCCGTAGGACATGATTGCGTAGGCGACTGCAGGCCGCAGCGCGAGGTCCGGGTCCGACGCCAGGTCATACCCGAGCGCTTCTCCGAGTTTGCGGTAATTCTTCTTCCAGGTGATCTGGACATAGCCGCGCCCGCGGTACCGGTAGCCGTCCCCCTCCCGGGTGTTTCCCATGTCCCGTGCCCGGCGGCGGCGCGCCTCTGTATCCGCCAGCACCGGGTCGTAGCGGTTGAAATAACTGCGGGAGCCATACTCCGTTATGGGCTTGAACCGATCGGCTGTTTCATGCTTGACCGTCGCCAGCATATAGGCCATCACCTGGATGTCCGTAACCTCCGGGTCCGACTCCATTCCGGCGAGAAGCTCCTCCAGCCCCTCAACCTGCTCCTGCGAAAGGCGGCCGAAGCGGCTGCGATAACCGGCGAAAAATCGGGTCCGATCGAACCGGTCGGTAGGGGAAGAGTTCTCCCCCCTTTCCCCCGCAGGGCTGGCCCGGCTGCCTTCTAGATCCGGCAGGGAAATGCGCTGCCCAGCCGCGAGCGGCGCCGATTCTGAAAGCTCCGGATTGAGCGCCAGGATCGTCGGGAGATTCAATCCGTACCGCGCTGCGATCGCCGCAAGGGCGTCGCCTTCTTTCACGATGTAGTCCATAGCCCAGCCTCCTTCAAGGACGGCTTGTCTCTTCGTCAAGTATCACGGGATCTGAATCGATAATTTCCACTTTACCGCAACGCGAAGCGTAGGGAAACAACTTTAACTTTTCTTTTACAGTTAATTGGGCTTTTGTG
>CAZKRB010000006.1:0-59724 GCA_964555065.1 uncultured Syntrophus sp.
TGTACTCCGTTTTTGTCCTGGGCTGCGTGATGCTCGCCCACGGTTTCGGGGTCCATGTGGAAGAGTGGATTACGCCCGTGGCCACCTTCCTCATCGTCGGCTACTTCTTCCTCAAGTCCACCTGGCAGGCAAGGAAAGCCGGGAGTGCTCCTCAATAGGCGCCGATGAAAGCGGGGGGCTTTACGGGCTGTGAAAAGAAAAAGGGGAAATTTGCCTTGAAAAGATGGGAAAAAGTCCTCTATGCTTGCTTTTTCTTCCTGTTGGCCGTCATCGGCTCTCTCCAGGGAGGTCTTGCCGAATTTCCAAGGTGGATTTTTGCCATTCTCATCGTCGTGATTGTCTTGTCCATACTCAACAAGGACAAAATCGACAAGAGCCTCCGGAAGTAATCCCGAATCATCCTGACGACGAATCGCCGCTGAATGTGGCAGGATATCTGCCCTGGCTTTTCTCCAAAGTTGAAACGGGAACCCGGGAGACGGCTACAGAACTGCTGCAAAAGGAGAGACATAAAATGAAGGCACCTCCCCGCCGAATCCTTCTGGCAACAGACCTCAGCGCCAGGAGCGATCGAGCCCAGGATCGCGCAGTGCTGCTCACGAAACAGTACCATGCCGAACTTCTCGTGCTGCATGTTCTTGAACCGACCCAAAAACACCGCACCGTCCATCGCGTGCGGTTTTCGCCGTCCTTCAATCCCGATGAAAAATTAATCGAAAGCGCAAAGTGGCAGGTGCGCGAATCCCTCCGTGACGTCGGGGATCGAGCCACGGTCCGGATTGAGAAGGGGGATCCGCGCCGGGCAATCCTCAGGATCGCCCGGGAGGAGCAATGCGATCTCATCGTCACCGGGGTTGCGCGTAATGAGCTGCTTGGCCGCATCACTCCGGGGAAGACGGTCGATCATCTCATGCACAATGCCGAAATTTCCATCCTCACCGTAACCGACAGAGTTCACGCGCCTTATCGGAACATCGTGGTCACCTCCGATTTTTCCGATGCCTCGCGCCTGGCAATCGAGACCGCCTCGGCTTTCTTCCCGAAGCAGAAACTGACCATCCTGCATGCCCACGCCACGCCCGGCTCCTGGGCGGTGGATGACCGGGAGAGTTACCGGGCGCAGATGCGCCAGTCGGTGTATCAGGATTATCAGGCGTTTCTCGATACGGTCGATTTGCATGACGATGAACGCGCCCGGCTGACCGTTCTGATCGAGTGGGGGGATATCTCGCAGCTTGTACAGGAGTTGGTCCATCGCACCGCTGCGGATCTCGTCGTATTGGGATCGGGCATTCGAAGCATTCTGTTCAAGGCCTTTATCGGAAGCGCCGCCAAACGCATCGTGTCGGTCCTGCCGTGTGACGCCCTGGTCGTTCGTGGACGGCGTTTGCAAGACACCGGAGAGCCGGCGCTGCTGACCGACGGATTGTGAAGGATGAGGAGATGAAAATTCAGGCCGATAAAGACAACATCCCGGAAATTGTGCGACAGGCGCGCCTTCTCAATCCCGGTCCGCGCATCCTGCCGCGGTGCAACCCTCTCCGTGGTATCGCAGCCCTGCGTCGCGCAGGCGCCGATCCCGGCAATGCCCGGCTCGGATTGTTCATCCCCAGCAGTCTTCCTCGCCTGTGCCATAGGCGATCCAGGAAGAATCTTTCGGAGGGAAGGGAGCATCGGGATGCCTGACCGCATATTCCTTCTGCGCCTTTGCCATGGCCTCATGGTCGCTCTGCGCAGAAACAACCCAATGAAACAGGTCTCTTTTTTCTCCGGATTCGGACAGGTCGAGAAGCTCTACTCTGTATCGCATCGTTGATAGCCCGCAGGTGGACAGTCGTTTTCGGGAGACTGGGTGCAGTCCCTCATCGAACGCCGCCGATTTCTGGATTCGACAGTCGAATCGCCAAAGGTTTCCGGAGGATCAGCCAGCTTAACCTGACAAAGCGGTTCATCTGGCCGTTTCCGGTTGATGCTTCCGCTGTTCGGGGTCGGGAGAGCTGTCTCTTCCGGCAGGGAGTCCGGTCCGGCTCTGAACGTTTATTCCCCTGGCGTCCTGCCGGTACGTTCGCGGTTTCCCCCATCGTCTTGACCCTTTTCCAGATCCTGCAACTGCGTTTCCAGGACTTTATTTTCGGCGACGCGCAGAGACAGCTTGTTTTTGAGGGCCGTGTTTTCCCTGATGAGAACTGCCATCTGATCCTTTAGAAAAGCAACCTGATCCATCAATGCGTCCGGCGCGTCATGTTCCTTGAGAAAGTCTCCTATTTTGTCAATGATTGCCATGCGTCACCTGCATTAACGTCGATTTTGAAATGCAAAAAAGAGGATTGCGCCAAAGGGTGGTGCCGGCTGCCGTAACCTGGAGGAAACCCTTTTCCCCGATCAGCGCAGAGAATAGATCATGAAACCATCCAGAGTGCTTGCTCAATTCATGGCGCCCTCGGGAAGTCCGGATAAATCGGTGTGCAGTTCCGCCAGCAGGGCAACGACCTGCTGGCGTTCGGATTCAAGAAGATTGAGAGCTTTTCGCCGGTCTTCAATGGAAATCGGGGTGTTGGCCACTTCTTCCGCGCTGGCTCCTTCCAATTCCATTTGCTTCTGTCGGGCTCTTCTCATGGCCTGGGCAATTTCCATGACGATTTCCGTAAAGATGTATTCATTAAGGAGTTCCGTTTTCATCAGTGTGCCTTTCAATAAATAAATAGTTTTTCACTGCCATTATCATAGGTTCCCGAGGGAAACAAGAAAACACTGGGAAACGGAGCGGTCGAAGATCCGCCCTTGACAGAAGGGGGCGCTTTTTCTATCTTCGGCCAGCGGAAGTCATCTTCTTCTGCGCATTGAACCCCTTGTACCCGACGGGCATTTTCGAGAATTTCATAAAGGACCGCCATGCTCACCGCAGCCTTCCGCTGGATAGACCGTAACATCCTTGAACTGGGTCGGGAACTGCGACTGTCATACCTGCCTCCGCTCATGGTCTACATGGCCGCCGGAGTTTCCGGGCTGACCGGGATCGTCGGCACCTTTTTCGTCAAGGAATACCTTGGCCTTCCGGCTTCTTTTCTTGCCGCCCTGGGTTTCTGGGCAGGCATCCCCTGGGCGCTGAAGATGCCGCTCGGGCACCTGGTGGACATCATCTGGCGATGGAAGAGCGGCTTGATCTTCCTCGGCGCCGGGCTGATCGCCATGAGTCTGCTCATTATGGTGGGGCTGCTGAGCGATCGGGAGGCAATGGCCGCGGTCATGCCGGCCGAAGCGTGGTTTGTGCTCTCGACCCTGCTGGCGCCGGTCGGCTACGTGACCCAGGACACGGTGGCCGACGCTATGACCGTCGAGGCAGTGCCCCGTGTCAACGCGGAAGGGAGGCCCATCGACCCCCCAACCCGCAAACTCATGAACACCACAATGCAGACGCTCGGCCGTGTCGCCATCATCGGCGGAAGCGTGCTGGTCGCCGTTATCAACCTCTACTTCTTTGCCGGGGTGAGCCACTTGGAACCGTCCGAGATCGCCCGCCTCTACCGCAACGTGTACCTCATGGCCCTCGCGATTCCCGTCATCTCGGTGCTGGGGGTGGCCAGCGCAATGCTCATCAGGCGGCGCGACGCCGCCCGCCTGCGCCGTCAAGGCCACACCCGCCAAGAGGTTGAAGCGATGCTTGGCCGGCAAGGGGAACCGACGCCGCCCAACTGGTGGATCCTGGGCGGCAGCTTTTTTTTCGTCACCTTTACGCTGGCGGTCGGCCTCGGGGGGCTGCCCTACAA
Source organism: uncultured Syntrophus sp. (assembly GCA_964555065.1). Classification (GTDB taxonomy): domain Bacteria; phylum Desulfobacterota; class Syntrophia; order Syntrophales; family Syntrophaceae; genus Syntrophus. Next base: position 3,768 of record CAZKRB010000006.1, read on the forward strand.
TGAGGAGATCGTCTTTGCCGGTTCGCTCGCGATCGTGGCGTTTTTGATCGTCAAGCTCACGCGCGCCCTGGAACCCGAAGCGCGGGCGACCCTTGTGGGAACCGCCATCGTGATCTTCGTCTTCCGCGCCGTCCCCTTACCGGGCGCGGGAGTGACCTGGTGGATGATCGACCGCCTCGGCTTCGACCAGCAGTTCCTCTCGATTCTGTCCCTCATCGGAAGTACGCTCACCCTTGCCGGCATGTTCCTGTTCCGCCGTTTCATGGCGGAGAGATCGATCGCCTATGTTGTCGGTTTCCTCACGCTTGCCGGATTTCTGCTTGCCCTGCCCATCGTCGGCCTTTATTACGGTCTCCATCACTGGACCGCGGCGATGACCGGCGGGCTCGTCGATGCGCGCACCATCGCGATCGTGGATACGGCGATCGAGTCGCCCCTCGGCCAGATCTCCATGATCCCGATGCTTGCCTGGATCGCCAACTCGGCGCCTGCCAATCTCAAGGCGACCTACTTTGCGGTCATGGCGTCGTTCACCAATCTCGCTCTTTCGCTGAGCCAGCTCGGAACCAAATACCTGAATGAGATCTTCATTGTGACCCGCGAGGTCCAGGACAGTGCAAGCGGAGCTCTCCTCGTCCCGGCCGACTACAGCCAGCTGGGCGAACTGATGATTTTCCAGGTCCTGATCGGCTTGGCTCTGCCCTTTGCCGCGATCCTCTTCATCCGCCTGACCCGCTTCCGGTGCGCGTGATCGGCGGTTTCTCGCCGGCTTGTTCCCTCCATCCGGCAACCCCGGGACATGGGGTGTGCCGTCGGCTGCACACCAGAATCCAGGCCAAGTCATCTAAGAGCATAATGCGTTAAATTTACTACATAAAAGCGCAAGGTGATTTTATTGTGCAAGCGCTCGCGATTCATAATAAATTGGCAGACTTTGACTTGGCCTTGATACCAGAATTCTCTTGACAGACCAACATCCGCTCTTTCATATTTAACGAGCTAAGAGTCTGTCGGACTTTCCTCGTAAATACTTGAAATTATGAGCTTGAACATTTTCGGCCAAAAGTTAATATTTAATGATTTAAACGAGTTAAGTAATGAGCACCCTTTAAGTCCGACAAGCTCCTGGTACACCTCCTTAAGTTTGCATCATCCCGGTGATCTTAACGACTTCGCTATGGAAGGAAACCGATGCCCGCAAAAGACCGTTTCCGCTCCCGCCTCATCTGGTTCGCTGTCGCCGGCGCTTTGCTGTTTCTTGTCTGGCGGAGCTTCCCTCCCATCCTCGGGTTGTTCTCGCCGCAGCGTGACTCCTCCCCACGCGCCGTTGCGGCACGGGGGGATCTGGCAGCCGATGAGAAAACGACCATAGAGATCTTCGAAAAATCGCGCGACTCCGTCGTCTTTATCACGACCAAGGCACTGGTGCGCGATTTCTGGACGCGCAATGTCTTTACCGTTCCGCGCGGCACGGGTTCCGGCTTCATCTGGGACGAGGCCGGCCATGTCATCACGAACTTTCACGTCATTGAGGGGGCAAGCGAGGCGATGGTGAGGCTCAGCGACGGGCGTGATTACCGGGCCACCCTCGTGGGAGCGAGCCCGTCCCATGACATCGCCGTCCTGAGGATCGGAATCGGCTTCAAGCGTCCGCCACCGGTGCCGCTGGGAACGAGCCACGATCTGAAAGTCGGGCAGAAAGTGTTTGCCATCGGCAATCCCTTTGGTCTGGACTGGACCCTGACCCATGGGATTGTCTCGGCCCTGGATCGGTCTCTCGGCGGCAATGGCGCCACCATCGAGCACCTGATTCAAACCGACGCCGCCATCAATCCCGGCAACTCGGGCGGACCGCTGCTTGATTCCGCGGGGAGGCTGATCGGCATCAATACCGCCATTTTCAGCCCCAGCGGCGCCAGTGCCGGCATCGGCTTTGCCGTCCCGGTGGATACGGTGAACCGTGTGGCCCCGCAATTAATCCGCAGGGGAAAATATGCCCGGCCCGCCCTCGGCATCCAGTTGGATGAGGGGCTCAACGAACGGCTAAAGAGCCTGCTTCACGTAAAGGGAATCGTGATCTTGCGGGTGTTTCCGGGATCGGCGGCGGAGCGCGCCGGCCTGAAGGGGGCGGTCGTGTATCCCGACGGAGGCATTGTGCCGGGAGACATCATCACCGCCGTCGATGGAAAGCCGGTGGATAAGGTCAACAAGCTCCTTGCGCGCCTGGACGACCATGAGGTCGGCGATCAGGTGAACGTGACAATCCTGCGCGAAGGGCGGACGCTGGATATTGCTGTGACGCTGCAACCCGGAACCTGACGCCCCGCAAACATCCACCAGCCCGCCATCTTCTTGCCCTTTCTCGCCATAGGCGGAACCTTGGGGTGCTGGTAAGATGCAAGGTTTTGTCTCCGGTTCCTGACATTCCTCGCCGCCGAAAGATTCGTCTGCCGGGATGCCTCCGTGAGCACCGGTCGGAGGTCAGCGGATCGATTGCAGATCTGGAAGAAGAGGAGAACGTCCGTTCCCGTCACAAATGATCGCTGCGCAAAAAAAGAAGAGGCATGAGGGATTGTTCCCTCATGCCTCTTCTGCATCAGCGACTGGCTAAAAAAATTATTTAACAGCCGGGGCCGGGGCGGCTTCGGGAGCCGGAGCAGCTTTTTCTGCGGCCGGTTTCACGGCCTTCTTGGCCTTCTTGACGGCTTTCTTCTTGGCCTTCTTCATTTCTTTCTTGACTTCGGGTTTCGCGGCTTCAGCTTTGACCGCTTCTTCCTTGACGGGGGCGGCAGCCTTATCCACTGCAAACGCTGACGTCGAGAACAGGAAAACCAAACCAACGACAAACAACATAGCCTTCTTCATACTTTTTCTCCTTTTACTGCTTTTTTATATGCCATCTCCTCAGGGAGTGGTGTTACGATCCATGATTCCTCATGGAAAAGCTTACTTGGCGGGTACCGGTCCCTCGGGGGCGGGGAGCCTGGGTTCCCTCTTCTCTTTCAGCGACGCGCCGTTGGAAATCAATTTCGGCCCCTGCTTCGTAATCCTCGTGATAACGTTCTTCTCATCCTTGAGGATATAGGTGATCATGACTTTGTCGCCGACTTTAATCTTCGTTAATTGTTTTTCCAATGCAAATTCAAATGGTTCAACGGTTCCTTTGACGGTGCGTTCAATTTTCAGCGAGGTGTCCGTCACTTCAACGACTCTTCCCGTTGCCTTCATCTTGACGATCTTGATGGCTGTCGCCTTTGCTGGTTCAACCTTGGAGGGCACCTTGACTCCCTGTTCGGCTGCAAAAGCCGCGGCGCCGAAAACAAAAGCGATCACAATCATCCCAACCGAGAGCCGTTTCATCTCGAACAATCTCCACAAATGAATTTGAAGTCTTTTGATAAGCATTGACCGTGCCACAGTGGAAGAAATTGCTGTAATTGGTTAAAGTGCCGTATTCTATGGAAAAAAGAATGATTGCGAGGAAGGGGTTCGTTGGAAAAAGCGGGATGATTGGGGCGTTTTTCCTCATTGCCCGGGGAATTATGAACCACGGCCGGGAAAACAGCCTGCCCTTTGCATGCTTGCGGGACCGAAAGGTGCATCCCGAGACGGAAACCTGATGGAAACGAATCTTAACCCCGGTATAATTTCTGAATTCAGTACGTAATAATTGATGCTGTTTTTTCGATAATTATGATATGAAATCGGTTCCGCTCGTCGGGTGCGGTGGAGAACCGAGATAACTTTGTCCCAGGAAAGGAGAAATCGATCGATTCGATTGAAAAGTAGACCATGAAAAGAAGAACAACCCATGCAGTCTCCCACGTGACGCGGCTTTCGCTCGCGGTTATGATTTTGTTGCTTACCCTCTTTTTTCTCCATCAACCCGCCCATGCCGCTTCTCTTGCCGACAGTTCCGCCGCGGCAATGAAACTTGTCGCGTTTGGCGCCGATCCCCGAGTCGGGTTCGATGAGCAGGCCGCTGCCACCCTGGTGGATTATGTCATTGGAGCCAAACCGAGCAGGGAAGCGGCTCTCCCAGCGCACCAGAAGGCCACGGGAGCCTATTATGAATACGATACCAGGATCAGCTTCGCCAACTTCCTGAAATATTCCTACAGCAACCAGATTCCCTCAACCCTTACCAGTCCGGCTTCCCTCCGGTACTCCCTGTGGTCCGATCTTCCGGGGAGATCGCAGAAATTGCCCGGCAACTGGGAATTGGCGCCATCCGACGGCAAGCCCGTGATCGTTCGGGGGATGGAACGCATCGGCATCACCCCGGACATCAACACCGGGGTCTATTATAAATACGATCTGAAGAAGACCCTGATCCTGTTCAATCATCAGAATCGGCAGGTGCTGATTTCCATTTCCAAGCAGGCGAGGATTTCCGATGTGGGCAAAAAGGGCCTCATCCTGGGTAATGATGACGACTGGAATTACTATTATTCCGGGGAAGTCGGCTCCAACATGGCTGGGCTGGGCTGGGTCAAGTCCTACATCTATGACTATTTTTCCGTGGGTGTTCATGTCCAGTCGGGCGCTTCGGTCCGCTCCGGCCATTTTCAGTGGATTCGCGCCGGCTGGTCGGGAATGAATTTTGCCGAGCCAAAGCATGTCCTCAAGGGCATGAAGCGCAACGCCCGCAATTCAAAAGAAATCCTTGAATCCCCGAAATTGCCCTCGCCGAACCAGGTTGTATCGACGTATCAGCGGCTTGCCTCCCTGTCCCAGAATGCTTTGGCCGAGAAATACGCCGCCCTGCAACAGGCCAGGCAGAGGCTGGCAGCGATCGGCAGAATCGCCGTCAAAACTCAGGAATCCTCCACCTCCAAGGAGCAGATCGTCCAGGAATTGATGCTGGAATATTTCAAGAGAGTCCTCGGCAAGCCGGCCCTGCTGGCCAATCTTTAACAGATCAAAATCCAATGTCTTTCCGTTATTTCGCAGCGGCGCTTTCGGGCGCCGTTGCGATTTATGATGGCCGGAAGTTCCGCTTACGGGCCGAAAATCTTTGAGCCGGGCAAGCGAGCGATACGAATCAAGCGACACGAATAAACGGGATGAGGACTCTGATGGCGAAACCGGGTAAGGAGAACGAAAAAATCGAAATCATTCTGTTCGATTTCGGTGGGGTGCTGGCGGAAGAGGGATGGAAACAGGGTTTCCGGGTAATCGCGGAGGCCAGTGGCTTGGATGGCGATGCACTGATCGAGGCCTCCATAGACGTTGTCTACGACACCGGTTATCTCCTGGGGAAAGGTTCCGAACGCAGCTTCTGGAATGCCATGAGAGAAAAGACGGGCATCCGGGGGGATGACGCGTCCTTGAGGGAGGAAATCGTTTCCCGGTTTCTTCCCCGGGAGTGGATGCTCGATCTGGTCAAAAGATTGAAGGCGGAAAATTTCAAGGTCGGCATTCTCAGCGACCAGACGGATATCCTGGACCAATTGAACGAGCAATTCGATTTCTTCCCGCTGTTTGATTTCGTTTTCAACAGCTACCACCTGGGGAAGGGCAAGCGAAACCCCTCCCTGTTCGATGATTTGGCCCGGTTCCTGAAAACGGAGCCCCGCCGGATTCTTTTTGTCGATGACGACCCGGGACATGTGGAACGGGCCAGGCAGGAGGGCTGGCAGGCCATTCACTACCTGGATCGCGATTCCTTCTGCGCCGAGATAAAGAAAATCCTGTTCCCGGCAGAACCGGCATAGAACGTCGCTACGCCCTCGCCGCCGGGGCTTTCAAAAGCGGATGAACCATGCATCCAGGCGGCTCGCGTAGAGGAGAAGAAAAACCCTGCCTTCCCTCGTCTTCACCAGGAAGTAATCGATCAGCGGCCTTTCCGACTTCACACCTCCTTCATACCAGCGATCAAGAATATCCGTCACTTCCCAACGCCGCCCCTGAAAGGTGAAGGCGACAGGGGATTCATTAACTTTGTAGCCGCTCCGGCACTCCACCTCGACCCGTTCGTATTCCATTTCCTGCCCTTTCCGGCGGGAGCCGAATTTTTCCCTTTGCTTCCACTCTGGTCTGATGGATATATTCTATCCAGTTGGATACCCGGGATGCCTATTTAGTGATCAGGTTTTTCCCGGAGAACCGGACTCTGCACCTCTGCATCCTCTCGGCCTGTTGAATGTAATCATTTCAATTCCGGCAGCTTAGAATGTTCAATTGTACTCTGGCATGGGAAATGCCCTACCGCAAGTTAAAAAGAACGATTATTACGAGGAGGTCATGAGGGATGAAAAAGTTTGGAGTGATGCTGATTGCGATGTTCCTGGTGGCGGGCCTGTCATCTTCCGCCTTCGCTTTCGGTCCGGGTTGGGGGAGGCATGGAGGCCATGACAATCAAAGGAAATACGAACGTGGCTGGAATGATGGATACCACGGCCATGATCACGGCGGGCGCCACGGTTTCAGGGGCCATGAACGGGATTGGCGGGATGCCGGCCGCCATCACGAACGCCATGGGAATGGCCGCGAATCGGGGGCGATGATTTCTCTACCCCTGGTCCCGGTCCCGGGAATCAGCCAGATGTTTCCGAGCATTAACTTCAGCATTCACTAAAAGAGGCAAGGCCCGGGGAGAGGCTGCTGAACCGGGGAAAAGAAAAATCGCCGCGATGAAGAGTCGTTGCCGAGCATTAAAATGAAAAAACCATTTAAAACTTAGAGGAGGCAATATTACATGAAAAAGGTGTTTTTAGGAACCATGTTCTGGGCGTCGCTGATGATCGCTCCCATGTCGGCCATGGCCGGGGTCGATGTTCATGTCAGCATTCCCCTTCCGCCGGCGATCGTGTTTTCCGCGCCACCGGCTGCCGTGGTGATCCCGGAAACGTATGTCTACGGTTTTCCCGATGTGCAGGCGGAGATCTTTTTCTATGACGGTTGGTGGTGGCGGCCGTGGGAGGGGCGCTGGTATCGGTCACGCCATCATGACCACGGCTGGACAAACTACAAGCATGTCCCCGCTTTTTATTCCAGTGTCCCGCCGAATTGGAGGAATGACTACCGGGAGCGCCGCTGGAAAGGGCGACAGTGGGATCACCAGCGCGTCCCTTACAACCGGCTCCAGGGCAACTGGAAGCAATGGGAGCGCGATAAGTATTGGGAGAAGCATCACAACTGGGGGGTCCGGAATGGTCGGCCACGGTCGGAGCATCGGGATTTCCGGCCCCAGCCGCCTGACAGCAGGCATGGCCGGCCTGATCACGCAGTGAAGCACCAGGGCCCTCCACAGCATTCCCCGGGGCAGGGACACCAGGATAGAGGACAACAAGACCGAGGCGGCCACGATAGGGGCGGGCGCGATCGGCAGGATAGAAGGTAGACAATAAAAAGTTATCCGATCCTTCGGCATCCGGGTCCGGACAGGGTACTGTGGCCTCCTGCTCGGGGAGTGACCTGGATCCGGGCGCCGATCCGTTCTTTCAGAGCCGGGACGTGGGAAATGATGCCGATCAGCTTGCCGTCCCTGCGCAGCCCCGTCAGGGTTTCCAGGGCGGTTTCCAGGGCGTCTTCGTCGAGGGTGCCGAATCCTTCGTCGAGGAAGAGGGAATCCACCCGCACCTTCCGGCTGGCCATGGCGGAAAGGCCGAGGGCCAGGGCCAGGCTGACGATAAAGCTTTCTCCGCCGGAGAGATTCTTCGTGGATCGGATTTCTCCGGCCTGGTAGTTGTCGATGACGTTGAGCTCCAGGGGCTGGGCCGAATCGCGGATCAGCAGGTAGCGGTCCGTCATCTTCCGCAGCTGCCGGTTGGCATGGCGGGTCATCATCTCAAAGGTCAGGCCCTGGGCGAAGTTGCGGAACTTCTTTCCGTCGGCCGAACCGATGAGTTCGTGGAGATCCTTCCAGCGGGTCCATTCCTTCCGCTGGGCTTCCATCTTTCCCAGGCGCTCGTGCAGTTGTTCCTTCCTCTTCTTGTTTTCGCTCAAGTTCTGCAGGAGGCCGCCGATTTCCAGACGGGTCTGCTTCAGATCCCCCTCGCAGGTATCGAGGTCGGCTTGCAGGGATTCCCCGGGCTGGTCGGTCAGTTTTTTTGCGCGCTCCGAGGCCAGGGCCTCCAGCCGGTCCTTCCGTCTGGCCTCCCCCTCGGCCCCCTCCCGGAGCAGGGCGCTTTCCCTCCGGGATAAGGCCTCCCGTTTCTCCTCACTCAGCCGAGCAGCCAGGAACTGGTCCTGCGTTTCGAATCCTGCGGCCCGGATCCCCGCGGAAAACTCCCGCTCCGCGACGGACAGGTCCCGATCCCTCTCCTGTGTGCCCAGGGTCAGGAGTGCGATTTTTTCCTGCAAGACGCTGATTTCCCTTTCGATTTCCACCAGCTTTTCCCGTGCCCGTTCCAAGGCTTTACCCGCCGCGTCCACTTTTGCGGCCAGACTCTCCTCCACCTGGTCCGGCTCCTGATCTCCGAAAAGCTCCCGGCGCAAAGCGCGCAAACCCTCCAACTCTCGATTCAGGGCCGCACGATCCTCCTGCCTTTCCGCCAGCTCCTGTTCGAGGCGGTCGAGCAGGGCTCTGTTTTTGCCGATTCCGGCCCGCAGATCGCCGATCTTCCGCTCGTGACGGGTTTTCTCTTCCTCCTTGACCTGCCACAGGTTCCGGCGCTCTGTTAGCCGACGCAGGATTCCTTCCCGGTCTTTGGGAGGGAGGGCATCGATGCCGAAGGGTGCGACCTCCTTAAGCGCCGCAGCCAGTTCCTGGTCGGCCTCCTCGGCTAAAGCTGCGCAGTCCCGGACCAGGCGATCATGCTCGGAAACGGCGGCTTCCAACTGATGACTCGCTTCCCGGAAGGCCTTTTCCCCTTCCTCAAAGGCCAGCCGTTTCTTTTCCAGGGCGGCGAGCGCCCCTTTCACGTTTGTTTCCTTCTCTTCGACCGCGGTGATGACGGCGGAGTATTCGTCGATCTTCCGCCCGGCCCGCTGAATTTCCCCTGCGATTTCCTTGGTCCGCTGATCCGGAGCGGCCTCGATGCGCAATGCCTGAAAAGCCTCGCGGCAAAGCCTTTCGTCCTCTTCGATCAGCTCTTTTTTTTTCGCCAACTCTTTTTCATTCTGGACGATCTCTGCGTCTTTCCCCGCCCGTCGCCCTTCCATGGTTTGCAGGGTGCGGGATACCGCCTGGTACGCTTTCCTCTTTTCCTTCAGTGACCGTTCCGTCTCGTTCCATGCCGGGACATTGCCCCGGGCATATGGATGTTCGACGGCCCCGCACAGGGGGCAGGGTTGACCGTCCTCCAGCCGCTTCCGGTCTTCTTCCAGGTCGTGGATTCGCGCCAGGAGAGCCGCCCGGATCTCCAGATGCTCGATGTCCCGCTCCAAAAGGGCCCTTTTCCCCGCAGCTGCCTCAAGCTCCCGTACCAGGATCCCCAGGTCGGCCCTGGCCGAGGAAAGGCCCGTGTAGAGTTCCTCCATTGCCACTCCCGTCTTGCCGATCCGGTGGCTGACCTCGGCCGCGGCAACCAACAGGCGCTCCCGCTCCTTCAGAGCCTCCTTCTCTTCCCGCCACCGGCCGATCTCCCGTCCGGCAAGCAAGGCGGTGATTTCCTCCGCCAGCCGGCGCGCTTCGTTCCGCCCCCTCTCGTAATCCCGGCGTGATGTCTCGACCTTGGCTTCCAGTGTTCGGCATTGTGCGCTTAGGGTCTCTTTTTTCCCGGCGGCTGCGGCAATCCTTTCACCCAGTTGAGACTGCCGGGACTCGATATTCCGGAGGGACTCGAAGGAGCGGGAAATGGCGGAGAGGTCGGTCACCAGGGCCGCGTCGGAAGCGGCTTTTTCCTGGTAGGCGTAGACGGCCTCCATGGCTTCCCGATGCCCGGCCAAGTCCCGTACCTCCTTTTCGACCTCCAGCCGGTACCCCTTTCCCTGCTTATAGCCGTCAGCCAGGACCCGGTCCTTCTCTTCCAGTTGCCTGTTCTGTTCGTGAATCCGGGCGTCGAGTTCCCGCACCTTTTTGATGACGGACCCTTCCGCGAGTTGCCGACCCCGCGTCCTTTCCAGCGCCACACCGACATCCTGAGCGGCCGCCCAAGCTGCCGCGCGGGCCTGGTCCTTTCCCGGCAGCATAGACCGCAAGGCGGCCAGCGCCTTGAGGTCCGCCTCCTGCTGTCCGCGCAGGGCGCAGATTTCCCGGTAATCTCCCTCCAGGGTCAGGGCCTTGCGGGCTCGGTCAAGCTTTCCGGCCTCCGGTTCAAAAGCCGCCCGCCGTTCCTCAAACTCCTGCCGCTCCGAATCCAGTACGGCCAGTTCTCCCTCCAGGGTCCTGATTCCCTCCAGCCAGAGCAGGGCCTTTTGCAGCTCCGCCGCCTTTCCCGCCAGTCCCTTCTCCCGCTCCTGCTTGTCCTGTAAACCGGACTGCAGCTCCCTTTCTTCCTCGGCGCTAAGGACATGAATCCCCTTCAGTTCCCCCTGCAGCTCCTCCAGCTTTGCCCGCTCCAGGGAATGGCGCTCGTGCACTTTCACGGAGATCAGGCTGTAGATTTCCGTCCCGGTGATCTGTTCCAGGATGGGGGCCCGCTTGTCGGGGGAGGCCTGGAGAAAGGCCGCGAAGCCCCCCTGGGCAAGGAGCATCGAGCGGGTGAAGCGCTCGTAATCCATCCCCGTGACCTTTTCGACGAATTCCCCCACGGCGGTGAGCTTCGCCTCCAGGATCATCCCCGACTGGTCATCGGCGATTTCATGGCGCGCCGGCTGCAGCTCGCCGCCGGGCCTTCTCCGGGCGCGGTGCTGGCTCCAGTGGCAGCGGTAGCGTCCCCTCTGCGTCTCGAAGGCGACCTCGGCGAAGCATTCTCCCGCCTGACGCGACATGATCTCGTTTGTGCTCCTGGTGACCTTGTCCAGGCGGGGAGTCCGGCCGTAGAGGCCGAGGCAGAGGGCATCCAGGAGAGTCGTTTTTCCCGAACCGGTGGGGCCGGTGATGGCGAAGAGGCCGTCGGAGGCATAGTCCGGGTGGGTGAAATCGATCTCCCAGGCGCCGGAGAGGGAATTGAGGTTTTGAAACCGCACGCTCAAGATCCGCATCCTGTTCTCCTATTCGGCCCGAGGGTCTGCGTCGTTCAAAGAGACCAGGATCTCCCCGTAGGCATCCAGCATCGGCCGGCGCTGCTCTTCAGGAACTTCGTGGGCGTCGAGGCAGCGTTGAAACACCTCCGTCACCTCCAGGTCATCGAGCGTCTCCTCCTGACCTTCCCCGCTCAGGACGCGTTCGAGGATCCGGTTGTTCTTGACCCGGAGGATCTCGATGGCGGTCTCCGCGACGGCGTTGTCCAGCTTCTCCCGCAGCGTCGAGGCGATCTCGCTCCCCTCGTAGATGATCTCCAGCCAGGCCCGGCTGCCCCGGGCTTTCAGTCCAGCGATCTGCCGGGCGAGCGTCGGCCAATCCCCCCGCAGGGTCTTCAACTCCTGAAAGCGGGGCACGGGGAGCGTCGAGACGGTCGGAGCGGCGTCGGCAAACTCCACCACGATGACGGTCTTCTCTTGGTCCGCTTCCCCGAAGCCGATGGGCAGGGGAGAGCCGGAATAGCGGATCAAATCGGAGCCGCTGACCTTCTGGGGAATGTGCAGATGCCCCAGGGCCAGGTAATCGATGCCGTCGGGAAAGACGTCCTTCCCCACCTGCGCCAGAGAGCCGATGTACAGCTCGCGGACGCCGTCGCCTTCCATTGTCCGGCCGCCCGCCGCGAAGAGATGTCCCATGGCCACGATCGGCACCGGCTTCTCCAGCGCCGCCCGCTTTTCCTCCGCCGCACCGCAGACCGCACGGTAATGAGCGCGAATCCCGTCGATGATTTTTCTCTCCTTGTCCGCTACGCTCTCCCCCGCCTCGGAGGTGCGGAGGTCCCGGTCCCTGAGATAGGGGACGGCGCAGAGGATCAGCCACGGGGCGCCGTCCGGGCCGGGCAGGACGATCACCTCGTCGTCCGGCTGCGGGGAGGCATAGCCGATGACATGGATGTTGAGGAATTTGAGGAGCTCCTTCGGGGCATTCAGGAAGGAGGGGGAATCGTGATTTCCGGCGATGACCACCACGGAGCGGCCGGGAGCGGAGGCGGCGCGGCAGAGGAAGCGGTAATACAACTCCTGGGAGCGGTTGCTCGGCGTGCTGTTGTCGAAAATATCTCCTGCCACCAGGAGCCCATCGATCTTTTCCGCCTCCATCCGTTCGGCCAGCCAGTTCAGGAAGGCTTCGTCCTCGTCGTACCGTTTGCGGCCATAGAGGGTGCGCCCGAGGTGCCAGTCGGAGGTGTGGAGAAGCTTCATCGTCTTCCTCAGAGGTTCACCCGCTCCTCTTTCAGCACCGTGCTTTTTCCCGTCTCCGTCCATTGGCAGACGCGCACCCGGCGCTCGTTTTGGTCCCTCAGGGTTTCGATCTCCACGTAGGTCCAGAGTTTTTCGTCGGAAGAATCGCACCAGGTTCCGCAGTTGGCGTAGATGCGGTCGTCCACAAACCACGAGTCCTTGTCCAGTTCCCAGTCGTGGCTGTGGCCGAAGACGACGATGTTCGTGTCGTTTTTCTTGCAGAGGCGGTCGGCGGCGTCATCGAGGTAGCCGATTTCCGCGAGGATCGATTTGAAGGCGATGCCCGCGCCCAGGCGCTCTTTCCACTGGTCGTAGAGATTCCGGTATTTATCCGCAATGTCCCGGGCGCAGACCCAGACCTCCCTGCCCTCCCGGTTGGGCATGCGGATGGGCGTTTCCAGGGACAGGCAGGCCTCCTCCAGAACGGCCTCGAAGACGCAGGGGACGAATTTGTCGGGGCCGACCGCTTCCAGGACGTCGTCCACGTAGGTCCACCAGTGACGGTCGCCCTGCCCGGTGTTGTAGGTCTTGGTCGCCACGGCCCGCGAGATGAAATAGCCCAAAGGGAGCCGGGAGCCGGGGCTGTTGATCGGGTCGGGGGCATTGAACATGGCGTGGGCGCTGCCGTGCTCCGCCCGGAGGCGGCTGGAGCGGTAGACGCTGGAGCCGGAATTCCAGACCGCGGTGCCGCCGAAAATCATCCTCGTTTTCGGGTCTGCGGTGCCGCCGAAGTGCTTTTCAATCACCGCCGGGGTCAGTTCCATGTCATGATTTCCCGGGAGGCAGACGACGCGGATGTCCGGATTCCGGCAGAGGCTGAGCAGGGCCTGCAACACCGGGTCGCCGGCATCGAGCCGCGAGTTGATGATCTGATCGAGGGTCGGGGGCTCGACATCCACGGGAACCACCCAGTTGTCGAAGAGGTCCCCGATGAAAATCACTTCCTCCACATCCGGCCGGCTGTTGACGTGCTTCAGGAAATTTGCCAGGGCCTCCGTGTCCTTCCGGTCCGGCCAGGTGTAGTCGTACTTGCCCGGGGGCAGCTGGGGGATCAGGGAAATGTGCAGGTCGCTGGCAAAGATCCTTTTGTTCCTTATCGTCATTGGCTTGGTTCTGGGAGCCATCTGGTTCCTCCGTTTTCAGTCCTGGTTTTTCCGCGGTACTTGCTAAACGCACCCCAACTCAAGAATCTTCCTTCTCATCCTGAACACGCTACGCCAACCTTTTGAGTAAATCAATTTTTTTCACAGAACGAAAAATCCAACCAGGGGGTGGATGGAGGACGGAAATTCTTTTCCGCAACATCCTTCCATCAGAGTTGTTTTTGATGATGAGCCTTAGGGTGCACTTGAGATTCAGCGACAGGATGGATTTTCCCGCGGGTGAGATTGACGAAGCCATTGGGGGTGATCGAGTATGCCTCCAACAGCTCATGCTGCCAGGTCTGATCACCTGAGCGGATCTTTCAGCCGATGATTTCTGCTGGTGCGGATAGGGAAAGGTTAAAGGCCACTCCTCTTCATTGACTGAGCACATCCTTGGAGACGCGCCATTTTTCCGGAGAAATCAAATAGACCGGATTCGCGTCTTGATAAGCGGTGAAGTGTTGATATTGTTCGGAAATCCATTGTTTCATCTTGAGGTCGGATAAGGTCCGCTCGTCCTTGTTTTTGTCGAGATAGTCATCAATGACGTCCTCCTTGATCATGATCTCGATCTTTCGGGAACGCTTGCCCGGTTGACACGGGTCGCTAACGAGTTTCCAGTCGATCAGGATTATATAATCACCGCCCGAGAGCCTGGAAGCAACCCAGGCGTTTGCCGGCAACAGCGGTTTTATAATCCGAATCCAGTAATCAAGCAGGTCTTCATTCATGGATGGTGATCTTCGTCTTCTTGGACCATCCATTCTTGTCCGTCTTAACATTCCGGCATTCTGCGCTATATTGAAGGGTGAAGACAATGCCCCCCTGGTGTTGCCCATCCTGCTCAATCCGGTATCCTGTGATGATGCCCCCGAAAAAAGACGGCTCCTGCAGTTTTTTGTGAAAATAAATCTCACCCCCAACAAGCTCTTTCGCCTTGTTTTCATCAATGCTCCACCAGCCGCTTTCCCAGCCGCCATCTTGTAGCTTTACAAAATTATTCAACGGCTCCAAGATATGTATGTTCATTTTAATCCTCCAGCTTTAATGAATTCATGTGTCAATTCGCTGAATCACTGCCACCTGAGAAACAAAAAGCCCTGCCTCACTGTAATGGGCAGGGTTTTGATGGACTTGATGTTTCTCCTATGCCGAAGAGAAAATTCCCGCTTAACAGATGTCAATTACATTAGCCTGTTCAGCATATGCTCAATGTCTTGGAAGTCAAGGCAATTTTGCCCTGCCTGTAAAAAAACCAGGCGCCCTTGCCTGAGAAAAAACGGTGGCCGACTTGGGTTGACACGGATACGGATCAACGGAGCCAAGACATTCATCGCTTCCTCAACGCCCTTTTCCCAGCCTCTGAATTTCTGGACCTCGGCCGGAGTGAGAAGCTCGGTTTGTTGCCGAATCCAGGCTCGTCTTTTCGGCGCACCGGCTGGGGGAGAAAAATCTCCGGGCACCTTTGCCCGGTTGAGCCGGGCCTCGCGGGTACCGTAGCCTCAGATCCCGTGTCAATCGTTTTTCAGGATCGGAAACGTCGGCCGCTACTTATAGATCAGCCGGGGCTCCTCCAGGAGGACCCGCGTATCCGGCGGGACGGATTCCGTGAGCCAGACGTTGCCGCCGACGGTCGAACGGGCGCCGATGACCGTGTCGCCGCCGAGGATGGTCGCTCCGGAATAGATAATGGCGTCGTCTTCGATGGTGGGGTGGCGCTTTTTTCCCCGCAGCAGCTCCCCCGCGTCCCTGGGAAGCGACAAGGCCCCCAGCGTCACGCCCTGATAGAGGCGCACCCGCTTGCCGATCACCGACGTCTCCCCGATGACGACGCCCGTGCCATGGTCGATGAAGAAGCTCTCGCCGATGGTGGCGCCGGGATGAATGTCGATGCCGGTGATGCTGTGGGCATATTCCGTCATCATCCGGGGCAGCAGGGGGATTTTCTGCAGGAAGAGCTGGTGGGCCACCCGGTAGACGCTGATGGCGAAGAGTCCGGGATAGCTGAAGATGATTTCATCGTAGCTGCCGGCGGCGGGATCGCCTTCATAGGCCGCCCGCACATCGGTCGCCAGGATCCCCTGCAACGTCGAGATGCTGCACAGGAATTCAGCCGTTTCCCGATAGCCCTTTTCCTCGCACTGCACACAGGGTAGGTGGTAGCGCAGGCATTCGTGGCGGAAGCTGTGTGTGATCTGCCGGGCCAGCAGTTCAAAGAGAATGGTGACCATATGCCCGATTTCGTATTTCAGGTTGACCGGGTCGATGTTTTCCCGGTGGAAATAGCCGGGAAAGAGAAGCTGGCGCAGTCGGGTCAGGATGTCGACCACCGTCTCCCGGGAGGGAATGAGTTCCGGGCTGACATGGGAAAAGCAGGTTCCATCCTGGCAGGCGGACACAATGGCATCGACGATTTTCGGCAAAGCTTCCCGGTGCTGGGAATGGGAGGTCACTTCGACCCTGCACTCCGCCGTCGCTTTCTCCGTCTCTGGATCTGGCTTCATGAAAATAACCCCCTTATCGATGATGATTTGGCCGGTTGAATTGCGGATCCCGAAAGGCCGGAGTCCGGCCTTTCGGGGAAGTTGCAACGGTCAAAGGACGATCTGTGTTACCTCCGTCATGTTCGGACTTGCTTTCAGCTTCTGCAGGATTTCCGGGGGCACTTCGTCATCGAGGTTCAGGATCATGATGGCGCTGCCCCTGGGCTGGTCCCGGGCGACATCCATGTGGGCGATGTTGATGTTGTTCTGCCCTAGGAGGGTTCCCACATCGCCGATGACCCCCGGCCGGTCCCGGTGTTCGGTGAAGAGGAAGATCCCCCGGGGTTCGAATTCCACTGCGTGCCCCTGGACCTGGACGATCCGGGGGCCCTTGTCGGGAAAGAAGGCCCCGGCAATCGAGCAGGAGGAATCTTCCGAGGCAATCGTCACCTCCAGGAGACTGGCGAACTTGGGGGAGGCTTCGCTGGTGACGCTCAGAACGTTGATCTTTCGGCTGCGGGCGATGTTCAGGGCGTTGATCAGATTGACGTTCCCTTCCTCGATCATCGGGGTCAGCACGCCCGCCACGACTCCGGCAACGAGGATCTTCACGTCCTTGCCGGTGATTTCCCCTGAACACTTGACTTCGATGGCCCGGACGCTCCGGCGGGCGAGGGATATGGCGATTCTTCCCACCTTTTCCGCCAGGTCCAGGTAGGGAATCAGCTCCGGGTCCAGGGGCGCGGGAAGGTTGACGGCATTTTTGATGATACCCGAGGAAAGGTAGAGGGCGATCTGTTCGGCGATTTCGTAACCCACTTCCTCCTGGGCTTCCAGAGTGGAGGCGCCCAGGTGGGGCGTGGTCAGGCAGTTTTCCAGTTTGACCAGGCTCCAGTCCGCCGGGGGCTCCTGGGAAAAGACGTCCAGGGCCGCCCCGGCGATTCTCTTTTCCTTTAAAGCCTCATAAAGGGCCTCTTCATTGACGATGCCCCCCCGGGCGGCATTGATCAGGTAAGCCGAGGCTTTCATCATTGCCAGCTGCTCCCGGCCGATCAGATTTTTCGTCTGGGGGTTCAGGACCGTGTGGATCGTCACAATGTCCGCCTCCGCAAGCAGGGTGTTCAGAGGAACCAGCCGGACAGCGAGCTTATCCGCCAGTTCCGGGGATAGGAAGGGATCGTAAGCCAGAAGCGTCATGCCCAGGGCTTTTGCCCGCTTCGCCACTTCCGTGCCGACCCGCCCCAACCCGACAATGCCCAGGATCTTGCCGCCGAGCTGTCGCCCGGTGAGCTTCTTCTTCTCCCACCGCGCCTCCTTCATGTTCCGGTCCGCCGCAGCGATATTCCGCAGCAGGGCGAACATGAGGGCGATGGTCAGCTCGGCCGTCGAGACGATATTGCCCGACGGGGCGTTCATGACCAGGATGCCCTTGGCCGTGGCCGCCTCGAGATCGATGTTGTCCACTCCCACGCCGGCGCGACCGATCACCTGCAGGTGCGAGGCGGAGATGACCTTCGCCGTCGCCCTGGCGTTGCTCCGGACGATCAGGGCGTCATACCCGGCGATGGTTCCGGCCAGTTCCTCTTCCTTCAAGCCCGTGCGGACTTCGATTTCATGGCCCGCGTCCCTCAGCAGAGAGATGCCCTTTCCCGAGACTTCATCCGCCACGAGGATCTTCATGTCCGAACTCCTTCCCTAGATGTGTCTGCCCGGAAGCTTCCCGTCGATTCGGAAAGTTACTGTAAATCAGTATAGTTTGGCGGAGTTTTTGTGTCAAGGGGCGATGCGGGAAGGACAAGGACAAGTCCTGTAAGAACAGAATGCATTGAATTTACCCCACAAGAAGCGCAATGCGCTTTATTTTGTAAGTACTCGTTATTTATAATAAATTTTAAGAATTGGGCGTGGCCTTGGCGGAAAGGAGAGGTGCCGGCGGCGGGAAGCCCGGCGTCACTCCAATTCCGGAGTTCAGGGCCGCAATGTGGAGGCGGTCCTGGTATCACGGCGCAGCTCGATGAACCGGCAGGGCCGCCGCCGAGGCATTCGCTTCGTCGGGGAATCGCTTTAGAGCCGGATCAGGTCCAGGGAGGTCCTGGTGAGCCGCTCCAGCGTTTCCCTGCGGACGATGAAATCGGCCTCGATGCCGATGCTTCCCTCTCCGGGAAAGACGAACTTGGGCTCCAGCGCAAAGACCATCCCTTCCGTCAGGACCTGGGAGTGGCGCGGGGTGATCACGGGCAGTTCGTTGAGTTCAAGCCCCAGGCCGTGACCGATAAAGCTTACTTTACCCGGGCCGTAGCCCATGAACTGATCATCCAGATCGGCCGCTTTCGCCTTGTTTCGCGCCCGCTCGAAGATCCCGGTGCATTCCGTGCCTTCCCGGACGAAGGCTGCCGTTTCATCGAGAATTTCCCGAGCGACGTCATAGGCTCGGACGAACTTTTCCTTCAGGGAACCGACCACAAAGGCCCTTGTCTCGTCGGTGATGTACCCGTTGTAGCCCGCACCATAGTCCAGGATAATCGGCTGATCCCGCCCGATGAGCCGGAGGGACGATCCCTGGGGAAGGGCGGCGGTGACGCCCTGGCCGGCGATGGTCACGTTGACGGCGGTCGGGATCGCGCCCGCCTGCCCGGAGATGACGTAGAGGCACATCATTTCCTGATTGAAGCCGCGCATGCGCAGCAGTCCCTGGTGCCCCTGCCGCCGGCCTTCCGCGACCAGCTCCGCTTCCACGTCAATTTCCCTTTTCCCCTCCCGGATGACCTCCCGCGCCTTGGCAAAGACGGCGTCCATGATTTCTCCCGAGCGCTTAAGCTGGCGGATTTCAAAGGCGCTCTTGATCATCCGGGTTTCGCGGATAAAAGGCGAGATATCCGCGAAAGCGTCGAAGGCAAGCATCCGGCGGAAGCGTTCATAAGAGGAAACAGGAAGAATGTCCAGTTCCATGCCGCCCCTGCCGCGGAGGATTCCTTTTGCGGAAAGGACGCTGCTCAGGTCCCGGTCGCTGCGGATGGGGATAACCGGGAGGGGAGACTCCTCTAAAGCCCGATCCTGATTCTTTTCGACAAACAGGAGGGGATCACCCGCCAGGGGAATCACGAGGATGCCTTTCTGTGTGGTCCCGGAAAAATAGAAAAGATCGGTGTTTCCCAGGATGACGGCAAAATCGATTCCCGCCCGAGCCATTTTTTCCCGGAAAACGCTGATCCTGTTCGAAATTTCAATTGCCGGCGTCAGTTCACCGATCTCCGCTTCAGCCCACATGGTCCGCCTCCTGAAAAACACTTTCCGGAGAAGAATTCCTGCCGCTTCCGGTACGTGTTTTGCGTAATGTAAGGCATTTTAACTTAAAGTCTCAGCTTTGCCTATCAGGAACGTGGGTCTTGATGAGCTTTGGCCGTTTTTGCCGGCGGGGTTCAACGTCGGTTGCGGAAACGCTGTCGCAACGGGATAAAGTTCAAGGCTGATACGGAAATGGGAGCGGGAATGACCGAAGCATTGGGAAAAGAAAGCAAGGGGGCCGGAGGATGGCTGTATGCCGCTGTCGCCGCGGTTCTCCTGTCCGGTTTATTTTGCCTTCCCGGCAGTCTGGCAGCGGGAGAATTCTTCCAGTGGGTGGACGAAAAGGGGGTCACGCATGTCGCCGACAGCTTCCCCACCCTATCCTCCACTGCCGGAAAGCGGGATGTCCGGCGCCTGAATGTTCCGGTTCAGACTTCGGACCCTGTTCCCCATCCCGCCGGGTTGCCCTCCGATGAATTTGAGATTCCCTTCACCAGTGGGCCCGGCGGTGGGATGCTTGTCCAGGGTGTTTTCGATGATTCTCTCGATGTGACTCTGCTGCTCGACACGGGAGCCACTCATGTGGTTATCCCGGAGGCGCTGGCAAGACGGCTGAATCCCCCTTCCCAGGCCGGTCGAAAAGTAAAGGTTCAAACAGTGGGAGGCGTGATAGAGGCCAGAACTACCACAATCGCGAAAGTCTCCGTGGGCGATGCCTTGCGGGAGATGGTTCCGGTGGTGGTGACGGACAGGGAGTCCCGTGACGATGGATTTGATGCCATCCTGGGGATGAGTTTTCTGCAGAACTTCAAAATGACGGTTGATCATAAGAACCACATGATCGTTCTGAAGCCTCATCAGCGGTAATCCGCCTCTACCCTGCAAGTCTTCCGGAGACGTTGAATTCCCCGTGAAAGGGCGGATGGTTCCGCCGGGAAGGAGTATCCCGTCTCAACCGGTTAATGAAGTTCTCATGTCGGGCACTTAAGTTTAAAAGGGTGTTTTGTATTTGTTGAATTAATTCAATACGTTATGCTTTTGAGTGACTTGACCATCCGCAGGGACAAGTCATGCATTGCCAACATTCTTAAAAAGGGTTAGCATAATGATAACGATTGAAAAAGAGTGCCTGGGGCTTGGAGAGGGAATGAACTGTTCGGAGTTTTTGACGCGCTTCAACATTTCGGCGGAGGCTTTTGCTGCGACGGGACTCATCTGGGAGGAACTGGAGGAGATCCGGGACCATTACCTGGGAATCCGGAATGAACTGGAGCCGACGGCGCGGCAGATCGTGAACATTCTCAATAAGACGGACAAGGTTCATTCCGTCAGCTACCGCATCAAGGCCCCGGAGCACCTGATGGCGAAGATCATCCGCAAAAGAATCGGGGAACCCGAACTGCTCATCAATCTCAGTAATTATCAGCAGGAAATCACCGATCTGATCGGGATCCGGGTCCTGCATCTCTTCAAGGAAGATTGGCTGGACCTCCATCAGTTTATCACCCGCACCTGGAACTTGAGGAAGGTCCCTGTCGCTTACGTGCGCCGGGGCGACGCGGCAGGCTACATCAACAGCTTCCGTAACTGGGGCTGCACAATCGAGGAGCATCCCTACGGGTATCGATCCGTCCATTACCTGCTGCAGTCCATGGATGCGGAGCCGGAAAAGCAGCCGGTCCGAATCTCGGAAGTTCAGGTGCGGACCCTTTTTGAAGAAGCCTGGAGCAGTATCGATCACCATGTCCGGTATCCTTATGAACCGCGCAATATTCTGCTTAATGAACTGCTCGTCATCCTGAATCGCCTGGCGGGAAGTGCCGATGAGATGGCCTCCTGCATCATCTACCTGAGGGAAAAGCTGAGGATTCCGGGGACGCCCCTGCCCGATGGCGGCGAACAGGCCGGAGGGGGGGGCGCGACTTTTCAGCCGCTGGATGAATTCGAATGGCCGGCGGAAATGGGAACGGAACTTCCGGAAGACATGGGGCAGTTCCTCCGAGAAGGGGGTCCGCAACCCCTCCTCTTCCCGGGGACGGGCGCCGATCCCGCGGCGGAGGAAAAAGAGCCCTTTCCCCCTGAGGTTTTCGAGGGGGATGTCGAGGAGGAGCCCTCCAGGTCCCGATAAAAACCGTGGGCGCTGCCTTCAAGTCCGGGTTGTTATTCCGGTTCGGTTCTAAAAGCACCCTGGCAGGCGATCTGATCGGCTCTTGGCGCCCGTAGGGTGGCTGCCTCTGTCGCCTCCACCGGGTCGCCTTTGTTTCCTCCTCGCGCTGATCGGAATTCGATCAGTTCGCCGCCTGGAGAAGGCGGTGAATCCGGGCCGCCTGCATGAGAAAAACCTCCAGCTTTGCCTGGATGACCTGCGGAAAGGGATTCCCGTCGCTTTCAATGGCGAGGAAGGGAAGGGGACGGTCCCGGAGATCCTCCGGCAGCGAACCGGATCGCATCCCCGAATGGCTTCCGTTCGTTCTTATCCCCCGGCTCATCTCGCGGCTCAGGATGGCTTCGGAGAGACGGTTGGGCATGCAGCCGAAGGGTCCCAGGGCAATGGCGCCGCAGTAAGGCGTCGGCACCTCCGCCAGGGCGGCCCCCACGGTAAGCACCGCCTCTCCCAGGAGCAGGGGATTGATGACGGAACCGGCCTGTTCGACGACGTGGGGAATGTCCTCCGTCCGGTTGGGGATAAGGCTCGATTTCGCAAGAATCTTGGTGATCGTCCGTTCGTATTTTTTCATCAGCGTGGAGCGGAGGAAGAGGGAGGCCTTTTCCTTTGCCGACAGGCTGATTCCCACCCAGCCGTTCCGGTCGCAGAGCTCGGTGTAATAAATCCACTCCATCACGCTGGCCACCTTGGTGGCGAACCCCTGATCCGCCAGCCGCTCCACGAGAAACTGCCGGGAAATGGCGTCATGGCGGACAAAGATCTCTCCTGTCAGCAGAATCCGGGGAATCGCTTCCGGCCGCGCTTTCAGCGGAATGGATTTCAACCGGAAGGCGGCTTCCTCCAGGACGGGGCGGATCGCTTTCAGCTCCGGAGAGATTTCCAGGGCCGAGACAATGCCGGCGCATTCCTCCCGGTAAATTTCCAGGGCGGCCTTCCGATCGCGGGCGGCGGCCAGCAGCACGCCGTAGACATCCTCCATGACGTCGGCGATGACGACGCCCGTCCAGAGCTTCAGAGTGAGGTTGCTGGCGTCCAGGTCGGCATAGCTGTTCTCGGCGTCCAGGGTATAGAGGGTGACATCGGGAATGCCCTGCCGTTCAATCATCGCCTTCATGAACTGGGAATACTGGCCGAACCGGCAGGGGCCTCCGGCCGTGGGCATGAAGTAGACGAGCAGTTCCTCCCTGTCTTCCCGGTCCCGCAGATACTTCAGCAGGCTGCCGACGGTCAACTGGAGGGGCAGGCATTCCTTGCAGGTCGTGTTGCCCCGGCCCAGCTTCAGCGCTTCCTCGTCCGCGTCGGGAAGGGCGGTGGCCCGGACGCCCGCCGAACGGAAAACCGCCGCCGCGACGTCCACATGGAACCGTCCCATGGAGGGAAAGACGAGATGGACCCGGGGATGGGTGAGGGAATAGGATTGCCCGCGGGAATCCACAATCCGTGACGCTCCGTAATCCACTTCCATCGGGACTTTCCTGCGGGAGAGGGCGATGGGCGGGGCCTTCCGCTTCAGGTACAGTTCCCGGTAATTCCGGATGATGTCCATGAAGGCTTCAATGCGGGTTTCCAGGCCGGCGTCCGCGACGTGGCTGTCCAGCTCCAGAATCAGGAAGGGTTTGGTCCCCATCATCTGGCGGAAAGTGCCCAGGAGAAAGGAGTCCGGGCCGCAGGAGAAGTTGGTGATGTAGCAGCCGAAGAGCTGAGGATGGCGGGCGACGAAGGCGGCGCCCTTGAGGATCGTCTGGCCCGATGACCAGTACATGTTCCGATCGACGGCCTCGTCGGCCAGGGGGAGGAAGGTGAGGGGCACGACCCCGACGCCTCGGGAGGCGAATTTCTGAGGAATCCCCATGTTCGCCTCGGCGACAAAGGCGTTATAGGTCCTGCCGAAAATCACGATGCCGTATCGCGCCAGTTCCGCTTCCAGAGTGCTGAGAAACTGGCTTCCCTGCTGCCGGGTCGATTGAAAAACCTCCTCCTGCGCGGCAACGGCGGCTTGAAAAGCCCGCTTCGCCTCTTCCCTCCCGCAGCCAAAGGAGCGGGCCGTTTCCACCATGACCTTCTGTACGGAATCGTAACCCCGGGAAAAATCGAGGACGGGCTGCAGGACGCTCTTTCCCTCCTTCAGGCGGCGGAAGCCCTTCTCTTCCGCAAAGGTGCTGGCCAGGTAATAAGGCTCTCCCTGGGAGATGGGGCAGATCGTACTGACGGGATTTCCCTTTTCCACGTAGGCGCCCCGGATGTGGGGGAGAAAGAGGAGATCGGGTTTTTTCTCCAGCAGATCGCTGAAGAAGCCGTGGGCGAGCTCCGCCGGATAGCAGAAGGCCGTCCCTTTCTGGACCATGCCTTCCGGGCGGGGAGTGTCGGGAAGGGTCACCGAAAAGCCCAGGCGGTTGAAAAAGGTGGAGTAGAGGGGGAAATAGGTGTTCGTCAGGAAGGAGCGGTTGATGCCCACGGTCCGGGGCGCCCGGGTGGAAGCAGCGACGGAGCGGTCGGCTTCGGCATTCCCGTAGGTCAGCAGCTCATGCTGCTTCACCAGATCCAGATGCTCCGCGTCGACGGAGATGTGGTAGCGGAGATTATACCAGCGGTTGCAGGCCCCGCCGAAGGGGTGCACCTTTCCTTCGAGGCGGATCCGGGCGATCTCGCACTTCCGGTCGCAGCGCTCTTTTCCCCCGTTGCAGACAAAGGAATCCTCATAGGCGATGTCCCGGTCTTTCAGGGAGCGGAGCGAAAAGGAAGAGGGCTGCATCAGGCCGTGCTCCAACCGCTTGCGGATCTCCAGGGCCACGCCGAAGGCTCCCATCAGGCCGGGTTCGGGGGGGACGACGATCCGCTTTCCCGTGAGAGCGGCCATAGCGACGGGGATGGCCCGGTTGTAGCAGACTCCGCCTTGCATGAAGATGTTGTTTCCCACGGCGCGGTTGCCCTTGACCCGGTTGCTGTAATTCATGCAGATGGAGTAAACCAGGCCGGCGACGATGTCCTCCCGGCTCATGCCTTCATGGGCGGCGTTCTTGATGTCGCTGCTGATGAAGGCGGCGCACTGATCGTTGAAATTGGGGGGATTCGTGCCCCGCAGGGCGATCTCCGCGATGTCTTCCATGGCAACGCCCATGGATTCCCGGGCCGCCTCTTCGAGGAAGGAGCCCGTACCGGCGCTGCACGCGTCGTTCATGGCATAGTCGGAGGGGATGCCGCCCTTCACGTAGGTATATTTGGCGTCCTGCCCGCCGATTTCAAAGATCGTGTCCACCGTCGGATCGAAGAACAGCGCCCCGGTGGCGTGGGCGATGATTTCATTGACGATGCCTTCCGTCATGGCATGGAGCCCGGCGATCTGCCTTCCCGAACCCGTCACCCCCAGCCCCTTGATGGTGATCTTGTCCGCCAGGGGACCGAGCTGGTCGTAGAGGCCGGCGTAGCAGGCCCGGGAGGCCGAAACGGGATTGCCGTTGGTGCGCAGATAGATGGAGGCCAGAATCCGGTTGTCGCTCAGCCGCAGCAGCACCGCCTTGGTGGTGGTCGAACCCACGTCCAGTCCCAGAATGCATACGTCCCCCTCCCGGGCGTCACCCTGTTCCATCGTCCGGAAATCCACATTATCGAGGGCCGCCGCCAGGGGCGGCAGGCGGTGGAAGGCTGTTTCGTCGTGCTTGATGACGGCCTCCGGCGCCGGAGCGGGAAGGGTCTCGTGATCCAGGGCCCAGAGCGCACAGCCCAGGGCTTCGAAATACGTTGCCTCCTCCGGGATGATCAGCCCGGCGACATCCTTCTTCAGGCAATCCACCATGACGGTATTCTGCGCCGTTCCGCCGATGAGCATCATGTTGTTCCGGGGCAGATGTTTGAGAATTTCCAGGATTTTTCCCGACATCATCTCGCAGAGCCCGGAAGCGATCCGCCCCTTGGGAACGCCCTTGTTGGTGGCATGGGTGCAGTCGCTCTTGCAGAAGACGCTGCAGCGGCCGGAGACCTTATAAGGCTCTTCCTGCCGGGCGAATGCTACGGCCTCCTCGATGCCCAGGCCCATGCGCCGGATCTGCTGAAGAAAAAATTCCCCCGTTCCCGAGGCGCATTTGTTGCCCGTCTGGACGGAGCAGATCCGGCCGTCCTTGCCGATGACGTAAATCAGGAAGGTTTCCCCGCCGGCGCTGATGACGGCATTCAGGGGGCCGTTGCCGTTCTGGACAAAAGAAAGAGCCGTTTCCACGGCCTGGGGCTCGGGGATGGCGGTGAGATTGACCAACTGGCGGAACTTCCTGCCGGTTACGGCGATCCGGTCGTACTGGCCGGGCGCAAGGGACGAAAAAACTTTCAGAAAGGCCTGGCGGGGATTTCCGTCATGGGGTTGGAGCGCAAGGACGGACCTGGAAATCTCTCCCCGGGGATTCTTATGGACGGCAACCGCGGACAGGGTGGTCGCACCGATGCATATGCCGAGACTGTTCATACCCAGATCACCTCCATGCGGCACAACTTTTGGACAGAAGTCTTTGTGTTTATTATCAATTCCGGAAAAGGACTTGCGGTGAGAGAGGATTAAAAAACAAAAACGGCGGCCGCGACCACGGTCGTATAGCGTTCATCCTTCACGATGGTGGACTGGGTGACGTTCCGGGTCTTGACGATCTTTCCGCTGATCTTGAATATTTCCTTCTTCTCATCCCAGCTCTCTTCCACATTAAAATCGATGCCGAGGGTGGAAGCCAGCATGGCTGCGGCCAGATCTTCCGCATAATCTCCCGCCTGCTTTTCCGTGAGGCCGAAGGCGTGATGTTCGCTGATATAGCCGTAAGAGGTCTTGTCGGCCGGGAGGGCGCAGCCGACGGAAGCGGCCAGAAGCCGTTTAGGCTCATTGCTGCAGCACCGGCTCATGACGCAGTACGTAATGGCGCCGGGAACCAGTTCCTTCAGGCCTTGAACCCTCGAGATGTTCCTGCAGCCCGGCGGGAAGATGCTGGATACCTGAACCAGGTTGCACTTTTCTATTCCGGCGTCCCGCAGGGCGCGTTCGAAGGAATGGAGTTCATCGCGATGGGTGCCGACACCCTTGGTGAAAAAAATCTTTTTGGGGACAAAGTCATACATGGATTCTGGGCAAGCCTCCTTTGGTTCATTGCTTCCGTGGCTTTTTTGTGCCGTCGAAAATTCTGGAATTTTTTCCGGGACCGCTTTCTCGAGCTTATCTTCTCAACCCGTTTTTTTGTAGAAATCGGTTTTCCAAAGCGCATTTTTATATCAGTGTTCCCGCTTAAAAGCCACCAAATATTCCGGAAGTCCGGGAAGCACGGCGGAAGTTCCCGGAAAATGATCAAGAAAAAAGTTGCCGGGGCCGCCCGTCCACAAAGTTGTTGCACTGGAGAGGAAAACCTTTAAACTACGGGAAAAACTTCAGGTCAGGGAACGTGCGGGGAAAGAAATCAGGCGGAAAAATTGCCGGGATGATCTTCCGGGGAATGCTGCTGCTGGCGATCGGGCTCTGCTCCGGCTGCTGGCGGGTCCCGAAAATCATCGGCGACATCGACCGGTTCAGGCAGGACCATGCCTTTTACCTCTCCGGAATGTCCGTCGATGAGCCCATCGTGGCCGATGCCGTCCATCAGCAGCTCAATGAGGACTATACCCGGCGGTACTTTTCGCCCTGGCGTCAGGAGCGGCCCCGCTGCGCGAGGGAGGATGTACAGTGGGATTTCAACCGGTACGGAGAAAATCCCGGGTACGGCGAAAACGGCCGGAAGCATGACCGCGGCTGGATGGAGGCCCTGCGGCGCAATGCCGACCTGGACACATATCCCAACCGCAACATCCGGGGGATTGCCGTGGCCAATACGGATCTGCGGGCGCTGCCGACTTCCCGGCCTGCTTACGCGGGGTTGGACCGGGATTCCGGCGCGCCCTTCGACCGCCTGCAGATCTCGGCGGTGACGGTCAATTCACCCCTGTACATTTCTCATGTCAGCCGGGACAAGGCCTGGATGCACGTGGAAACCAGCACGTATTTCGGCTGGGTGCCGGCGCGGGATATCGCACTGGCAGACGACTCCTTCGTCCAATCCTGGCAGACGGGAAGGGTTGCCGTCGTGATTCGAGACCGGCTTCCCGTTGAGGACGGGGCCGGCCGCTTTCTTTTCCAGGCGCCCCTGGGGGCTCAATTCCCCCTGCTCCGGGAAGAGGGGGAGGTTCTGGAGGTCGGGGTCGCCGTTGCCGATGCGAATCGGCAGGCGGTGCGGAAAGTTTCGCGGCTTGCCCGAGGGAAGGCGGCCGAAAGGCCCTTGAAAATGACCCGGGAGAATCTGGCCCAAGTGGCCAACGAGCTGATCAATCAGCCTTACGGCTGGGGCGGGTTTCAGCAGAACCGGGACTGCTCCTCCCTGACCATGGATTTTTTTGCTCCTTTCGGACTCTGGCTGCCGAGAAATTCCGGTCAGCAGGCCCATGAGGCCGGCCGCTTCATCGAGCTGGAAAAGCTTTCCCCCAGGGAAAAAGAGGCGATGATTCTCCGGTACGGGGTTCCCTACGCCACGCTGATCTGGCGCAAGGGACACATCATGCTCTATATGGGGGCTTATGAGGGGAAAGCCCTGATCTTCCACAACATGTGGGGGGTATCGACCCGGGATCTCCGCGGACGCAAGGGCCGGAGGATCGTGGGGCGTTCGGTCATCACCACCCTGCAGCCCGGCATTGAATTCTGCAGCGGCCGAGCGGCGGCCTGTGACCCCCTGCAAAGCGTACGGGGGATGACCCTGCTGCTGCCCGATTCTCCGGCGCCGCCTTTGGAGGCACCCGGACCACAGGCGGAAGGGGCGGGAAGGGAAAAGGAAGAGCTGCAATGAAAGTGCCGGAAAACCATTCGGAAAGATCGAAAGCCCAACTGCTGGAGGCCCTGGCCGAATTGCAGGGAAAAATAGACGCCCTGGAGAAGGAACGGAGCGAACATCTCCTGGAGCAGGACCTTTACAAGACCCTGGCCAACAGCTCCCAGGTGGGCGTCTATATCCTGCAGGACCGGAAGTTCCAGTTCGTCAACCCCCATATCGCCGAGTACGCCGGGTACCGGGAGGAGGAAATGGTGGGCATGGAATCCCTCAGCCTCATC
The DNA here is from genome assembly GCA_964555065.1 of uncultured Syntrophus sp. Taxonomy (GTDB): domain Bacteria; phylum Desulfobacterota; class Syntrophia; order Syntrophales; family Syntrophaceae; genus Syntrophus. Next base: position 32,259 of record CAZKRB010000006.1, read on the forward strand.
CATCCCGACGACCGCCTGCTGGCCCGGAAGAACGCCATCCGCATGCTGAAGGGGCAGCGCTTTTCGCCTTACGAATTCCGCATCCTCACCGGCGACGGCCGGATCAAGTGGATCATGGAAACGTCCACCCCCATATACTACCGGGGGAAGCGGGCCGTGCTGGGCAATTCCATGAACATTACCGGGCAGAAGGAGGCCCGCAACCGGCTGGAGGAACTGGAGGCGCTGGAATCCTCGATCCTCGACGCCATCCAGCACGGGGTGGTAGGCCTCCACAACCGCCGGTTCATCTTCGCCAACAACGCCGTACAGGCCGTCTTCGGCTGGCGGCCGGAAGAGCTCATCGGCAAGAGTGTCCGCCTGATCTACTGCAGCGATGGGGACTACGAGGAAATCGCCCGGCGGTTCTATCGCAATGACGCGGACCATGATGAAATCGCGCGGCGTTTTTACGACAACCTGGAAAAACAGCGGACGTACAGCACGGAATTTCCCTGCCGGCATAAAGACGGGCATGACCTGGTCTGCCTGATGCGGGCCTCCCGCATCGGGGAGCGGCTGACGGAGGGGCGGATCGTCGTCACCTACGAGGACATTACGGAGCGGAAGAGGGCCGAGAAGGAGCTGGAAGCGTCGCGGGAGAAGATGCGGAATCTTTCCCTTCATCTGCAATCGGCCCGGGAAGAGGAGCGGGCGCGGATCGCCCGGGAGATTCACGACGAACTGGGGCAGTCCCTGACCGCCTTCAAGATGGATCTCTCCTGGCTGGGGAAGCGATTGCCCCGGGAAAAACTGCTGCGGGAAAAAATCCAGGCCATGTCCGGGCTGGCGGATCGAACCATCGAATCGGTCCACCGGATTTCGGCGGACCTCAGGCCCGGCCTGCTGGACGACCTGGGGCTCGTGGCGGCAATGGAGTGGCAGACGGAGGACTTTTCCAGCCGCTCCGGCATCGCCTGCGAGGCGGACCTGGAAGCGGACGAGGTCCCGCTGGAAAAGGATCTGGCCACGGCCATTTTCCGCATCTTTCAGGAAACCCTGACCAACGTGGGCCGTCATGCCAATGCCACGAAGGTTTTCGTCCGCCTGGAGACGAAGGGGGGAAAGGTGCTCCTGGAGGTGGCGGACAGCGGCCGGGGGATTACCAAAAAGCAGATCAATGATCCGAAATCCTTCGGCATTATGGGAATGCGGGAACGGGCTCTGCTCTGGGGAGGGGACGTGCAGATCAGCGGCAGCCGTGACCGGGGAACGACGGTGACGGTGATCATTCCCCTGAAGGCGGGAGGGAAAGAATGATCAAGATCCTGGTGGCTGACGATCACACCATCGTCCGCGAAGGGCTGAAGCAGATTGTGGGGGAAGTGGGCGATATGATGGTGGCCGATGAGGCCGGCAACGGGCAGGAGGCGCTCCAGAAGATCCGGGAAGGGGATTTTGACGTGGTCCTGCTCGATATCTCCATGCCGGGCCGAAGCGGGCTGGAAGTCCTGAAGGACATCCGGGCCGAACGGCCGAAACTGCCCGTGCTGATTCTGAGCATGCATTCCGAGGAGCAGTACGCCGTCCGGGCGCTCCGGGCAGGCGCTTCGGGTTACGTGACGAAGGCCAGCGCTCCCGACGAACTCATCGGGGCGATCCGCAAGGTCTCCCGGGGGCGGAAATACGTGACGGCGTCGCTGGCGGAGAAGCTGGCCCTGGAACTGGATGCCGATTCCCGGAAGCCCCCCCACGAGCTGCTCTCCGACCGGGAATATCAGGTGATGCTGATGCTGGCCTCGGGAAAATCCGTCAAGGAAATCGCTGACGAACTGTGCCTCAGCGTCAAGACGATCAGCACCTACCGGTCCCGCATCCTGGAAAAGATGAACATGAAAAAAAACGCGGAACTGACGCTCTACGCCGTCCAGAACCATCTGGTGGATTGATTCCCGGCCGGCTCGGGACGGCGCCTTCCTGCCGCCCGGACCCGGGCGGCGATCCCTCCCTTCCGAGCCCGGGGCGAAGGCGTTGAATTTAACATCGACATTGCCGTCCTTTGACCATCCGCCCCGCACCCGCAGCAACGGCATCCGTGGATGGAGCCACCCCACGGAGCGCCGGGGTGACGGAGATCCTGTCCCGCCGGGAAGAGCGGGTGGAGTGAAACGGCTTGGATTCCGCCGCCCCGCCTCTTAGTCCGCAATATCGCCCCGATCCGATGCTTCGACCCGCAGCCGGTTCACGGCCAGGTGGGCCTGCCTCACCGGTTCCGGAAGGCGGTACCCCCGGCAGCAGGCCAGGACGATCTCCACCGCCCGGGACAGGCCGATCCGGTGTCCCGGAGAGACGAAAATGGGCCGGACTCGGTTCTTGGTCCGCAACACCCTGCCGATGACCGCCTCCTGATGGCGTAGCTCCGTCCAGTCTCCCCGCTCCCGCCCCACCTCCCCATAGGTTCCGATCAACTTGGTCTTGGCGCAGCCAATCGTGGGCAGATCCAGGAAGAGGCCCATGTGGCAGGCCAGCCCCACACCCCGGGGGTGGGCGATGCCCTGGCCGTCGAACAGGACGATGTCGGGCCGCTGTTTCAGGTTCTCGAAGGCTTTCAGCAGCACGGGACCTTCCCGGAAGCTCAGCAGGCCGGGGACGTAGGGGAAGGGGGCGCGGGCGACGGCCGAGGCGATTTCCACAATCTCCAGGGCGGGAAAAGACAGGATGACCGCGGCGCCGAAGAAACGGTCATCGCCTCGGGAGTAGGAAATGTCCGCTCCCGCAACAAAGCGGATGGGATCGGGTAGGTCCCGGTCGCAGAGGATCAGCCGTTCCCGGAGCATGCGTTGAATGGCGACGGCTTCCCCGCAGGTCACGTCCCAGGAATGAAGGGGTTTTGTTCCGGCCATCTTTACGTCTCCGGCAGGCATTGATTGAGATTTCCCCAGCCTGAACGATCCAGGCAAGCCTCCTATACCACGACGGCCTGCCTTTTTCAAAATCGCAGACTCCCGGCAGAACCCCGCAAGAGTCGTCCAAATAATTTCCAGGATCGACCCCTTGCCATTAAAAGCCCAGTGATCGCTTTGCTGCGGCTTATGCATCCCATGATGATGGGCAATGACGCGACCCCGGCTCTCCCGGCAATCAATGCGTTTTTTCTTTCCCTGAGCCTGGCGCGGCAAAAACGGAATCAACACAGGCTCTGCCGAACGGGAGGCGGTGCTAATGCCGCGAGTCGGGCTTATCGCCCTTTTAGGCTCGTCCTTGTCAGACAAACACCGGCAACGGCATGACTTCCTGTCTGACAGAAAATAGGGGGAGCGGCTGATAGCAAGACCTGCAAGCAGATGATAACGTCTCTTGCAAGAGGAACCCCCCAATGCCCTTTCCTTCATGTTCAGGCGAGGCTGATCTCCTCGACGTACCGGCGGCGGATCGGACGAGTGGTTTCCCATTGTGCAGAAAAAGAAGGAGGATCAAATCATGAGTTCTCAGCCTGGAGAAGGGCAGCGAACCAGCGGGAGTGAAAATAGGGTGGAGGAAAAGCCGAAGGAAAGAGGGCAGGGGATCGGAGCCATGCCCGTAGAGGAATGCCGGGCCGTTTTCGGCCAGGCGATGCGGGAGAACCGCACGTACCTGATGGAGCATGAATGCAAGGAAATCCTCGAAAATATGGGGATTGCCACCACGGGTTTTCTGGTCGCCGGCTCCGAGGACGAAGCCGTCGAGATGAGCAACAAGCTGGGCTATCCCGTCGTGTTGAAGATCGTTTCCCCCGACGTGGTGCACAAAACCGACTCGGGGGGAGTCAAATTGAATCTGGCGGATGGGGACGCCGTGCGTGAAGCGTATCGGACGATGATCGACGCCTTCAAATATCAGCATATCGTCGGGGTCGCTGTGCAGCAGATGGCCGCCCCCGGCGTCGAGGCCATTATCGGCGTCACCCGGGACCCCAGCTTCGGTCCCGTCCTGATGTTCGGCCTGGGGGGGATTTTCGTGGAGGTCCTCAAGGATGTCACCTTCCGGGTGCTGCCCGTGACGCCCCGGGATATCGACGAGATGATCGGGGAGATCAAGGGGTACCCCCTCCTGAAGGGGTACCGGGGGCAGGCGGTGGATGTCGAGGCCCTCAAGACCCTGCTGCTCAAGATCTCCGAGCTGGTTCTGACCTTCCCGGAAATCCGGGAACTGGACCTCAATCCGGTCTTCCTCTATTCGCAGGGAAACATGACCGTCGATGCGCGGATGTTCATCGGCCCCGCGCCGGAGAAGGTCCCGGAAGTGAAGCCGGGGAGCTCCATCCGGGAAATCCGGAAACTCTTCTATCCGGACAGCATCGCCGTCATCGGGGCGACGAGCGCCGAGGGAAAACTGGGATACAACGTGTTCCGCAACCTCCTCTTTCACAAGTTCGCGGGAAAACTCTATCCCATCAACCCGAAAAGCGACGAGGTCCAGGGGGTGAAGGCCTACCGGAACATCACCGAGGTCCCCGAGCCGGTTGATCTGGCCATCGTCCTGGTCCCGGCGTCTGCTGCCGTTGCGGCGATCGAGGACTGCTGCCGGAAGGGCGTGAAGATCATCGTCGTGGAAACGGCCGGATTCGCCGAAACGGGCGAGGACGGCAAGATCGTCCAGGAGAAAATCCGGGAGATCATCAAGGCTCATGGCTGCCGGCTGCTGGGTCCCAACTGTTCCGGCGTCATCAACACCCATGTGGGCAACGTGCAATCCATCGGGTTGGTGGAGGAGCTGGGGAAGGGAAACATCGCGCTGACGGCGCAGGCGGGCGTTTATGCGGCGGGAATCCTCACCGGGCTTCGCCACGTGATGGATTTCGGCATTGTGGCCACCATCGGCAACAAGATGGACATCAGCGAGACGGACATCCTGGAGTATCTGGGCAGCGACGATCATATCGATGTCGTGGGCATGTACATGGAGGATGTGAAGAGCGGCCGACGGTTTATCGATGTCGCCCGCGAGGTGACGAAAATCAAACCAGTCATTGCCCTGAAAGGCGGGCGGACGGCGGCGGGGACCAAGGTGGTTTCCTCCCATACGGCCTCCCTGGCCGGCAACGATGAAATCAACAGCGCCGCCTTCCGGCAGAGCGGGATCATCCGGGCGCGGGATAACGAACACCTCTTCGGATTGCTCAAGGCTTTTGCCCGGCAGCCTCTTCCCAAGGGGGACGGCATCCTGGTGATTACCTACACCGGTTCGCTGGGGGTTGCCTCCACGGATACGCTCTATCTCAACGGCATGCGCCTGGCCGAACTGGAGCCGGAACTGAAAGAGCGCCTGCGGGAAATCATGCCCGATTATGTCACTTCCATGAATCCCGTTGATTATTCCTTCAGCATGGATCCCGAGCAACTGCGGAAAACGATTGAACTCGGCATCGCCAGCGAGGATGTGGGCGGCCTGCTCGTGGTGATCCAGGGTGAAATTCTGGGGTCCTTTGTGGATACCTTAAGGGCGATCGATTACAAGGGAAAACCCATCCTGACCTGCGTGGCCGTGAAGGAATTCATGATGGAGGACGTGGTCCGGATGGAAAAGGCGGGCTTCCCCGTTTATTCCACGGCGGAAATGGCGGCGGAGATCCTGGCGACGATGTATCAGTTCAAGCAGCGAAGAGATCGACAAGCACAATCCTAGTCTTTGTGCTTCTCTCACCTTCCGCCGGCTCCTCCCAAGCCGGCGGAAGGACCTCCTTATGACCGGCTCAAACCAAAGATCGGTGCGGTGGCATTCAGTAAATTTGCCAAAGGTGCAGAAAAAGGGTGAAGGGCGGGAAAAAGGAGCCGTAAATCGTTTTACCCTTTGGGAAAAAGGGGTTCCAGAAGCGTTCTGGCTCGGGTGACATCCCTCCCGATCTGATCGGCCAGCGCCTCCAGGCTGTCGAAGCGGACCTCTCCCCGGATCCTGTCCATAAAAAACACTTCCAGTTCCTCGCCGTAAAGGTCGCCTTGGAAATCCAGGAGGTGAAGTTCCACGGTCAGGGCTTCGTTGTTGAACGTGGGATTGTGCCCGATGTTCAGGACGCCTCGATACCGGCTTCCCTTCCATTCGGCGATGACGGCGTAAACCCCCTCCGGCGGCAGAAGGTCCTTCTCCGGCTCCAGGTTCGCCGTGGGAAATCCCAGTTTTTCGCCCCGCCGGTAGCCGCCTGCCACGCGCCCCTTCAGATTGTAGGGCCGCCCCAGGAGGGCGCCCGCCGTCTTTACCTCCCCGTCGAAGATCAGGTTGCGGACCTTGGTGCTGCTGATGAGAATCCCTTCTTCCATGACGGCATTGGTGACATCCACTTCAAAGCCGAGCTTCCTGCCGTAGCGGGCGAGAAATTCTTCGTTACCCTCCTTCCCCTGACCGAAGGTATAGTCATGGCCGATGAAGATTTTCCGGATCCGCAACTGTTCCCACAGGATCCGGCAGACGAAATCCTTGGCTGAAGTCTTCGCGAAGTCGAGGGAAAAGGGGATCAGCATGACGGCGTCGATTTGCAGCGACTCGATCAGCTTCAATTTCTCTTCCAGGGTGGTAAGGAGGTAGAAGGGGCGCTTTTCGGGGTGGAGAATGCTCTTGGGATGGGGATTGAAGGTGATGACCACCGATTTGCACCGGTTCTGCCTTGCCTCCTGGACCACTTTTCTGAAGATCTGCTGGTGACCGAGATGAACCCCGTCAAAATTGCCGATGGTCGCCACGGCGCCCTTGAACTCCTCCGGGACCTCGTCAAAGCTGTTGATGATTTTCATGGTGGATTCGCTTCCTGTCGCTTCCTCTGTCGGGTTTTAAGAGTGGGAAGATCAAGTCGATCTTCTTAGCACTATCGGCATAATTTTCAACCTCAATTTTGCTTGACAAGGCCGGAAAAGTCGGTGTAAAGAACAAAGGCTTCAGGGGGTGAGCCCCCTTCCGGCAAGGGCCGAAGTGGCGGAATTGGTAGACGCGCTAGGTTCAGGGTCTAGTGGGTGTAGGCCTGTCCGGGTTCAAATCCCGGCTTCGGCACCATTTTTTGAAATATTTCTTTTTTTGATCATGGGGACTTGGGATTCACCACCAAGTCCCCATTCGTGTTTTTGCCGCCCTTGGCACCGTTCCCATTTGGGTGAGGGTTTGAGCCTCTCCTTCATTAGGCTTTATTGAAGAATTATAAATTTTCTCCATAAAAGTTCGTCTGGTAAATGCTGATGTCGACATATTCCGGACAGTAGCGGCTCCTCCCTCTGAAACCGAAAGTCACCCACCAAATCCACCCATAGGAATTACTTTGAATTTTCTTTGTTAAGTATCGGTCTGATATAGTAGGACATTAGATTTTGAAGACTTATAGAATCATATTCACTCACAGAATTAACCAATAGATTTAGGGCGTCATTTGTCGGACTTTCGAAATCACGGATATTGTATTTTTCCAATAGCCGAATACGCACATCATTAAAAAATCTATCAATTGTGGCTTTAAGATTTTCTGCTCTTTTTCTGTCATCTCCCAAGAGTAGTTCGTCAAGTATGTTAAGTGCTTCTTCTAAATCAGAATATTTTCTGCTTTTCTGAAATTCGCTAAAAAGTTTTCTGGCTTGAGAAAAATTATCCATATTACCAATCACCGCCCCAATCATCATACAAATTTGTATTTCTTTTATGCTTAACCCTGAAAACATAGAATATTATAAAACCAATAAAAATTATTCCTGCTATGGTTTTACCAAAAAGCACCCCAATTCCGATAAATAAGGAAGCCATAAAAATACATCCGATTAATCCTAATGTCCAACCGATGATTAAATCCTTCATATGTTCAGACTCCTCTGCTATGAAACTAATAATTGTGACGTTGCTTTCTCATGGGATTTCCTCCTTTTATGAGTTTATGATGACTAATCACAACCGATCAAAAGTCCTATTCACGCTGAACCAAGACACTTCAAAATCCAATCAAGATCAGCCATGTCGTAATCGCTCTTGTATAAAGTCGCGCAACCAGTTTTGTAAGGGCTGTTGTTCAATTGTAGGCATGTAAAGATTAACTTGGTGTTGCAGCCAGACTTTGCTCTTTCCGGCCAATCCCTGCCATTCGTCCTTTCGCTCTCCAAATGCAAATTCAAGGGTGATCAAGGTCAGCATCGTAATCAATATTGCTCTGGCATTGCCATGGGCAACCATCCTGATTTTATCTGTGATATCTTTAATTTCTCTTTCTGCGATGTTGATCTTCGATAATAACCGTTTGTTCTCTTCGAACCCTCCCTCGGCTTTTTGATTTGAAAGTATTTCTAGAAGATCGTCATCCTCGGGTGAAAGTAGAGGGGGATAACGTCTCCGGGCAATACTGAATTTTGCTTCGTTCTTTCTGTAATCACCTTTATGAATTCTTGAGAAACGCGGGGTTGCATCGATATTGTATGCTCTAAATGCATTGCCCGCCATTCTGTTAAAAGTAACATTATTTTGAATGGAATAACAAGAAGCGGCTTTGAACAATCCCCCCCATCCCTTTGTCAATATGACGGGTACTTTTCTTAGAACTATTTCAGACGTTGATTGCTCTGATTCTTGTCGTTTCTCTACTCCTATGAAGCTGGTTTCTCTGCTTATAACGCCATACCTCTTTGAAATCTCAATGATATCATCATTCATTTTTTGGCCGCTCCGTTCCGTCTGGCGGGAACCGGATCCTCCCTGGGCTCTTTCCTCAAGATCCCTTATTTTCTCCCTCGCCCAGAATCTCGCTGTCGGGAGGTCATGATCCGCAACCTGAGTACAATCAATTATCCATTCCCTTCTGCCGGAACCGGTTTCTCCGTAAATCTTAATTGATGAACAGGGATCTTTCAGACTGGCAAAAATGCTTGTTCCCTGATCAAGAAATGCTATGGGATGCAGCGGAGCCTGTTCAGTCAAAGCATCCCCGTCCCACTCGATTTTCAGGTTGCGGATGCTTCCCACCAGCACTTTATTAAACAGGCGAAGCACTTTGGACTCGATTCTTTCATGGGTGGAGATTAATTCAAAAGCACCATTAGCCACCCTGACCAGACTTTTGATGAGAAATTCATTCGGGCCGCTGCCGATACCTACGGTATGGAAATTTGTTTTGTCCGCATGTTCCTGTACAAGGACCCTTACTTCGTCTTCGTTGCTTATTTCCCCATCGGTTATGAGAATGATGTCCCTCATAAAATCAGAATAGGATTCCCGGACATAGATATCCTTCAATGGCCCCAGAACTTCTGTCCCACCCAGAGAGGCGTCTGTCCTTGCCAGATATGCCAAAGCCTCGTTCATCGTCGTATTGTCGAAACCCTGACTTGTGGGAAACAAGCTTTCATACTGACTGCCAAAACGGTAGATGTTGAACCTTGTCCCCGGATTTAAAGCCCTGATCATGATTTCCATGGCTTTTTTTGCTTCCTTGATGGATTCGCCGGCCATTGAACCGGAACAATCGAGAACGAACACAATTTCCTGTCCGTGCTTTTGTCTGCCAGCGTTAAGCTCGAGGGGCTCTTTGTGGGGAGTGAAGTCGATCTGGACGAAATGCTGCCCATCCTCTTCAATTAAGAATGCTCGGCTGGAGAAAGCCTCTTTCTGGACAATGTTCAGGATGAAATCTTTGTTCATTGATGATTCTTCGGAGGTCAAGGAAACGTGAATTGAATCACCGGTGAAGCTCGTATTGATATGGTGCGATGGGGATGCAACAGAGGAGATTCCTTCCTTGCCATGGATGGTGATGTTCAAGGTCAGGCCATAGGGCACATCAAAGAGAAAAGGCGGATTGACGATATCATTAACCGGGATGTCATGATCCTCCTGCATCGAGTCTGGCACGTAACGCGGAGAGATCGTCGTGGGCAGAAAAAAACGGACTTCTGACTCATAAGCATCAAGGAGGATGACATACGCGATTTCTATCATGACGGAGTTCCCGGGTTTTATGCCTCCGACGGAGAGCGTGAAAATATTAGGCCGCTCTTCATCAAGGAGTTGAGTGCCATGTCCCCTAGACAAAGCCTCATCGTACAACTCAAAAGCCTTGTCCTTTTCCTCGATTTCCCCTTCAATAACCCTGTCTCCGACAAAAGCCTTGAAGCCGCACACCGCGGCACTTTCAGGAAGGGGAAATTTGTAAACCACTTCAATGGGATCCTTTTCAATGTTCCGGAACCGCTGGCGAAGTTTGATTGCGGCACCCCTGCCCACAATGTTTCCTTGAACATCCACCCCCTCCAAGGGTACTTGTACCCCTCCAGTAGAACACAAACCGGCGGCCATGACTTCACGATTCATTTTCACGGACCCCTTTCATGATTGATTTCGCTATCCTGATCAGTTCAACGATTTTCCTTTGCTCTTTCATTTCGATTTCCCGCCCCACCACCAACTCGATTCCTGGTGATATCCCGTATCGAACGACAACTTCTCTTTTTGGCAGTTCGGGTTCTGCCGTTTTTTCCTTCAATAATGAAGCTATGGATGAGATCGCGATTCCCTGCGCCTGGAGCTCCTTTATTTTGAGTAGTTGTTTCACATGACTGTCATAATAATATCCGCCTCTTCCTCTGCCAGCCGGAGGCTCCAGCAACCCTTCCTGGATATAGTAACGTATTGTTCTCCTCGTGTATCCAGTGATTTCTGAAAGGTCGTCAATTAAGTATTTTTTTGTTTCCATGATTTTTATTATGACACCATGATGTCATAATGCAAGCAATATTTTTCAAGGGATTGATTGGCATCGGATCTCCGTATGACGAACGCGGCACAGTAGCATTGAATTTCCTTGGTTTTTATCATTCCTTGAGCACTTCCTGATGATCAGGCCGGGGAATCCATGCATCTTGTTGGTGACAGGATGGTTTTGCGTCCTTGACAGTAGAACGAATGTTCTATTAAGATGGACCATCATGGACGATATCCTTTTCAGCCTTCATTCCTGGCCAAGAGCCATTGTGCATATCGACGGCGATGCCTTCTTTACCTCATGCGAAGAAGCGATCCATCCGGAGCTGAAAGGGAAACCTCTCATCACCGGGGGAGAACGGGGCATTGTGGCCTGTGCCAGTTATCCCGCCAAGAGAAGGGGAGTTACCCGGGGCGTTCCCCTGCACCAGGCAAAGAGAATCTGCCCCGAACTCATTATCCTGCCTTCGGACTATGAAACCTACAGCCTCTTTTCCCGCCGGATGTTCAACATCATGAGGCGCTTCACCCCCGATGTGGAGGAGTATTCCATCGATGAGGCATTCTGCGATATCACGGGACTGCGCAGATCGTTACGCTCATCCTATGCGGGAATTGCGGAAAAGATGAAGGCGTCGATCGAACGGGAGCTGGGCCTCAGCGTTTCCGCGGGAATCAGCCTGACCAAGGTGCTTGCCAAAGTGGGATCGAAGTACCGGAAGCCGAGCGGCTTGACGGTCATTGCCGGCCGCTCTATTGCCCGGTATCTGGAGAATCTTCCTGTGGGGAAGATCTGGGGGATTGGCCCTGCCACAACCAGTTACCTGGCGAAGATGGGCGTCAGGACCGCCCTGGAATTTGCCCGGATGCCGGAAGCAGTCGTGCGGAAACGACTGACCAAGCCTGGCGTTGAAATCTGGCGGGAACTGAGAGGAGAATCCGTTTATCCCGTAACTTCTCAAGAGAAAAGCGTCTACGCGTCCATCAGCAAGATGAAGACCTTTGCCCCTCCCACCTCGGACCGGGAATACCTCTTTGCGCACCTGCTGAGGAACCTGGAATCCGCCTGCATCAAGGCCAGGCGGTATGGATTGGCTCCCGGTAAGATCGTTTCTCTTCTCCGGACCCAGCAATTCCGGGATCTGGGCAGTGAGGCGACCCTCACCCGCCCCTCGGCGTTACCCCTGGAGTTGTCCGGCCTGCTGCGGGAACTCTTTGAGGCGCTTTATCGGCCCGAAGAACTCTACCGGGCGACGGGGGTTATTTTACTGGAACTCGCGCACGACACCAATATTCAGTATTCGCTCTTTGAGAGTCCGATGCGGGTGGAGAAGATCCGGGACCTTTATGAAGCCATGGACGGCCTGAGCGGCAAATACGGGAAGCATGCCCTCCATCTGGGCGCATCCCATCCCTTGGAGCAGGCGGGCAGGGGGAAGCGGGGAGCACCGACCGTGCGGGACGAGACCAGGTTTTTCGGTGAGACCAAGCGTCGCCACCTCGGGCTGCCGATTCTCCATGTGAAGGAAAAAAATAAGGATCCAGAGGGAGTCGGGGAAAACTCAACAGGTGCATAAGTGGAAAAGCTGTTTTATAATGTCCTGAAGGGGAGCCGCGATTGGAAAAAGACCGCGAAGAGCGCATGCCCCGGCGTCCAAAGGGGAAGCTGTGGTGGAAGTCAGGCGATCTCCGAGCTTTCTCAACGGTGCCGGGTTCATTCGGTGAGAGCCGGTGCGGAAGGGGGATGAGATGGAGTATAAGCTCAAGAGAATCAAGGTCCACGGACTGATTGTCGTGGAAAACGACGAAGGTTACGATCAGCGGAGCATCGATGCCATTCCCCTGGAGGTCGACGCCAACCTGGAAGCCGACGCAAGAACCATCCAGCCCGGAGAGCGGGTCATCGGCCTGATCGAGAATCCGGCGCTCTTCCATGTCTACGCGGAGATGGAAGACGGCACATGGCTCGACCTGGGATACGATTGTCCCGAAGACGAATATGAACGGAACTGGGATGAGGCCGTCGAGGAGACCCTCAAGCGGTACCTCCAGGAGCAGGGCGCCGAGGAATCCCGTGCGGAAGAGCCGTCTCCTCCACAGGAAGAGAAAGGATAGGCGGAAAAGATCCGTCGCCGTCGGGCAAGATCGGGCATCCGGAAATCCGGAATCGGCAAGGGGCGGGGCCAGGCCGGTGGATAAACCCCGGGACCGCTTCCGTGATTCCGGGGTTTATCCACCGGTCACGGGACTCGGCGCCGGAGAGGTCAGGGGATGTTTCCTCTCTCCGGCGGGCAGGTTTTCCATCCGTCGCGGTGACACTTTGTAGGAAAATAAATCCAAGTGATTAATTATTGTCATTATTCGTTGCGCCTATTTTAGGGATGAGGGCTATGAAGAAAAAAGAGGACGGGGCTCGGGACCCCTTCAAAACCAGAAACCGGATCATCGTGGTGATATGGCTTCTCGTCACCGGGCTTTTCCTCGCCCTGCTCCTCCTGTCCCTCGTCGGTCTGGTCGAGCTGGTCTTAGAGACCCTCTCTGCGCCGGGGCAGCCTTGACTTCAGAGGGAGGACCGCGATTTGGGCTCAAGCTTCGGCTGAAAGGAGGACCCCATGAAAAAGGCTGTCGTGCTTTATGCGACCCGGACGAACGAGACGGGAAAGCTGGCGGAGCTTATCGCCGAGGGAATGAGAGCGGAAGGGATCGACGTCACCGTGGCCAGGGTCGGCGAGATCCGGGAAACAGATCTCCGGCTCGAAACCTGTGACGCCCTCATTCTCGGGTCGCCCACGTACAAGAAGGAAATGCTCCCGGTCATGAAGGCCTTTCTGGGCGCGCTGGAGAAGGCCGACCTGGGATCTAAGGTGGGAGGAGCGTTCGGAGCTTTCGGATGGAGCGGGGAGGCGTCGCTGGCCCTTTATGAGACCATGAAAAAGATTCTCAAGATGAAAATGATGGATAAGCCGTTGCGGGTAAAATCCCTTTCTCAGACCGGCGGGGCGGCGGAGGCAAGGAACTATGGGAAGGAAGCGGCGAATGTTCTGAAATATGGAAGGGAAATTGCGAAGATGATGAATCCTCCCTGAGCCCTTTCCTCTTACTCCTATTACTCCTACTTCGCCTCTGTATCCGGCTGCCAGACGGCAAAGGGATTTCCCTGTGGATCTGCCAGGATCGCATACCAGCCCTCTTTCGGAACGGCCAGTTTTGCCTGCATCAGGGTTGCCCCAAGTTTTTGCGCCGCCTCGAGGGTGGCGTCCACCGATTCAACGGTTACATAGCTGATCCAGGTCCTCCGGTCGCAAGCCGCAGCTCTTTTGAAGATGCCGCCGTTGATGCCGCATGCCCGGGAAGGTCGACCCTGCTCATCGGTTTCCACGGTCTTGACGAGACAGCCATCCGCGCCTGGAATAGATTCAATCGTCCAGTCGAAGAGGCCGGCGTAGAACCTCCCCAGCTGATCGGGATCGTCGGCATAGATTTCAAAATGGGCAACCGGGTTTTTCCTCATCGCTTTTCTCCTTTTTCCGGCTCCCGGACAGTTTCCCGCTTCCTTTGGGTGGCCAGTATAATGCAGAGCGGGAAGCAAGTCCAGACTCCTTCTCCGGCTGGCAGGAAAAGGGAAAGTGCGGCGGTGGTCAAGGTTCGGCATGAAGCCAAATCCCCGTCGTACACGTTGGGCTTGACTATGTGAAGCAAGGAGCGGCCTGGGGAAAATGTCGGAAAGAGCATTGAATAAATGAGCGGGCCGCGATCCCTCTCGGGTTACATAAGGCAATACAGGCGGAATTTATCAGGGTTGCTGAGTGGGAAAAACAGTAGACGTCCATCACCTCGGAGAACGGAAAATTGGGGACTGTCCTTTTGAGCTGGAGAAACCTGTTGATTATGAATGTTTTTCTTAGTATCAGGATGGCACGGTCCGCCTGATTTTCGGGAAAGATAGGAACCGGTCCAGGGACGTTTCCTGTGAGGTTTTCCCCGGGTAGTTTTTCCACGGCGACGGCCGATCCATCAGAAGGAGAAAGGCCTTTCCATGAGCAATGATTCCGACAACTGGGGAGATTCCTCTGCCCGGCAGACGCCGCCCTCGAAAGCGGCCTTGCTGTACAAAGGAAAAACGAAAGATGTCTATGCCCTTGAAAACGGCAATTATCTGCTGCAGTTCAAGGATGACGTCACCGGCGAGAACGGGGTGTTCGATCCCGGTTCGAATCGGGTGGGGATGCGAATGGAGGGGGTCGGCAACCTCAACCTCCGGATGGCGGTGTTCTTCTTTGAAAAGCTGGAGGCGGCAGGCATCAAAACCCATTTTGTCCGAACCCTGCTGGAAGACTCGGCGATGGAGGTCCTCCCGGCAAAGGCTTTCGGAAAAGGTCTCGAGGTGATCTGCCGCCTGAGGGCTGTGGGCAGCTTCCGCTGCCGTTACGGGGACTATGTCGAAGAGGGGGCGCCCCTTCCGTCCTATGTCGAGATGACCTTCAAGGACGACGACCGGGGCGATCCGCTGGTGACGAGGGACGGCCTTATCGTCCTGGGGGTGATGAGCGGCGGGGTCTATGACGATCTAAAGAAAAGGACGCAGGAAATTACGAAGATCGTCGCCGACTGTCTCAACGAAAAGGGCATGACGCTCTATGACATCAAATTTGAATTCGGGGTCCATCGGGGAGAAGCGATTCTCATTGACGAAATATCTTCGGGAAACATGAGGGTTTACAAGGACGGCTGCTCCCTCGGGCCCCTGAAACTTTTTGAGCTGCTCTTTCAATAACCGCGGTTACCGCTCCGCCTCATTTTTTTATTTCCCGCCCCAGCCGTTGCTCAACCGATTGGATCTTCCCGCCGATGCGGTCGGATTTTCCCGGCCGGTCGTCGATCGTGAGGGTCGTCAGCACTCTCGCTGCGCCTTCCAGGGTCTTTTCATGGCATTTCCGGATGAGGGTCATCACCTCGTCCCATTCCCCTTCGACGACGGTTCCCATAGGGTTCGCCCGATAGGAAAGGTCGCTTTCATCGACGATGCGGATCACCTCCGCCACCTCTTTGCTGAGGCTTTCTCCGGCGCCGAGAGGCACGATGCTGAACTGAACGAGCATGGTCAGTCTCCTTTCGTGAATGTCGGGATGCGTTGGCCCGGAGCTGAAGTTGCGATGTAGGGAAGCAGCGGCAGGGAACAGCTTTCCGGGATGGGCCTCCCGCCGCCGTAATATCCCAGGTCTGCCCCCTTATCCCCGTGGAAATCGCTTCCGCCCGTGGCGATGAGGTGAAAGCGTTCCGCCAGTTCGCGAAAGAGGATCACGTGCTGAGGGTCATGAAGGGGCGCATAAACCTCAATGCCGGCCATTCCGTAACTTACACCCTGTTGGATGATCCGTTCGTAAGCTTCCGGACCTTCTAAGTTGAGCGATTTGGGATGAGCCAGTACCGGCAAACCTCCGGCATTCCTGATAAGTTCAAAGGCAGACTCAAAAGTCAGCTTCTCCTTGGGGACGTATCCCGGTTTCCCATGGTTGAGGTAGGTTTCAAAGGCGGAATCCACATCGGCCGCGTATCCCTTTTTTATCAGAACCCGGGCAACGTGGGGCTTCCCCGGAGAAGCCCCCTTGGACTCCTTCCGCACATCCTCGGGGGCCAAAGGGATCCCGGCCCGGCTCAACTGTTCAACCATCCGCAGGGCCCGTTCTTCCCGGACGCTTTTCAGCCTTGCCAGCCTGCCTTTCAAGTCCTGATTCTGATAATGAAGTCCATACCCCAGAAGGTGAAAGTCCCCTCCGGGAAAGGTAACGGACAGTTCGACGGCCGGAATGACCGCGACTCCCTCCCGCTGCGCTGCCTGCACTGCCTCGTCAAGGCCGTCCACCGTATCATGATCCGCAATGGCGATCACCGCAATCCCTTCGCGGGATGCCTTCCGGATGAGCGCGGACGGGGTCAGCAACCCGTCCGAAGCCGTGGTGTGACAGTGCAGGTCAATCATGGATGGCTGCTCCTTTTGTGAGAAGTGACGTGGCGTTACCATAGCACGATCCCCGGGGATTTGTCACAGATAACCTGTCCCGCCTCGGCATCCCGTCAAAGTCCGTCCGCTGAGCGTGGCGACCGACCGCTTGAAGCTTAACGGGAATAAACATTTTTGTTTTGTTAATTCAAAGTGTTATGATCGCGAAGGACTTGACCCTGTGTTGAACCCGGAAGGGAGGGCGAGGGATAAATTTTACCCTTTTCAATGCCCCATCGGCCGTTTATAATTTAATGCTCGCGCTGACGCCGGTGCGGCGCCTGTCCTGAGCCCGATGCGATGCCCTTTCCGACCGGCGGCCCGGCCCGCCGGGTTTTTCCGGACGGGCAACTTGAAGGAGAGGAGGAACGGATCATGAGAAGGATTGTCCTTGTCATGCTGGTGTTTTCTCTGATTGGCTGTGCGTCCCTGCAACTGGCGCCGGAAGCGCAGCGCATTCTTCCCGTATCGGATCCGGCGGAGTGCCGATTCATCAAGGAGATGTATATCGAAACCTACCCGGAAACGCTGACCTACTCTCTGCAATGGAATACCCATCATGCCGGAGGGGATGCCTATCGGATTCTGTCGCAGGTCCGCTTCTCTCATGTCCTGGCGCCGTTTTCGCTGCGGCCTTCCAATGACGAAAGGGTCATGACCACCCATTTTGAAATCTACAAATGTAAACCCTGAAAAGACAGTGCCCAAGCGGAGCCGCTATTACGTCTACATCCTGGAATGTTCCGATCGGACCTTGTACACCGGCTGGACGGGAGACGTGGAAAGGCGGGTTCAGAGCCATAACCGGGGCCGGCAGGGGGCAAAGTACACCCGGTCGCGGCGGCCGGTCAAACTGGTCTATGTCGAGAGGTGTGGCGGTTTAGGGGAGGTTCTGCGGCGGGAAGCCCGGATCAAGAAGTTGTCCCGGCAGGAAAAGCTGCGGCTGATCGCCCAGGCGGCAGATAAACCGGGGGAGGCTGCTGCGAGTCCATGAGACGGTCCGGGAAGCCTATTTTATTTCCGCGGCGGACGTTCTTCTTACATGATCACAGACGACGCGGACAAAGGTCTCGCTTTGCGAGCCCGGCGCCGGTTTCTCCATCTTGATGCCGTAATCCTCGAAAGCATCCGTCTCGAAACGTTCCGTGGCGATCCCTTCTCCCCTGGCATTGTAATCGGTGGAACTTACCTTCCCGATGGTCCCCTGTTCACAGTAAACCTGGCTCAGCTGGACGGTATGGGAATAAGCGGAATAATCGCGCCCCGGATTCTTTCCCTGCAGGTCCTTGAGGACGACTTCATCGTAAACCGTTTTCCCCCAGACACGAATGACCGAGGGAGAAAGGTGGGTGATCCCGGCGGAGTCGAACTCCGAATTGCCGGCCGGCCGCCACTGAGCGGCGCACACCGGTCGGAGCGCTCCCAGGAACAGGCCCAGGGCCAACAGGACGGGAAGAAACCGTTTCAGACTCATGACCTCTCCTTGTAAAATGGGTTGTGTCGGGGAAGGGAAATCAGGCCGAAAGGTTCATCCGCCTGCGAAGGGAATTCTTCCGTTGCCCCCCACCGGCCTCCGGAGGGCATCCCCTGCCCGGACTGTTCATTTTCAGCCTTCCGGCTCTTTCTTTTCTTCTTCTGCTGCTTCCTCCTGGGCCAGCTCTTCCAGCAGCCTTTCCAATCCGTCGATGACCCGCTCGGTTGCGGGGTTCACCAGCTTCGAGCGTTCGATGGGCTCCTCTTCGGTAAGGCCGAGCTTTTTCAGCAACTCCTCTTTGGATGACGTCATCGGATAACCTGTGGTTGGAAAAAGTTTTCGAACCGGTCCAGGGCGAGAGAAGCCGAGGCCTTCCGTTCCCGGGCCATCGCCCCCGCGTTCCCTTCTCTGCGGCCCTTCTATTTCAGGGGGTTGAACATCTCCACGCAATGGACGCCGGCCGTGGATTCAAAACTGCAAAGGTAACGCTTCCCCTTGCAGGCCGCCTCCCAGTTGCGTTTTCCGTCGATCGTGATGAGCGTCCCATGTTCGATGTCGATTTCATCGGCGTGGCAGCCGATGACGGGGGCGGACAGCTCTGCGTATTTCCGGGTGTAGGTGCAGCCGGCGATCATCAGACAGACCATCAGGCAGATCAACACTTTATTCATTCCGTTCCTCTTGATGAAAAGGGGCGGTGAGTTTTCCCGCTTTACGGTTCTCTTCCCGCCATGCTTCGGTTCTACGTAACGGCTGAGACCAGCCACCCGGTTATTTCCCCCGCTCCGACAAGGGCAGGTCGATTTTCGGCTGTTCGGCTTTCCGGTAGAGCAGGAAGGTCCGACCCAGCACCTGGGCGATTTCCGCCTTGAGACGCGAGGCCATCCGTTCGGCGGCTTCCCTGTGATCCGCCAGGCAGCTGTCAAGGAGCTTGACCTTGATCAGCTCGTGATGTTCGAGGGCGGAGTCCGTTTCCTGGAGGATCGAGTCGGTAAGGTCACTTTTGCCGATCAGAATAACCGGTTTCAACGCATGCCCCAGTCGGCGCAGAAATCGTTTTTGTTTTCCCGTCAGCATGAAATCCCCGTTTACATGATTGAATTTGCTTGACAATAATTTTTCCTCAAATGGAATTATAAAAAGAATGGCTTTGTGTCAACAAAATAATCCGTTTCCCGATCCCGGCAATCATTTCTTCCTGTTTCCCCGATCCTGTGATACACATGAAAAGTTTTCCAGACAAGCAGCATCACAGAGGTTTTTATGAAGAATTACAGGACTTCCCTCGCCGTCCCCATCCTACTGCTGTTCACACTTTGCTTTCTGCCCGCATCGGTCGGCGCTGTCATCAGCACCGTTGAAGGGACGGTGTTCAAGGTCCCCGACGGCGACACGCTGTGGGTGGAGACGAAAGGTGGCGCGGAGTTCAAGATCAGCCTCTATGGCTGCGATGCTCCCGAAATGGAAAAGAGAGACAAGAAGACCGGGAAGACCAGGCTGGGGCAACCCTATTCTCTGGAGGCCAGGCAGGCCCTGAGGTCCAAGCTTTATCGGAAAGAGGTTCGGGTGGAGATCATCAACATTGACCGACGCATGCGGATGGAGGCAATCGTCTGGCGAAAAAAAAGGAACGTCAACCTTGAGATGGTCAGGGAAGGGTACGCGGAAGCTGCCTGGGAATATCTGAAACAGCCCTACTACGGGCAGTTTCTCTACGCGGAGCAGCAGGCCAAATTCCGGAAAAGGGGAATCTGGGGACTGGCTCAATATGAGAGGCCCGGCGATTACAGAAAGCGCTACGGGATCAGGGGAAATTGAATAAAGCCGACTGGCAGGATACGTTCGGTAAAGCCGATGCCGCACCCAGGCGGTTCGTCCGGGATGGTCGGCTGCCCGAGGCATAGGGAATGAACTGGTTTTTCCTGACGGTTTTCTGTTTTTTTCTCTACGGAATCCAGCGTTTCCTCTACAAGGTTTCCGCGGAGCGGAACTGCAATACCGCCTGGATGACCCTGTCCTTCATGGGGACCGTGGCGCTTCTCAGCGCGATTCTCTGGTTCTCCTCCGCTGAACCGCTGAAAAACCCGACCTGGCTGCTGGTTCTTGCCGGGGTCAACAGTCTGACCTTTTTTGTCGACACGGTCGTGACCATCGAAGCCCTCCGCTATCTGCCCACGACGATCGTCTACCCGATGACGCGGATGAGCACCGTCCTGGTGGTCCTCTTCTCTCTCCTGTATTTTCATGATTCGCTGAACGGTTATCAGATCCTGGGCATTCTGATTGCCGTCGGGGTCATCCTTACACTGACCCGGTTCTCCGAAGAGGAAAGGCGGGAAAACCGCCATCTCCGCAAAGGGCTCATCCTGGTCGGACTGGCTGTCCTTTCGGGGGCTGTGGCGGCCGTTTCCAGCAAGTTTGCCGCCCTGCACACCAATACCATGGCCTTCATCGCTCTCACCTACACGCTCAGCATGGTCTTTTCCCTGGGATTCCGGAAGCCCTTCGAGAAGGGAGGGGCCAACCGCCATTACGGAGAGGCCCTGCTGATCGGTCTTTTGGCGGGGCTGATCAATTTCGCGGCCTTTTTTACCCTGCTTCAGGCCATGAAAACGGGCCCCCTGTCCATTATTGTCCCTGTGGTGGGCATGAACTTCGTGATTGCCAATGTCCTGGCGGCTGTCGTTTACGGGGAAAAGTTGACGCCGGGAAAAACGGCGGGAATTCTGATGACCCTGCTGTCGCTTCTGCTGATGAAGCTGGGACAATCCTGAACAGCCGCTCCCGCCTCGGCTCCCATCCACGCCGGAGATCCCTCTACAGCTTGACGTGGAGCGTTCCCTTCTTATTGAAGGGGATTGCCAGGCTGCCCCAGAGCGCCTTGAGCTGCAGGGTGCCTTCGATCCGGTAGGGGAGGTCCTTGCCCTTGATCACCTTCTTGAGATGAGAGCCCAGATCATTGAATCCGATGGTGACGGGGATGGCGACCTCCTCGGTGGACGACGGCGGGACCTCGAAGGGTTCGGCGTACTTCCCCTTGGCCGACTCCCGGCCGTCAAGGAAAAAGCGGTATTCCAAAGATTGAAACTGCAGGCTGAAACGGTTGGGATTCTGGACCTCGACGGTGAGCAGGGCTTTCAAAACCGCCATGTCGTGCAGGGTCAAGGAAGCGTCCTTCAGGATGAAGGTCGGCTTTTCCACGATCCGGTCCAGGCAGGAGCACAGCAGGGACAAAAGGGCGACAAGACCTATGATTCTGGAGCATCCCCTGACAAAATCTTTCATCATCCCCCTCATGCTGCTTCCGGTTCCGGTGGAGACGAAGGCAGAACATCCGGAAAGCCCGGAAAATCGACAACACGCAGCGCATTGATCCGGAATCGGTAGAGCCAGATTTTTATTTTGTGAATCTTTACTCCTCTTTGAGTTTCCTGTCAAACAAGTCCTTTGATCAGCCGGACACCCGGGGCGAAGGCCTTTTCACAATCCCGGGGGAAAACTTCTTCCCGTCGCTTCGCTTTCTGCCGGGGATCGAAATGGAGAGCCCCAGACTTGTCAAGATGACTCGGCCAGACGGCGCGCTGTCCCCCGATTTTTTTCCTCGAGCCCATGGGCTCTCGTCGGGAAGGGCTTCCGGTTTACGTTGCCCGGCTCCAAACTGAAAGATACTCAACAATCGTCTTTATGTCTCCTCCCGCCTGTGATATGGAAGCTTTCAAATTCTCAAGACAACCGGTTCTTTCTTCCTTCCGTGATCAGGGAAGGAAAACAAACCAAGAATGAATAACCTTCAAAATTTTTAGAGGCCCAGCACCATGGCGAAAAAAATGACCAGGAAAGATCTGAGGAGACAGCAGATTCTCCAAGCGGCGATTGAAGTTTTTGGGGATAACAGTTTCCAAGGCGCTTCCATCGCGGAAATCGCCCAGAAGGCAAACGTTGCCGAAGGAACGATTTACCAGTACTTCAAGAACAAGGAAGACCTTTTCTTTTCCATTCCAGCCCAGATGATCGAGGACTTCTGCGAGGAGCTCGAACTCCATCTCGAGGGGATTCATGATGCCTTCAATAAACTGAGCAAGTTGATCTGGTTCTACCTCTATCACTTCAAAACCAATCCGACCTACGCCCGGATCCTGATGCTGGAGATGCGGGTGAGCAAAAACTTTTCCCAGTCGAGAACCTTTGACCGGTTAAGGATGTTCAACAACAAGGTTCTCGAACTGATCCGGGAAGGTCAACAGGAAGGCCTCATCCGTGACGACATGGATGAGCGGGACATCCGGGAGCTGCTGCTGGGCATGATGGAGCACCGGATCACCCGGTGGGTGCTCACGGAGGAGAAATTCGATCTCCTGGAAAATTACAGTGTAATTCCGGACTTGATCCTCAACGGGATTAGAAAATCTCCCCGGCAGGCGAACGGAGAGCATCAGCCGCCGATCTTTTCCAGCTCTTCCCAGCGGGAATAGGCCCCATCGAGTTCATTCTCCAGTTCTTCCAGCCGGGCATTGACCGCTTTTACCCGGGCCGAATCGCCGCCGCCGTAAAATTCCGGTGAACCGAGCGCGGCGACGATCTCTTCCTTTTCCCTTTCCAGGGCCTCGATTCTCCGGGGCAGCGCCTCCAGTTCCCTGTCCTCTCTGAAGGATCGTTTTTTCTTCTCCTGCAGCGGTTTCTCCCGCGGAGGCTTTCCCCCCTTCCTGCCCGCCCTCGGCTCTTCCACCGCTGCCGGCCCCTGCCGCTGACGAAGCCAGTCGTCGTATCCGCCCACAAATTCCTCCAGTCGCCCATCACCTTCGAAGACGACGGTGGAGGTGACGACGTTGTTCAGAAAGGACCGGTCGTGGCTGACCAGCAGGATCGTGCCGCTGTACGCCAGGAGGCGCTCTTCCAGGAGTTCGAGGGTCTCCGTATCGAGGTCGTTTGTCGGTTCGTCAAGGACCAGCACGTTCGACGGGACGCTGAAGAGCTTGGCCAGAAGGAGACGGTTGCGCTCGCCCCCGGAAAGCGAGCGGACCGGCGCCAGGATCTGGTCCGGGGGGAAGAGGAAATCCTGAAGATACCCGATGATATGCCGCTGCGCACCGCCCACGAAGAGGGTGTCGCTGCCGTCGGCGATGTTGTCCTTGAGCGACCGGTCTTCATCGAGCTGCGCCCGGAGCTGATCGAAATAGGCGATTTTCAGCCCGGCGCCCAGGCGGAGACGCCCCTGCTGCGGCGCCAGCTCTCCCAGCAGGATCTTCAGCAGGGTCGTCTTGCCCGACCCGTTGGGGCCGAGAATGCCCACCCGGTCCCCCCGGAGGATCGTGGTGGAAAACCCTTCGAGAATCTTTTTCCCCGGGAAGGAAAAGAAAATCTTCTCGGCATCGACGACGAGCCGCCCGCTGCGGTCCGCCTCCGCAATCGCGATCCGGGCGCCGCCCATCCGTTCCCGCCTCTGTTCGCGTTCGTGTCGGAGCTGCCGCAGGGCCCGCACCCGGCCTTCGTTGCGCGTGCGCCGGGCCTTGATGCCCCGCCGGATCCAGGCCTCCTCCTGCGCCAGCTTCCGGTCGAACTCCTGCCAGGAATTTTCCTCCGCATCCAGCATGGCCTGCCGCCGCTCCAGGTAGGCCGCGTAATCACAGTCGAAGGCCTGGAGCCGACCCCGGTCGATCTCCACGATCCGGGTCGCCAGTTTCTGCAGGAAGGTGCGGTCATGGGTCACAAAGACGAGGGTCTTGCCGAACTTCAGCAGGAACGCCTCGAGCCAGTCAATGGAGGGGAGGTCCAGGTGGTTGGTGGGCTCGTCCAGCAGGAGCAGATCGGGTTCACCGGCGAGAGCCCTGGCCAGAAAAACCCGGCGTTTCAAGCCGGCGGAAAGCAGCCGGAATTCCGCCTTATCATCGAGCCCGGTCCAGGCGAGCACCCGTTCGACCCGCTGATGAAAACGCCAGGCGCCGGAAGTTTCCAGCTCGTGCTGGAGACGTTCGAGTTTTTTCAGGAGATCCCCGTCGCTCCCCCGGGCCAGCTGCACCGTCAGCTCCTGGTACTGCCGCAGGAACTCCAGATGATCCCGCCCGCCGGAGGCGACGATCTCGTAAACCGTTCCGGGCAGGTCCTCCGGGATCTCCTGTGGGAGGAGGGAAATCCGGGTCCCGGCGCTTTTGACGATTTCCCCCGAATCCGGGGGAAGATCGCCGCAGAGCATCTTCAGGAGCGTGGACTTTCCGGTCCCGTTCCGGCCCAGCAGACCGATCCGTTCGCCCTCCTCAATATGGAGCTCAGCCCCGTCGAGCAGGAGGGGGCCACCGAAACTGATGGTGACGTCATGGATCCAAACCTGTGCCATCGGATTTCTCTCTGCTTCTCCTGCCTGGGCGCCGCCTCGGCAGCTCTTGATTTTACAGCCGGAATGGAAATGCCTGATCCTGGATCAGGCCGCTGCGGGCAATTTGCGGGCGAACGGATCGGTCCAAGAGGGGCGGTGTCTCTGTGCTGTGGCCGCCCTCCGCCTTGCGGCCATCGAAAATCCGGCGGCGTGAGGGGCTGAGGAATGGCGGGAATGGAAAAATCCGCTGTTCCGGCAGCCAGTTTGAAATTGCTTTTATCCGGATTCAACGGTATTTACCACTTAATATTCGGGAGAAGTGGAAAATTATGAAGTTTGAGAACTATGCCATCTCCGAGGCCATTAAAGAGAACCTGGCCCGACTCGGATTCAAGAGGCCGACCGATATCCAGTTCAAGTCCATACCGTCCATTCTGAAAGGGGAGGACGTCCTGGCCATCGCCCAGACCGGAACGGGAAAGACGGCGGCCTTCGCCATCCCGCTCATCGACCGGATTCACCGGGAAAAGAGCAGCAAGCGGGCTTACGGCATCAAGTGCATCGTTCTCGTTCCCACCCGGGAGCTGGCCATGCAGATCGGGGAGGTTTTTACAAGTCTGGCGAAGCACACCAAAGTGAAGCCCTTTTCCCTGATCGGCGGGGTCGAGCAGGATCCCCAGATCAAGAAGCTCCAGGACGGCCTCGATATCCTGATCGCCACGCCGGGCCGGATGTTTGATCTCATCCACCAGGGCTGCCTTTCTCTCGACCGCATCGAGACCCTGGTCCTCGACGAAGCGGACCATATGCTGGATCTGGGATTTATCGAGGACATCAAGTTCATCAAGAGCATGCTCCGGAGAAAACACCAGACCCTTTTCTTCTCCGCCACCATCAACCCGGAGATCAAGAAGCTGGCCTTCTCCCAGGTGAAAAGCTCGGCCATCCGCATCCAGATCTCACCCGACGATCCCGTCGCCGCCAACGTGACGCATGCGGTCCTGTTCGTGGAGATGGATGACAAAAGGTTCTTTCTCGAAAGCTTTCTCCGGGAAAATCCGGATCGCAGAGTGCTTGTCTTTGTCCGCACCCGGGTTCGGGCGGAACGGGTCACCCGGGCCATGGAGCGGGTCGGGTTTTCGGCGCTTACGATTCATGGGGCGAAGGATCAGGCGGAACGATCCGAGGTCATGAGGCGGTTCAAGGAGGGGGAGTGCAATCTGCTGGTGGCCACGGACGTCAGCGCTCGAGGCATCGATATTCCCGAGGTGAACTACGTGATCAACTACGATCTGCCCGAGAAGGCGGAAAACTATGTCCACCGGGTGGGGAGAACCGGCCGGGGCGTTCACAAGGGCATTGCCCTTTCTTTCTGTAGCCGGGAAGAGAAAGAGCGCCTGGAGGAAATCCAGCAGTTTCTGAATAAGGAAATTGAAGTGGTGAAGGTCGGCAAAAAAGATTACGGCCGGACCCTGGAGATTGGCGACCGGAAAACCGGTGTGGAGGCGCTGATCGAGGAGCATGAAGCCTGGCTGAAGACCCGGAAGAGGAAAAAATCCCGGAAAAATTCCTAGGCGGCCATCCGCCGGCATCCCCATGAGGACGGCGAGCATGGAAGCGGCGGGCGAGGCAGGATTTTATTCCCGGGCGGGCGCATCGCAGCGATATGCCGTCCGTGACGCTTCTTTTGATCCCGGACGGCTTGGTTCGTCTCCCGGCCGGTTTTCCCGGCTCCCCTTCCGCTTCAGTCCTGGAGGGCTTTGGCCTCAGTCCGACTTTTCCTTGACACCGGTGGGCGGGGCGGCTACAAAGGCAATCGAAATCCTGCATTCTGGGGAATCCGGCTCGGGCATGGCCGACTCCGGGATGCAAAAACACGAAAAACTACGGAGCTGACCGATGAGATCCTACGTCGTTTTTTCCTTCATGGGGCCCGATCGTCCAGGGCTGGCAAGGCAGATCGCGGAATTTTTCACGGCGCGGGGCATCAACATCGAGCGGTCCCGCGGCTGTGTCCTGGGGGGGGAGTTCGGCATGATCATCCTGACCTCGGGGAGTACCGACGATATCGAGCGGCTCATCAAGGATCTGGACAGCCTGCGGGAGAAGACGGGCCTGGAAATCTATGTCCGGAAGACCAAAGCGCCCCTTCACCGGGAGGTTCCTCCCTCCATTCCCTACAAGCTCATCGCCACCTCCATCGACCGCCCGGGAATCATCAATCAGATCTGCAAGGCCCTTCAGGGCAGAGGCATCACCATCGACGACATCTCCACCAATGTAGACAGCAACCCTCTCACGGGCGCCAATGTCTTTCAGATGGTCTGTTTTTTCTCCCTGCCGCCGGCCGTGAAAATTGTGGATTTGAAAAACGACCTCAACCGCATCGGCGATGAAACCAACATCGACATCCGCTTTGACGCCCTGATCTGCAAGTAGGCCCATGACCCAGCGCAACTCTCTCCAGACGGAGCCGGTACTGAAACCCATTGGGGATATTGGGGCATCCCTCGGCTTGGCGGAAGACGACCTGGAATTTTACGGCCGCTATAAGGCCAAGATCCGGTTGGAGGCGATTTCCCGGTTTGTCCGACGTCCCGATGCCGCCTTGATTCTCGTGTCCGCCATGACCCCCACGCCGGCCGGCGAGGGAAAAACCACCGTCTCCATCGGCCTCACCCAGGCCCTGGCCAGGTTGGGGAAGTCCACCATCGCCGCCCTGCGGGAACCGTCCTTGGGGCCCGTTTTCGGCATGAAGGGCGGCGCCACGGGGGGAGGGCTCTCCCGGGTCCATCCGGTGGACGACATCAATCTTCATTTCACCAATGATTTCCATGCAGTGGAGAGCGCCCACAACCTTCTGTCCGCGCTGGTGGACAATTCGGTCTACCATGAGAATCCCCTGAACCTCGATCCGCGGAAAATCACCTGGCGCCGTGTCCTCGACATGAACGACCGCTTCCTCCGGGACATCGTGGTCGGCCTCGGGGGCTCCATCAACGGCGTCCCC
>CAZKRB010000006.1:59734-60498 GCA_964555065.1 uncultured Syntrophus sp.
AACGGGGTTCGACATTGTCCCCTCCAGCGAGATCATGGCCATCCTCTGCCTCTCCCGCTCCTATGCGGAGCTGAAAGAAAAGATCCGCCGGATTCTGGTGGGATTCACTTACGATGACCGCCCGGTGCCGGCCGGCGATCTGAGAGTGGAAGGGGCCGTCACGGCGCTGCTGAAATACGCTCTCCTGCCCAACCTGGTCCAGACGACGGAGAATGTCCCGGCGATCGTCCACGGCGGGCCCTTCGCCAACATCGCCCAGGGGACAAACAGTGTCATGGGCACCGACCTGGCACTCCGCCTGGCCGATTATGTGGTAACCGAGGCGGGCTTCGGGTTCGATCTGGGGGCGGAAAAGTTTTTTGACATTGTCGCCCCTTACGGCGGCTTGAATCCCCGCATCGTGGTCCTCGTCGCCACCGTGCGCGCCCTGAAGTACCACGCCGGCATCGCCCGGGAGGACCTGGACCGGTCCAATCCCCGGGCGGCGGTTCTCGGGATGGCGAATCTCCGGAAACATTATTCCAACATCGACAAGTTCCACATTCCCTGCATCATCGCCCTGAACCGCTTTCCTTCCGATACGGAGGAAGAGATCCGGGCCGTCGTCAAGGCGGCGGAAGACGAGGGGATGAACATCGCGCCCTGTGACATCTTCCGCCTGGGCGGAGAGGGCGGGTTGGAACTGGCCGAAAAGACGATCACCCTCCTTGACGGTGCGCCCGGCGATTACCGTCCGCTTTACGACTGGAACCAGCCGGTGGAGG
>CAZKRB010000007.1:0-12100 GCA_964555065.1 uncultured Syntrophus sp.
CCGGATTTCCTCCGCCGTCAGGCCGGCCCCGCGGGCGATTCTTTCGGCTTTCTCCCGGGAGGTCAGGTCATGGGGGTCATGGGTATCCGTATCCAGGACAAGGGGGAAACGGTATTGCCTTGCCATCTGCCCCACATGACCATTGGTCAGGGAATGCCCTTTCCGGGTCGATATTTCCAGGCAGATGCCCTTCCGGGCGGCCAGCTGCGCCTCCTGTTCACCGATCAATCCCGGATGGGCAAGAATATCGACCCCCGCTTCCAAGGCTGCCAGGTTGGTGCCCGGAGCAACAGGCTCGGCGATGGTTTCCCCGTGAACCACGACAATTTTCGCTCCCAGTCCCCGCGCTTCCGCTACCAGTTCACCGATGTATTCCGGGGGTACGTGGGTGATTTCAATCCCGGGGAGGATGGGCACCCCATGAGCCAGCATCAGCTTTCGGCACACCCTGACAATCCGGGGAATGATCCAATCCAGGTTCGAGTGGTCGCCATGGTCCGTCAGGGCCATGGCGCGGTAACCGGCCACCCGGGCGCGCCTCACCAGCTCCGAGGGGATCAGTGCGCCATCGCTGAAAATGGTATGGGTATGAAGATCGATCATAAAAACCTCACACGGTTCAAAGGGTTCGCCCTGACGGTTGTGTTTTCCGTTCCGGCGCGCCATTTTTTAACATTCTCGATCGCCGGGGTCAACAAAGATCAAAAGTTTTTTAAATTGACAACTCCCTGATCTTTTTCTAAGGGACAGAATCGATCACGGATCGAATAACCCAAACGCACCGGCAAAGCAGGAATTCTTGAAAATTATCAGCCGTTACCTATTCAAAGAAATCGCACAGCCCCTGGGCATCGTCCTTTTTGTCCTGACCTTTGTCCTGCTGATGGGCAGAATTCTGCAACTGATGGACCTGATGATCAATAAGGGCGTCGGCATGAGCGATATTGCCCGCTTGATTTTATTTCTTCTCCCTTCCTTCCTCGTTTTTACCATTCCCATTTCACTGCTCATTTCGATCCTGATCGCCCTGGGAAGACTGTCAGGCGATAATGAACTGACCGTTTTAAAAGCGTCGGGACTGAGCCTTCACCGGATCACCCCCCCGATTGCACTGATGGCGTTCCTTTCTTTTGCGCTGACCGCCCTGATCACCCTTTTTCTTGTACCTTACAGCAACACCGCAACCAAGAGCCTCCTTTTCAACGTGGCCAGGAATAAAGCCAGCATCGGCATCAAGGAAAAAGTCTTCAATGGGGACTTCAGCGGCATCATGCTCTACGCGGACAAAGTTCCCTATCATGGCCGCTTCATGGAGGGCGTGCTGGTCTCCGACCAGCGAAGCGGCAAGGAACCGGGGACGATTCTTGCCAAGAAGGCATTCCTGGTCGCAGACCCGAAATCCCTGGCGGTCACACTGCGCCTGGAAGAGGGCAGCACGTACTATGTGACGAGAGATATGAAAAATTTCCGGAAGATGGATTTTAAAACCTATGACGTCAATCTCGACATTTCACCCTCGTTAAATGAAGCGAAGAAGATGCGGACCAAGGCCTTCAAGGAAATGACTCCCGAAGAACTGATCCATAAGCTCAAGAGCGGTGATCCGAACAGTAAAGCCTCGCGGGAAGCGGCCATGGAGTTCTATAATAAAATCTCCATCCCCCTGTCCTGCCTGGTCTTCGGCATCCTTGCCATTCCGCTGGGCGTCAGGCATCGCCACCGTTCCGCGAAGTCGAGAGGGTTCACGGTTGGGCTGATGACGGTACTGCTCTACTACCTGTTGCAGCTCGCTTGTGACGGCCTGGTCGAGGGAGGCAGCCTCCCCCCTCTTGTGGGGTCCTCCATTCCCAATCTCCTTTTTTCGCTGGTCGGTCTCTCCCTGTACTTCATGGCGGCAGCCGATAAACCCCTGAAGCGGATCCTTGCTTCTCCGGGAAAGGGGCGTTCATGAGCATCCTGGATCGATACCTGCTGAGGGAATTTCTCAAGTTTTTTCTTCTGGTGATGTTCTCCTTTCTCTCCCTTTTTCTGATCATTGAATTCTTCGAAAAACTGAGAATGCTGATCAGCAACAGCGCCACGCTGTTTCAGAGCATCACTTTTTTCGTCTTCCGCATCCCCATGATGCTCTCCCTGATCATACCGGCCGCCGTTCTTCTTGCCGCGCTGTTGACCTTCGGCTCCCTATCCCGGCACAGCGAGATTGTGGCCATGCGGGCCAATGGAATCAGCCTCTACCGTTCCGCGATTCCCATTCTGATCCTCTCGCTCCTGATTTCCGTCCTGACCTTTGTGTTCAGCGAATTGATCACCCCTTATACGAACGCCAAAGCGGAATACATCAAGACCGTGGAGATCCAGAAGCAGAAAGTTCAGGGAATCTTTCAGCAGGAGCAGATCTGGTATCGCGGTGAGAGAGGCATTTACAATTTCAAGCTATTTGACGCGAGGCGGAACACCCTCCAGGGGATTACCCTGAATTACCTGGATCACAAGATGCAGCTCCTCATGCGCATTGACGCGGAGCGGGGCGTCTGGGAAGGAGATCACTGGAAATTCTTCAATGTGCTGATTGTTCACTTTGATGCCACGGGATTTCCCGTTATGGAACGTTACGAAGAGAAGATCGTGGATCTCCCGGAAAGACCCGCTGAGTTCAGCGTTATTCAGAAGGATTCTGAACAGATGGGATACTTTGAATTGAGAAAATACATCGGGAAAATTCGTTCCGATGGCTATGACGCCACCCGGTATCTGGTTGATCTGCACGGAAAGATCGCCTTTCCCCTGGTGTGCATCCTCCTGGCCATCATCGGAATATCCTTTTCCCTGAAGACGGAAAGGAGCGGCGGTCTGGCGGGGAGCCTCTTTGCCGGCTTGATCATCGGCTTCTCCTACTGGATTCTCTTCGCCTTCGCCATGTCACTGGGGCGATCAGGCAGTCTGCCCCCGCTTCTGGCGGCCTGGCTGGCGAACCTGATCTTCGGCCTGTCCGCACTCTATCTTTTTACCCGCGTCCGCACCTGACCTCACGGCTTCCGCCGCCATACCCGACGCGCCTTGCGTCGGCGGTCGATCTCCTTCCTGCCGGCGGCGGAAACATTCAGCATTCAGCTCGGATTCCCCGGTGGCGCTCTTCTCCGAGCCCAAAACCGTCCGCGCCCTGCGGAAGTTTCAATCTGCCGACCCGATCATGGCCCGCACTGCCGGATTCTACCGGCGGCGGTGCGGAGGAGTCTCTCCAGCACCGCCGGCTTGCGCTCATGGCCCGGCCTGACCGGGTACCGGGGGCTGCTTTGAATCAAGGCGGTCCAAACGTGGCCGGCCCTCAGTAGCGGTAATATTCCGCCTTGTAGGGCCCCTCCACGGGCACACCGAGATAGGCGGCCTGTTGAGGAGTCAGGCGACTCAACTTCACCCCCAGACGTTCGAGGTGCAGCCTCGCCACCTCTTCATCAAGTTTCTTCGGCAGGGTGTAAACGCCCGGCTGGTGCTTCTTCGCCGCCAGCTCCATCTGGGCCAGGCACTGATTCGTAAAGCTGTTGCTCATGACGAAGCTGGGATGGCCGGTCGCACAGCCCAGATTGACGAGGCGGCCCTCAGCCAGGACGAGGATGGAGCGGCCCGACGACAGGGTCCATTTATCCACCTGGGGCTTGATGGTTTCCTTTTGGAAAGCCGGATTTCCTTCGAGGTAGTGCATGGCGATTTCGCTGTCGAAGTGACCGATGTTGCAGACAATCGCTTCATTTTTCATCCGCTCCATATGGCCCCCGGTAATCACGTCGCAACATCCCGTCGCCGTCACGAAGATGTCCCCTTCGCCGACCACCTCATCGAGCGTTGTCACCTCGTACCCTTCCATGGCCGCCTGCAGGGCGCAGATCGGATCGATTTCGGCAACAATGACCCGGGCGCCGAATCCCCTCATGGACTGGGCACACCCTTTGCCGACGTCGCCATAGCCGCAGACGACCACCACCTTGCCGGCGATCATGATGTCCGTCGCCCGCTTGATCCCGTCGGCCAGCGATTCACGGCAGCCGTAGAGGTTGTCGAATTTCGACTTCGTGACGGAGTCATTCACATTGATGGCCGGGAAGAGAAGCTCCCCGGCGTTGGCCATCTGATAAAGGCGGTGCACTCCCGTGGTCGTTTCTTCCGACACCCCCCGAACACCTGCGGCAACCCTTTGCCAGCGGGTTCCATCCCGCTCGACGGAGCGCCTCAGCCGTTCCATGATGATCTCCATCTCCCTGTTGTCCTGCTTTTTCTCGAACAGAACGGGATCCTTTTCGCACCGGACCCCCTGATGAATCAAGAGGGTGGCATCTCCGCCGTCATCGACGATCAGATCGGGACCGCTCCCGTCGGGCCAGGTCAAGGCCTGCTCGGTGCACCACCAGTACTCCTCCAGGCTCTCCCCCTTCCAGGCAAAAACGGCAGCCGATCCGGATTTGGCAATGGCGGCGGCGGCATGGTCCTGGGTGGAAAAGATGTTGCACGAGGCCCAGCGGAGGTCCGCCCCCAGAATTTTCAGGGTCTCGATGAGCATGGCCGTCTGAATCGTCATGTGGAGACTCCCCGTCACTTTGAGTCCCGCCAGAGGCTTCTGCCGGCCGTACTTTTCCCGCACCGCCATCAGCCCCGGCATTTCATTCTCCGCCAGGGCCATCTCTTTTTCCCCCCATTCCGCCAGGGCAAGGTCCGCGACCCGGTGGGTCAGCGAACCGTCAATCTCCAGAAAATCCATGTCCTTCTCCTTTTCTCCGTCATCCCGGCTTTTCGTTTAGAGTTCGGCAGCCTTCCTCAGCGAATCCACCATGTCCGTTTTTTCCCAGCAATAGTCATCGAGGAAGAGCGTCTTCGGCAGCTTTCGGTAATTCTCCCCCTCCAGGAGGTTGAAGCGTTCAATCATACCCCGGGGAGACAGGTCGAAGTATTCCCTGACAATGGCTCCAATCCGGTTGTCGGAGACGATTCCCGTGCCGAAGGTATGCACATAAATGGAGATCGGCCGGGCAATTCCGATCGCATAGGAAAGCTGGAGGGAGCACTTGCTGGCCAGCCCCGCCGCCACAATATTCTTGGCCACATAACGCGCTCCCAGGGCCGCCGAGCAGTCGACCTTTTCCGGCGTCTTGTTGACCACGGACCCGCCCCCGATCTGGGCGCCGGGATATCCGCCATAAAGCTGGACAACCAGTTTTCGGCCGGTGACGCCGGAATCGGCCGCACTGCAGGAATTGATAGCCTGCCACTCGCCGGTCGGATTAAAGAGAAAATCCGTCTCGTCATCCACCCACTCTTTCAAGCAATTCATGGCCATCTGCTTGGCCAAGGGTTCGATGCTGCTCCGGAATCCATCGGGCACCTGGCGATAATCAATGGCATTGGACATCAGCACCGTCGCTACCCGCACCGGACGCCCTTCATCGTTATAATCCACCGTAACCTGCCCTTTGCCGTCGGGAGCGAAGACGGGATTGTGGGCTTCCTCAAAAACCCGCATCATCTTCGTCGCCAGGACATAGGGGAGAGGCAGCAGTTCGGGAGTTTCATCGCAGGCAAAGCCGTAAATAATCCCCTGATCCCCCGCGCCGATTTCCTTGTACTTGCCCAGATCGGCCCGGGTGCCGATGTTGATGTCCGGCGACTGCGGAACGATCGTATTGAGGATCCCCATGGAGTTGCCGTTGAGGCCGAGTTCATAATCGCAGTACCCGAGCTTCAGAACGGTCTCCCGGACACATTTCTCAATATCCACGTAGATCCGGGTGGCGACTTCGCCACCGACGATGCAAAGCCCCTTTCCCAGGAACACCTCGATGCCGCAATGGGGCATATTGTCGACGGTCAGCCCGATTTTTTTCTCTTCTTCAAGAATGGCCGCTATGATATTGGCGGCAATGGAATCCGCGACAATGTCCGGATGCCCCACCTTGACGCTCTCTGACGTAATCTGCATGGATCCTTCTCCTTTGGCTTCTCTTGTTTCATCTGTTGAGTAAAATTGAACGACCGGCGTGAAAAATCATGCCCTCAATCACGGAGTAAACCCCATGGCTCTACGGGGTCAGCACTCCCCGGGATTGTTCCGACTGACAGGAAGGTGAAAGGATCGTGAGGATGGTCAATGGCGAGGATCCGCAGCGGGAGAAACGCAACGGTCCCGCCCGAAGGGGAAAACTGGCCGGTCCGGTCGCGAGACCCCTTTCAACTTTTTTCCAATGATCGGCTTCTCTCTGAGGGCCATGGTCGTCCCTTTACCGGATTCCTTTCACGAGATGCCAGGATCGAATGAGGCATTCAGGCAGATCTTTTTCCGCCTCAGGCCCACGATAAAACAGGGGCACTGCACGGCTGCACCTTGCCCCTGTCTCATAATTTCATTAGAATATCAGCACGGTTACCGCCTTTGAACGGTTCCAGCTTCAAAGACGAAAAACAAACAGTACTCTGCGGCCCTGAACGGGAGGATTCAAGTCCCGCCGGGTAAATTTAAATCAGGGAAATGCTAATGCTTGATCCGGTTTTCTGAATCAACAAACACACAGACCGGTTCCCAGCCCTTTGCTTCATCGCCGTCCACGAACACATAACTGGCAATGATGACCAGGTCCCCCTTGGCGACCTTCCTCGCGGCGGCCCCGTTCAGACAGATCACTCCGGAATCCCGCTTGCCTTTGATGACGTAGGTGGAAAACCGCTCTCCGTTGTTGACGTCGTAAATCGCCACTTTCTCGTAGGGATAAAGCCCTGCCGCCTCCATCAACGTTTCATCGATGGAGATACTTCCCTCGTAATGAAGATCTGCATCCGTTACGGTCGCTCTGTGAATTTTGGATTTAAGCATCACCCTCTGCATGAAGTCACCTTCCCCTCGGGGCAGGAGCGCGGCCCTGCCCGCTGTGATTTCTTTCTTATCTTATATTCAGCTCTTCGCCGAACACATGATTGTCTATCAGTCTCGTTGCACCGACAAAGACCGCAAGCGCCAGAACGGATTCTTTCTCCAGGCTGTCAACATCCCGCAGGGTTGTCGTGTCGCAGATTTTCACATAATCAATTCGGGTAAACGGTACGCTTTCGATATAGGTTTGGACCGCTTCCAGGATTCGCCTCGCATCCCGCTCGCCCTTCTCATATTGCGTCTGAGCCTGCCGCAGAGAACGGCTGAGGCAGAGGGCTGACTCCCGTTCTTCCGGGCTGAGATAAACATTGCGGGAGCTCATGGCCAGCCCGTCCTTTTCCCTGGTGGTCGGCAGGCCGACAATTTCCAGGTCCATGTTCAAATCGGCGACCATCCGTTTAATCGTTGCCAGCTGCTGAAAATCCTTTTTCCCGAAAAGAGCCAGATGAGGCTTGACCATATTGAATAACTTTGCACAAACCGTTGCTACGCCGCGGAAATGGCCCGGCCGCGACATGCCGCAGAGATTTTTCGTTACTTCTTCGACCGTTACGTAGGTCTGATAATGTTCGGGATACACCTCGGCATTGGAGGGGAAAAAGATCACATCCACCCCGACGTCCCGTGCCAACTGGCTGTCCCGGTCGAAGTTCCGCGGATACTTTTCCAGATCTTCCGCAGGGCCAAACTGGGTTGGATTGACGTAGATGCTGATCACCAGTTTGTCCCCTCTCTTCCGGCCTTCCCGCATCAGGTTGAGATGACCTTCATGGAAATAGCCCATCGTGGGAACAAAGGCGATTCGCTGTCCCGAATTCCGCAGCGACTCGGCATAACTCTGCATTTCGCGGACTGTATCGATTATTTTCATCGGTTGTCTATTCCCCACAAAAAAAAAAGCCTCCCCGTACTGGACGGGGAGGCTATAATCCCTTGTAATAATCAAACAGCCTGCGCCTTCCGTCTCAGTCCTGTAGCGGATCCAAGCGGTTGAGGATTTCTATCAGACAGGCCTATGGCTGTCAAGAATATTCTTTCTTTTTTCCCGAATTTGACAGGGCGTTGCAGATGGCTGCATATTCTTGAATGGACAGCTCTTCCGCTCTCCTCTGCTCGTCGATTTCCACTCCCCTCAGCAGATTTTTAAGCTCCCGGGGATCGCAATCCTGCTCCGGCAGGCTTTTCAAGTTATTGAAAAGGGTTTTCCGCCGCCGGGAAAAGGCGGTCCGCACCAGGCGGGAAAACAGGGCATGATCCGTCACGGCACACAGAGGGCTTTCAGGGAACAGAATTTTTACAACGGCGGAAGTGACCTTCGGCTGCGGGTAAAAACAGGCAGGGGAAACAGTCCATACGGGGGAAATTGAGGCATGCAGACCAAAGAGCACGGAAGGAATCCCGTAGGTTTTCGACCCCGGGGCCGCGCACAAGCGTTCGGCCACCTCTTTCTGCATCATCAGCACGGCCATGGTGAGGCTCTGCCGCTGATCGAGAAGGCGGAAGAGGATGGGAGAGGAAATGCTGTAGGGAATATTTCCCACAACCTTGACCTTTCCACTGCCGCTTCCGCCGGTCGCCGAAGAGAAATCATACTTCAGGATGTCCCTTTGGATCACCTCGACATTGGGATAATCGTCAAGCTGTTCCTTGAGCAGGGCAACCAGCCGGCCGTCGACCTCAACGGCGTAAACATGCCGCGCCTTCTCCGCCAGCAGCGCGGTCATGAGCCCCGGTCCCGAGCCGATCTCCACGACGATGTCGTCGGGTTGAATCTCCGCGCTCTCCACGATTTTTTTCATGATTGCCGAGTCCGTCAGGAAACACTGCCCCAGCCTCTTTACCGGCCGGATTCCCTGTTCACGGACGGCCTGTCGAACGGATTTCAGTGGCATCGCTTTTTCTCAGGGAAGTGATGAGTCGGAGGGTAATGAAATAGGCGGGAACCGCGAAAACCAGGGCCAGAACAAACCCTCCGACCAGCAGCGGAAGCGCGATTTCCCAACCCAGCTGAAAAATGGAGTGCAGGGAAAATTCCCGGATCACCATCTCGGGACCGTCCAGTCCAAGAACGACCCGGCCGATCTGATACTCGCCGAAATAGAAGAAGGGGATTGTCAAAGGATTGGAAATCAGCCAGGATCCCAGGAAAGCGGAGGTCATATTCTTTTTGAACAGAAATCCAAAAAAAACGATCAGCCCGGTATGCAGAGGAATCGTCGGCGTCACTCCGATAAAAACCCCCATGGCCATCCCCCAGGCCAGTGAGGAGGGATCTCCCTTGAGGCTGAGAAACTGCTGATAAAAATTCTTGAGCCGGTTTCCAAACATCATCGATTACTGCAACAGGGCGGGCGCATCCAGGGGCCAGCGAGAAACGGCGTTCAGGGACAGGGCATCGGTTTTCCCCCTGCCCAGCAGGTTTTCCCCTACGACGGCGATCATGGCGGCATTATCGGTGCACAGCACCGGAGGCGGGATAAACAGTGCAATGCCGCATTCCCTGCTTCTTGCCGCAAATTGCTCTCTCAGACGGCTGTTGGAGGCCACGCCGCCGCAAACGACCACCGACGAAACGGAATTTTCCCTGGCGGCCCTCAAGGTTTTTTCCACAAGCACTTCGACGATGGCTTCCTGGTAGCCCGCGACAAGATCGGCAAGCTCCCGGCGGGAAGAGGGAATCCCATGTTTTTTGACGTGGACCAGAAGAGATGTTTTGAGCCCGCTGAAGCTGAAATCCAGGCTGTCCCGCATGGCCCGGGGAAAGGACAGGAGTTCCCGGTCGCCTTCCTTCGCCAGCTGATCGATCACCACGCCGCCGGGATAGCCGATTTCCAGCAGTTTTGCCGCCTTGTCGAAGGCTTCACCCGCCGCATCGTCCCGCGTCTGCCCGAGAAGGGTAAAAACGCCGAAATCCTTCACATAGTAGATATTGGTGTGCCCCCCCGAGACCACCAGGGCGACGAAGGGAAAGGGGGGCCTCTGTTCATTGAGGAAGATGGCTGCGATGTGCCCCTCGATATGATTGATTCCTGCTAGGGGAAGCCGCCGCGAAAAGGCCAGAGCCTTGGCAACGGAAAGTCCCACCAGCAGGGAACCCACCAGCCCGGGGCCACGGGTTACCGCAATGCCTTCCACCTCCGGCAGTCCCATCCCGGCATCATGAAGGGCCTGAAGGATGATGGGAACGACGGCCTCCATATGCCGGCGCGACGCAATCTCCGGGACGACGCCGCCGTACCGGCTGTGCTCTTTAACCTGCGAGGCGATCACATTGGACAGCAGTTCCCGACCGTCCCTGACCACAGCCGCCGCCGTTTCATCGCAGGATGATTCAATTCCCAACACAATCATGTTTCGTACATTTCCTTTTACAAAAGCTTGGGATGGTTATATAGAAATCAGGCAGGTTTGTAAATAAACTTTTCCCTAACCCTATTTTCTGAAAGACAAAGTTCCCCATGGAAATAAAAACGGATTTCCTGGTGCTGGGAAGCGGCATTGCCGGCCTCAGTTTCGCCATTAAGGCGGCGCAGCTGGGCTCCGTGGCCATCGTGACCAAAAAGGAAAAGACGGAATCCAACACCAACTACGCCCAGGGGGGCATTGCCGCCGTTCAGGATGCGGCCGACCGCTTCGAATACCATATCCGCGACACGATTCTCTGCGGATCCGGCCTCTGCAGAGAAGAGGTCGTCGATTTCGTCGTCCGGGAAGCGCCGGAGCGGATTCGGGAACTCGTCTCCTGGGGCGTCGAATTCACCAAGGCGACGCCGGGCTCAGCCACGATTTATGATCTGGGCCGGGAAGGCGGCCATTCGATGCGCCGGGTCCTTCATGCCCAGGACCTGACGGGAAACGAAATCGAACGGGCCCTGAATGAAAAGGCCGGCGCCGATCCCAATATCCAGTTCTACGAAAACCACCTGGCCGTCGATCTGATCTTGATGTCCTCCCTGGTGGAGTTGGAGGAGGAATCACGGGACCGCTGCCTTGGCGCTTATGTGCACGATATCGTGGATAATCAGGTCCATACCTTCATCGCCGACCATGTCATTCTGGCGACGGGTGGAGCCGGAAAAGTTTACCTGATCACCACCAATCCGGACATTGCCACGGCCGACGGCATCGCCATGGCATACCGGGCCGGAGCCAGGATCTCGAACATGGAATTTATCCAGTTTCATCCCACCTGCCTGTATCATCCGGAAGCCAAATCCTTTTTGATCAGCGAAGCCGTCCGCGGTGAAGGGGGAATTTTAAAACTGAAAAACGGCGAGACGTTCATGGAGAAGTACCATCCCATGAAAAGCCTGGCCCCCCGGGACGTGGTTGCCAAGGCGATTGACAACGAACTGAAAAAATCGGGCGATGAGTACGTTCTGCTCGATATCTCACACCGGAACCGGGAGTTTGTGCTCAACCGCTTCCCCAATATTTATCACAAGTGCCTGGAATTCGGAGTCGACATGACGCGGGAGGCCATTCCCGTCGTTCCGGCGGCGCATTATCTCTGTGGAGGCGTCGTGGTGAATCACCACGGGGAAACGGACATCGACGGGCTTTTCGCCCTGGGCGAGGTTTCCTGCACGGGACTTCACGGGGCCAATCGGCTGGCCAGCAACTCGCTGCTGGAAGCCGTGGTCTATGCCCACCGCGCCTTCGTCAGGGTTGCCGACCTGCCGCACCCGACCGGAGAACACCCTCTTGCCATCCCCCCCTGGGGGCAGCGGCAGGCCATAGAAAGTGATGAGTCGGTGGTGGTCACCCACAACTGGGATGAGATTCGGCGCCTGATGTGGAATTACGTCGGCATTGTGCGTTCCGACAAGCGGCTGGAAAGGGCACAGCGGCGCATCACCATGATCAGCCGGGAAATCGACGAATACTATGAGAAATTCCTGATCACACGGGACCTGATCGAACTTCGGAACATCACCACCGCGGCCATGCTGATCGTTCAGTGCGCCAATATGCGAAAAGAAAGCAGGGGGCTGCACTACACGATCGATTATCCGGATAGAGACGATGCCAACTGGCTGAAGGATACCTGCCTCTCAGGACGTCCCGTCTGCGGCTGAGAAAGGCGGGCCGCAGGAAGCCCCTTCCAGCCCTCCTGGCGGACCGGCTTAGCCTTCCGAGCGAAGCCCGATCCGTTTCCAGGCTCTTAAGTAACTTCAAGCCATCTGC
>CAZKRB010000007.1:12200-60206 GCA_964555065.1 uncultured Syntrophus sp.
GGGCGCTTCAAAGACCCGCTGGAAGATGACCTCCACATTTTTCAGGAAATTTTCCATCCGGAAGACCTCCTGCAATTCCGCCTCGGAAAGAGCGCGTTTCACTTCACCGTCCCGCAGCAGCAGTTCCTGGAACGAAACCCCTTCCTGCCAGGATCTCATGGCATTTCGCTGAACGAGCTCATAGCTTTTTTCGCGGGTTATTCCCTTATCAATCAGGCGGAGAAGGACCATCTGGGAAAAAATGACGCCATGGGTCATCTGGAGATTTGAAAGCATCCGTTCCGGATAGACGATCAGCCGCTCCACCAGCGAGGTGAAGCGGCTCAGCATAAAGTCAAGGAGGATCGTGGCATCGGGTCCGATGACTCGTTCCACGGAGGAATGGCTGATATCCCGCTCATGCCACAGGGGAATGTCTTCCAGAGCCGCCAGGGCATAGGAGCGCATCAGTCTCGCCAGACCGGACAGATTCTCGGAAAGTATGGGATTGCGCTTGTGGGGCATCGCCGAGGATCCCTTCTGGCCCGGCGAAAAATACTCCTCCGCCTCCCGGACCTCCGTTCGCTGAAGCAGCCGGATTTCCTGGGCGAACTTATCGATGGAAGAAGCCGTAATCGCCAGGGTGCTGAAGAATTCCGCATGGCGGTCGCGCTGGACGATCTGGGAAGAGACGGGGGCGGGATTCAATCCCAGCCGGCGGCAGACATAAGCCTCCACCTCCGGATCGATAAAGGAGAAGGTCCCGACGGCACCCGATATCTTTCCCGTGCTCACCGCTTCCCGGGCCCGAATCAGGCGCTGCCGGTTGCGGGACATCTCCGAATACCAGAGCGCCATTTTCA
Organism: uncultured Syntrophus sp.; assembly: GCA_964555065.1. Lineage (GTDB taxonomy): Bacteria > Desulfobacterota > Syntrophia > Syntrophales > Syntrophaceae > Syntrophus. Next base: position 13,043 of record CAZKRB010000007.1, read on the forward strand.
AGCCGAAGGTAATGGGCTCCGCATGAATCCCGTGGGAACGGCCGATCATGACGGTATCCTTGTGTTCATAGGCCTTGCGCTTCAGGACCTCCAAAAGCTGCTCCAGGTCCTCGATCAGGATATCCGCCGCCTGTTGCAGCAGCACCGCCAGGGAGGTATCCAGGACATCGGAGGACGTCATTCCCATGTGGATGAACCGACCGTCCTCGCCCACCTTTTCCGTCACGGAGGTGAGAAAGGCAATGACATCGTGCTTGGTCGTTTTTTCGATTTCGTCAATTCTCGAAATGTCAAACCCTGCCTTATTCTTGATATTTTCAAGTGCTGCCTCGGGAATCAAGCCCAGTCGAGACATCGCCTCACAGGCAAGGATTTCAATATCGAGCCAGGTCTTGAATCTGTTTTCCGGGGTCCAGATGGCGGTCATTTGCTCTCGTGAATATCGTGGAATCAAACCCGTTCTCCTTCCATGAAGTCAATTTTTATAAAAAGGCGCCCCCCTCATAAACCAAAATTTCCCAAAAGGGAATCAAAAACTAACCCCCAACTGGAGCCCTCTTGAGAAATCGCATCACGAGACCTCGGAGCTCAAAATGCCGCCGGCAAGAGAATCGGGCCCTCCAGGTGACGACGGCCCGACCGCCCCTCCCCGCCCTCTTCTCCCCCTGCTTTGACTCGTGATCCTGCCTTTCCCTTCTGCATGAACAGAGCGCTTGGAGCGGTTGAATCCTGTTGCATTCAAAGGAGTAAGATGCTAGGAGCAGGGAGATTTAAAAACCGATGACCATCAAGGTGGAGGATTCCGTCATGAAAAAGTTTTTACAACTGCTGTTGATGATTTTTTTGACAGCCCTGGCCTTCCCTCTGGACGCGAAAGAACAGGCGAAGGTTGCCGTACTGCCTTTCACCGTCCACAGTGCGGACAACATCGACTACGTCAGGCAGGGCATCTCGGATATGCTGACTTCCCGCATTGCGGCTCAGGGGAAAATTTCCGTCGCCGGCAAAGATCAGGTCCAGGAAGCCATCCAGAGTAAGGCGGCCAAGGAATGGACCATCGAGGAGTTGAGCGCCTTGGGGAAGAAATTAAATGTGGATTATGTGGTCTGGGGAAGCATTACGAAAATCGGGAGCAGTCTGAGCATCGACGGGAAACTGGTGGAGATGGCGACGGCCAGATCGACGGTCGGCATTTTTACGCAGACTCAGGGGCTCGATGAGGTAATTCCCAAAATCAATGACTTTTCGCAGCGGATCGTGCAACACATTACGGGAACCCTTCCCGCAGACTTTTCGGCTGCGGCTGCGAGCCCAGTCTCTCCCCCGCCAGCCTCCGCTCCATCCGCCAGGCCGTCTCAGCCCGGGCGGGAATCCGCGATCATCAGCGGCATGAAGACCAGCAGGAAGGGGACCTTCACCTCCATTATCAACCCCGATTTCATTGACTCCCCCCAGCCCGTTGACCGCAGGGGCTTCTGGATGAGCCAGAAATTTCCGACGGAATTTCGCGGGATGGCCCTGGGAGATGTCAATGGCGACAAATACCAAGAAGTGGCGGCTATCGACGGAAACAACGTTTACATCTATCAGAGCAGAGATAAAGAATTCAAGCTTCTCCAACATATCAAGGGGAAAGCGTACGACAACTACCTTGCCGTCGATGTGGCGGACATCAACGAAAACGGAATCGCGGAAATCATCGTGACAAGCCTCAACCGCAACATTCCTGACAGCTTTGTGCTGGAATGGAAAGAGGGAAAATATCAGGTGATCGCCAAAGATCTGCACCTGTTTTTGCGGGTTATCGAACCGACTGCCGGCGAACCCCGGCTGCTCGGCCAGGCTTATGGTGTGGATACGCCCTTCAATACGCCCATCCATGAAATCATCTGGGACGGCCGGCAATACAAACCGGCAAATCGCATGAAGATTCCCCAGGGGTTGCCGGTTTACGGATTGACCATCGATGATCTGGGCATGGGAGGCAGTGAAAAAGTGATCACCCTGGATGATTATGATTATCTCCGGATCTATGATCAGACCGAGAAATCCCTGTCCAGACTGAATGTTTTCGGCGGCAGCAACGAATTGCTTTTTAAGAGCGATGAGGTTTTCGGGGGAAGCAATATTTATGTTGAAACCGAAAAGATAAACAAAAGCCTTCAGGATGAATTGCAGCGAACCTACATCAACCTCCGGATACTCACCTACGACCTCAACAAGGACGGGAAAAAAGAATTGATTCTGGTGAAGAATCTTTCTTCGGTGGGCCGCATCCTGAAGAATGTGAAGCTGTTCACCGCCAGCGAGGTCTACAACTTGGAATGGGACGGCCTCGGACTGCTGGAAAACTGGAAGACAAGAAAAATCAACGGATATGTGGCGGATTACGCCTTCAAGGATATCGATAATGACGGGGAGAATGAAATCGTCCTCGCCCTTGTTCTCTCCACGGGAGCATCGATCCAGAACCGAAGCGTCTTTGTCGCTTATGAACTGACCCCTCACCAATAAGAGGGTTGACAATCGGCAACAGGTGGTATATGAAGGTTGCCCAGATCAGCGAAGCTCACAAGGCGTTATCTTTACCACGCGTTTGAAGGGAGCGCCGTTTCTTTCCTGGCGCGGCAGCAGCCCTTTCTCAACAGTCTTTGGCGGTGTAGCTCAGGTGGTCAGAGCATGCGGCTCATATCCGCAGTGTCCGGGGTCCGAATCCCTGCACCGCCACCAAAATAAAAAACCCGGTCACAGGCCGGGTTTTTTATTTCGCCGCTGAGAGAGTCAACACCTCCGCCGTCGGGAAAGAATCATGTTTGTCGCAGCCGAAGATAGAGACAAATCCCTCCTTCAGAACCCAGAGCGATTCCGGCGCTGCATCGAAGAGAAGCTGGGGACGACCCCCCTGGATTTTGCCGAATCCTTCCAGACGATCAAGAAAACCTGGAAAGAACCGAAAAAACATCTGGCCGCAGGCGTTTTTCTCCTCCTTCAATATGGAAATTCCTCTTTGTCCCCGACCGGGAAGGAACCCGTTTTCCTGCTGATCAAACGCTCCGCGGCCGTCGCCCAGTCGGGAGATGTCAGCTGTCCGGGGGGCATGCTGAATCCCTTTTGGGACTCTTTGACCAGCTTCATCGGCCGGCTGCTGTACCTTCCGTTCCAGGGAGCGTCTTTAACGTACGCCCGCCAGAGGGATTACCCGACCTTTCAAACGATTCTCCTTTTTATCGCCAATGCCGCCCGGGAATCGTGGGAAGAAATCGGGCTGAGCCCCTTCAACATCTCCTTTCTGGGCGCCCTCCCCACCTATTCCCTGCGGATTTTCCGGAGAACAATCTTCCCTGTGGTCGGCATGATCAGGCATCCCTGGCACTATAAACCCAATTCCGAAGTGGAAAAGATCATCGAGATCCCGGTGAGCGCCTTCTTCGATCCGGATAATTACTGCCGATGCTATCTCGATTCCGACGTTTCCTGGCTTAAAAATGATGAATTAAAGTCCTATTTCCCTTGCCTGATTCTCAAACAGGACGACGACACGGAAGAGATCCTGTGGGGTGCAACGTTCAACATCATTGCCAACTTCCTTCAGGTTGTTTTCGGCTATTCCCTGCCGGCCTTCCCGGAAAACGCACGAACGATCAGCAAGAGATTTCCCGATAATTATCTGCGCGGAAACTCGAGATGAAGACCAAGCCTGCGGACGGCTTCAAAGGGAAGGGAAAAAGCGACTCCTTCGCCGTGGAAAGCGCCATGCCGCCATTAACAGGAGAGAGATCCATCACGGAAGCGCTGCGAAGGGTCAAAACCTTTGTCTTCGATTTCGATGGGACCCTGGCCGAACTGAACCTGGATTTCACCGATATGAAAGACCGCCTGCTGGCCCTTGCGGAGCACTATGGAACGGACGGTCATGACCTGAAGGGGCTGCTCATCCTGGAGTTGATTGAAACGGTTCGGGATTTGATTTGCAGCAGAGACTGCCGGGCGGCAGCGGATTTTTTTACTCGGGCGCACAGGCTGATTGCGGACATGGAAATGGAAGCGGCCCGCAAAAGCGTTCTTTTGGACGGCACCGTATCCCTTCTGTCCACCCTGAGGAAACGCGGCCGCTCCATCGGGATCATCAGCCGGAACTGCCGCGCGGCCCTAGCCAGCGTTTTCCCACAAATCGGGAACTACGCCGATGTGGTGATCAGCAGAGACGAAACGCCCCACGTCAAACCTCACCCCGATCACCTGCTGGAAGTGCTTCGTCTCCTGGATACGCGTGCCGGCTCTGCCGTCATGGTCGGAGACCATCCTCTGGACATCCAACTGGGCCGAGCAGCCGGGACCTATACGATCGGGGTCCTGACCGGTTATTCAAGGAGAGACGCGTTGACGGCTTCCGGCGCCGACCTGGTGCTCAACTCCGCCCGTGATATCCTCGCTATTCTAAGATGATGTCCCCTCCTCCCCTGGAAGCCCGCAGGAAAATCGATCGGCTGCCCCTGAAATCCGCCCTCCCTTTTCTTTTTTGGGGGCAGAAAACCGGAACACCCTGGAAGAGGTTGTTTTCCATAAATTGCACGTCTGCTGATTTCAGGGGATTGTTCCCAGGCGGCGTGATGCAAGCCGGACTTTCGGCTGTGAGAAAGGCGGGATCGGACGGAGCGCCTCAAGGCGCCACTCCCCTCAACTGCGCAAAGGCCCCTTTGATCGGGAAGCTGCATAAATTCTTTGCCCCTGCCGCAACAAAATATTTGCCAAATTGTCTCTTTCCTGTTATCAGCCCGCAGGTATTCTTCTGAAGACAGCACCCTTCCCGTCCATCGGCAGTCCCCAGAGAAATCAGGCCTATTCATAAAACCGATTTTTTATGACTTCCTTGCCCGCCGGCTGGCGCTTTTTTCTTTCCGGTGGCGGGACGGCGTTTCAACACGGACGAATGCGGGCGGGTGAATCCCAAAAAGGACAAGGAAACAGAACAGGAATGAAAACTCATGAAAATTAGAAATGTAGCCATCATCGCCCATGTCGACCATGGCAAAACCACCCTGGTCGATAAACTGCTCATCCAGAGCAAAATCTTCCGGGAAAATCAGGAAGTGCGCGACTGCTTTCTCGATTCCAATGATCTGGAACGGGAAAGGGGGATCACCATTCTCTCCAAAAATATTTCCATCAATTACAAGGGTCACAAGATCAACATCATCGACACTCCGGGGCATTCCGACTTCGGCGGGGAAGTGGAACGGGTCCTGAAAATGGCGGATGGAGCCATTCTCCTGGTGGACTCCTTCGAAGGCGCGATGCCGCAGACCCGCTTCGTCCTGCAGAAAGCCCTCTCCTACAATCTGACCCCCATCCTCGTCGTCAACAAAATGGACAAGCCCAACCGCAGACCCGGTGAAGTGCTGGACGAGGTCTACGATCTCTTTATCGACCTGGGGGCTGATGACGAGCAGATGGAATTTCCCGTACTCTATGCCTCCAGCCGTTTCGGCTGGTGTTCCCTCCTGCCCGAGGTGGAGGGCAAGGATCTGACGCCCCTGCTCGATGCCATCATCGCCTCGGTCCCCGCTCCGCAGGCAGTGGAGGGCCCCCTCCAGATGCAGGTCACCACGGTGGATTACTCGGACTACGTGGGGCGGATCGCCATCGGACGGGTCTTTCGCGGAACGGTCCGCGCCGGCATGCCCGTATCCGTTTTAAAACACGACGGATTCAATCAGCGGTCCACGATCAAGGATGTTTTCCTCTTTGAGGGTCTGCAGCGAAACAAGGTTACGGAAGTCCCCTGCGGCGACATCTGCGCCATTCTGGGTCCGGAAGACATCGATATCGGCGACACCATCACCGACATCGACCGGCCTGACCCCCTGCCCGTCATCGCCGTTGACGAGCCGACCATGAGCATGACGTTTCTGCATAACGATTCTCCCTTTTTCGGCAAGGAAGGGCGCTATGTGACGGGCCGCCATTTGCGGGACCGGCTTTTCCGGGAGCTGAAAAGCGATGTCGCCCTTCGCGTGGAAGCGGCGCCGGGAACCGATGCCCTGAAAGTTTATGGACGCGGCATCCTGCACCTGTCGATCCTGATCGAGACGATGCGGCGGGAAGGCTATGAATTCCAGGTCGGCCAGCCTCACGTGATCTACAAGGAACTCAACAACCGGAAGGCGGAGCCCATCGAGTTGCTCATTATCGATGTGCCGGGAGATCTCTCGGGCCGCGTCATCGAGGTGGTGGGCAAAAAACGGGGTGAGCTGAAAAAAATCGACGCCCTCGGCAGTCGTTCCCGCCTGGAGTTCCACATTCCCGCCCGCGGCATGATCGGTCTGCGAAACCGTCTGCTCAACGCCACAGGCGGGGAGGCTGTCATCCATCATCAGTTCTATCAGTACGAACCTTTTAAAGGATCCATCCCACACCGCCAGAACGGCGTTCTGATTTCCATGCAGGCCGGCGCAGCCACGGCCTACGCCCTCGATGCGCTCCAGGCCCGGGGGCACTTCTTCATCGCCCCGGGAGAGGTGGTTTATGAGGGTCAGGTCGTCGGCGAGCACAACAAGGAAGAGGATATGGTCGTCAATGTGCAGAGGGCCAAGAAGCTGACCAACATGCGCGCCTCCGGCAGCGACGAGGCCGTAAAGCTCTCCCCGCCCGTCGTCTTTTCTCTCGAGGAGGCGCTGGAATACATCAACGAAGGCGAACGGGTGGAGGTGACGCCCAAATCCATCCGGCTGCGCAAGAAGATCCTCGGCGAATGGGAACGGCGCAAGGCCGAGCGCCTGGAAAGCGAGGATTGAGGCTGCCGCTCTTTTAAGTCTTGCAATATCGCCGGGGAAAAATTATAAATTGTTTTTTTTCCGCACCGCAATCCAATCTGTGAGGGACATGATGCTTTCCACGAGACCAAAGAGGAACCTTACACTTTTCGTTGTCGCCTTCGCCTGTGTTGCCGTTATCGCCGCTGCCGTCTGGCTTTTCCTGGGAAATCGCCTTGAATTCAGCAAGCCTTCCTTTACGGCCCAGGGGGAAATGCGAACGCTCGGCTCACAGAGCCCCTTGAAGTTGACCTTTTCCGATTCCCAGAGCGGCCTTTCTAAAACCGAGGTCCTTCTTACCCAGAACGGCAAAACCCATTCCCTGTCCAACATGACCTATCCGCCGGGACGATACAGAACCCACACCGTCGAAGTGCTTCTCGATCCGGCAAAGCTCGGGCTTCAGGAGGGCCCGGCCACCCTTCGCATCTCGGCAAGGGATTCCGCCTTTATCAGCAATGCAGCGACCCGTGAGCTTCCGGTGACGATCGACTTCGGGCCGCCTCAGATTTTTCTTCTCAGCACACAGAACCATGTGAACCCGGGAGGAACCTGCGTCGTTGCCTACCGTCTTTCCGAGTCCGTCACCCAGACGGGCGTTATGGTCGATTCGTCGTTCTTCAAGGCCTACCCGATAACCCTTTCGGGGAAGCCTTCTTTTATCTGCTATTTTGCGATGCCGATGGAAGCCGGAGGCAAACCGGTCGTCATCCGGATTTTCGCCCGGGATCAGGGCGGGAACCAATCCTCCGCCACGGTTCCCTATCAGCTCATGAACAAAACGTTCCGCAGCGACAAGATGATGTTGAGTGACGCGTTTCTCCAGCAGAAAATGCCGGAATTTCAGATGTCCCTTCCGCAGTTGAGGGGCAAGCCGCTGCTCGATGCCTTTATCTATGTCAACACCCTGCAGCGGGCGGATAATTTCAAAACGATTCAATCTCTCTGCGCGAAAACCGAACCCCGCCAACTCTGGAACGACACCTTCCTGAGGATGAAAAACGCTTCGCCCATGGCCCAGTTCGGCGACCACAGAACGTATCTTTACGGTGGAAATTCGGTCGGGGAAAGCGTTCACATGGGCGTCGATCTGGCCTCCACCAGCCAGGCTCCCATCGAGGCCGCCAATAGCGGAACGGTTGTTTTTGCCGGTCCGCTGGGAATTTACGGGAGTACGGTCGTCATAGACCATGGATTCGGCCTCTTTTCCCTTTACGCCCATCTTTCCTCCCTCTCCGTTAAAACCGCGCAGTCCGTTTCCCGGGGAAGCGTCATAGGCGCCAGCGGTTTGACAGGCCTGGCTGGAGGGGATCATCTCCATTTCGGAATGATTGTCGGCGGACAGTTTGTCAATCCCCAGGAATGGTGGGATCCCCACTGGATCAAGGACAATGTGATGCGGAAAATGGAGGTGGGTTTATAAGAGGGCCTTTCCCCCTTGGGCCGTCAGCTTTTGTTGATGTCCCGGTGACTTACATTGACCGGATAATCCTGGACGGCAAAGTAGGACCACAATTCATTGGCCATGACCACGGAACGGTGTTTTCCGCCGGTACAGCCAATGGCGATCGTGATTCGCGGCTTCCCTTCTTTTTCATAGAGGGGAAGCAGGAATTCCATCAGATCGTACATCTTTTCCAGGAAGAGGGAGCTTGATTCCGCCCGCAGGACATACGCCTGAACCTCCTCGTTGTGGCCGTTGAAGCTTTTCAGCTTTTCTACAAAATAGGGATTGGGAAGGAAACGCACATCCAGGACGAGATCGGCATCGGCAGGCAAACCGTACCGATAGCCGAAAGAGAGCACGTTTATGAACAGGCGTTTCGCCGTGGAAGAGAGGAAATGCCGCTGTACAACATCCTTCAACTGATGCACGTTGCAGGAGGTCGTATCGATGATCTTTTCCGCCATCTCCTTCAGAGCGCGAAGCTGTTCGCGTTCCAGATTGACCCCCTCGATGACGGAACCCTGGGATAAGGGGTGAACCCTCCTGGTTTCGCTGAAACGATGAATAAGGGCATCGTTGCTGGCATCCAGGAAGAGGATCTCAATCTTGTAGCCCCGCTTCTTGAGCTGTTCAAAGATGCGCTGGTAGGTCTCAATAAAGCTTTTCTCTCTCAGGTCCATCACCATGGCCACTTGGGAGGTCTCTTTTGCCTGCTCGGATTGGATTGAGAGAAACTGAGGCAGAAGGACGACGGGCATGTTATCGACGCAGTAGAAACCGATATCCTCCAGTGCCTTCAAGGCAGTGCTTTTCCCCGAACCGGAAAGCCCCGTAATAATGACAACGCGAAGATTGTTCATTTCATTTCCTTCAGGTCGGCTCCCCTTGCGGGTGCCGTTTTCCTTGAACGCGATCCCGGTTGCGACGTTCCACTCAGGCTGACCTGTCGCCGTTTTCCCTTCCGTCCGGCCTTCTTTGAGCTTGTCTTTGAATTTTCGACCGCAGGATTCGCACACAGGCTTCCACTTCCCCGGCCATGTTCCAGGCATCTCCCGAAACGGGGAGGGAAAGGTAAGGCAATCGAACACCCATGAGCTCTTTGACCCTGTCCATCTCTTTCCATATCTCCCTCTCCTTCGCTTCAACAAACTCGAGGACAAAATCGATGCGCGATTCGCACAGGATGGAGGACGCTCCCATGACTTCTTCCGCCCGGACAATGCCCCGCCCCTTGATTTCCAGCAGGGGGGCTGCAGCCTCATAACCACGGCCATAAAGCAGGGAGCCGCTCCTTCTCTCCACCAGGATGACGTCATCCGCCACCCAGGAATGACCCCGCTTGATCAGTTCGAGAGCGCAGGAGGTTTTTCCCAGCCCGCTTTCTCCGGTGATCACAATGCCCGTATCCTCAACATTGACCAATCCCCCGGATAGCGCAGTGCAATGCTCTTTCTGCTCCCGGATCAGCCCGACTAGGCGGCTCTCCAGAAGGTACTCGTCATAAATTGATGATAATACTGGGATTTTATATTTTTCGAACCGTCGATTCAGAAACTCGGGGATACGATCCATTCCAGCCAGGACGATTCCGGCATCTGCCGGCGGATTCTCTCTGGGAGAAAAAAAAGACAGGCAGCGGGCAACGGCCTCTTCCGCTTCAGAAATTTGGCGCAGCGGCAGGGGAAGAATGCAGATCGTATCCAGCAGACGCACCGGCGGGTCTGCCGCCCTTCGGAATCCCTTTGCACCGGGCTCTCCTGATGGCTTCTGGAGGCTGACGCCGTCCGCAAATTGCGTTATGCCTAAACGGCCGGCGTTATTCAGGAGATCCCGAAGGGAAAGAGCCCCTCCAGGGGTCACCAGAATCATATAAACAACACCTTATGTCTGTTCTGCCTTGTCTTTGATAATCTGATAGAGAGCCTCCGGTGATCCCGTTTCCAGGAGGCTTTTCCGGAATTGAAGGTCCTTCAGCATCCTCGATATCTTGGCCAGGGCTTTGAGATGCTCGCCGGTGGACTGCTCCGGCGCTACGAGGAGAAAAAACAGCTTCACCGGCTTTCCGTCTACCGCGTCAAAATCGATCCCCCGGCTACTCCTTCCAAAGGCAATGATCAGGCCGTCGAGACCATTCAACTTCCCGTGGGGAATCGCAACTTGATGCCCGATCCCCGTGCTCCCGAGCTTCTCGCGTTCCAGGATCACGTTCACCATGGCGTCCAGATCAAAGTGGATTTCTCCCCGCTGGATACTTCGCGCCAGCTCTTCAAGAGCCTCCCGCTTGTTCGTTGCCGCCAGCTCCTCGACGATAAATTCTTTCCTGATTAAATCCTTGATTTTCATTCAGTTCCACAAGCGGGAAAGCTTCAGCTGTTGGTTTCAATCAGGAGATAGCCGCCGTCATCCCGCCGGTAGATCACATTGACACTTTCAGACAGGGCATTCCGATAGACCACAAAGCGGTTTTTGGTCGAATCCATTTCCAAAACGGCGTCATCCAGGGACATGGGTTTTAAAATGATTTTCCTTATTTCGACGATCCTGGCGTCCGCAGCCTCCTCCAGTTCTCCGGGCAGTATTTCAGCTTCAGCCTCTCCCTCCGTTTTCAACGCATTGTTCTTGTGTTCCCGGATTTTTTCCTTATGCTTTTTAAGCTGTTTTTCGATCTTCTCAATGGCATTGTCGATGGCGAGATGCATGTCCTTGGACTCTTCCTTACCGATGAGATTCAATCCATTGTTCATCACACTTATTTCTGCGACGTTTCTGAATTTTTCGACCGTCAGTACGACATGAACATCCGCGGGGGCATCCATATATTTATTTAATTTTTTCATGCGGTCTTCGACATATTCTCTTTGCCACCCCTCTTCTTCCGTATTTCTGAAGGTCACAGAAATCTGCATCATCGTTACTCCTCCTCAATTCTGATTCACTTGATACGGCTTCGTTCGCTGAGGCCGCCAAAAAGCATATCCCGAAGGAATGCCCCTTGGCAAATCCGGAGATCCAGGTTCCGGCGGATCTCTTTTTTTGCCTCTCCGAGTTCCGTTATGTTTTCAAAAATACCTTTTTCTTCTGGACGAAGGCAGAATATTCATCATCTCCCGATATTTGGCAACGGTTCTCCGAGCAATGTTGATGCCTTTTCCCTCCAGGAGGCTGACAATTTCGTGATCACTGTAAGGATTCAGGGGATCTTCCGCGCTGATGACCTTGCGAATTTCCTCTTTGACACTTTTGGAGGCAATGGCCTCACCGTTTTTTTTATGGATGCTGCTGCTGAAGAAATACTTCAATTCGAAGATGCCGCGCGGGGTATACATGTATTTATTCGTTACGACCCGGCTGATCGTAGACTCGTGCATTTCCACATCGTAGGCAATGTCTCTTAAGACCAAAGGCTTCAGGTAATCAATGCCCCGGTCAAAGAACTCCTTCTGATAGCGGACGATGCTTTCCGCCACTTTATAAATGGTTCTCTGCCGCTGCTGGATGCTCTTGATGAGCCAGGTGGCCGACTGTACCCTTTCCCGGATGTATCTTTTGCCGTTTTCCGAATTCGACCCGCCTTTGACGCTTCCCATAATTTCCTTGTAGAAATTGCTGATCCTCAAGCGGGGCAATCCGTCATCATTGAGAACAATTTTATAGTCATCGTCCGATTTGAAAACATAGACATCCGGAATGATGGCCTGGATCCTCTCCTCATTATAGACGCTTCCCGGTCTTGGATCCATATTGCTGATCATCATGACGGCCTGAAGGACCTCTTCGAGCGTTACCTTGTTTTTCTTGGCGATATGATTATAATTTTTAATCTCCAGGTCCTTCATGTGGTTCCGGATGATGGTCTCCACCAGAGGATTGTCAATGCCCAGCACTCTGAATTGAATGAGCAGACATTCCTGGAGGCTTCTGGCTGCGACGCCTGGAGGATCGTACTCCTGGATTTTCTCCAGAACCGCTTCCACTTCCCCATCCGTAATGTTTTCCAGCCGGGCGATCTCCTCAATGGAGGCCGCCAGATAACCATTCTGGTCAAGATTGCCGATGATCTGTTCGCCGATCCGCATTTCCTGTTCGGTAAAGCGGGAAAGCTTCAGTTGCCACATCAGATGATCGGTCAAGGTCGATTTTTCCGTCAGCAGATTATCCCAGGATGGGGCCTCCCCGTCCTTGCGGTCATAGGTTGCCCCCACCGTTCCATAGTCTTCGAGATAACTGCTCCAGTCGAAGTCTTCCTTCCCGTCCCCTTCCCCGGTGATTTCTTCGGTTCGCTCAATCCCCTTGAGTTCTTCCCGTTCCGGGATCGTTCCCTCTTCGCTGCCGTGGTCCCGTTCCGTATCGTCAAACTCATCAGGTGGTGAATCTTCCAGGAGGGGATTTTCTTCCATTTCCTGGTTGATGACATCGATCATCTCCAGGCGTGAGAGCTGGAGCAGCTTGATGGCCTGCTGCAGCTGTGGGGTCATGATCAGCTGCTGACTCAGTTTGAGATTCTGTTTAAGTTCAAATGCCATGTCTTTTTGCCGAAATGCCTCTTAAGCAGTTACAGGGTAAAATCTTCGCCGAAATAGATTCTTCTGGCGATTTCACTGGAGGCGATCGCCTCCGGCCTCCCTTCCACCAGGATCTTCCCGGCATTGACGATATAGGCCCGATCACAGACGGAAAGGGTTTCCCTGACATTGTGATCCGATATGACCACCCCGATTCCCTTTGCCTTCAGTTTCGCGATGATCTTCTGGATATCGGCGACCGCTAGGGGATCAATGCCGGCAAAGGGCTCATCCAGAAGGATATATCTGGGCGAGGTGACCAGCGCCCGGGTAATTTCCACCCGCCTTCTCTCTCCTCCGGAAAGGGAGTAGGCCTTGTTTTTCGCGAGATGCGTCAGAACCAGTTCCCCCAGCAATTCCTGAAGCCGCTGCTCCTTTTCTTCCTTTGACAGTTTCAGCGTTTCAAGGATTGCCAGAATGTTTTCTTCCACGGTCAGCTTGCGAAAAACCGACGGTTCCTGAGGAAGATAATTCAGGCCTTTTCTTGCCCGGATATACATGGGCTCATGGGTTACGTCCTCCCCATTGAGAAAGATCTCCCCTCCGTCCGGATGGATGAGTCCGACGATCATGTAAAACGTCGTGGTCTTTCCTGCTCCGTTCGGCCCCAGCAACCCTACAACCTCGCCGGGCTGTATCTGGAGGTCAATTTCGTCGACGACTTTTCGGCCATTGTAAATCTTAACCAGTCGCTTTGCCGATAGTTCACTCATCCTTGATGGCCGCTACTTCTTTTCCTCGTTCTTTTCCGCGGGGTATACCGTCGCCGTCACCCTCTTTCGCTGGAGGCTTTCCACCACACCCCGGTTTTCCTTCAGAAAAACGATGATCCGGTCTCCGCGCACCACATTTTTCTTCTCGCGCATCACCGGATTTCCCGTCACCACAACTTGCTGGGTGCCTTGGAAATAGACGGCTTCTTCTCCCGTCACAATTCTTTCTCCCTGCGTCATCGTGACATGGCCCTTTGCCTCGATTCTGTCGAGATCCCCGCTTTTTCCAACCTCCGTCGAGGCGACTTTTTCTTTTTTGTTTTCCCCTTTTTTGTAATAAAGCAGGAGTTTATCCGCCTTGAGGACCTTGTCTCCCTGTACCGCCACCGCGTTTCCCGAAAAGACAACGAGGCGCTGATCATTGTATGCATCCAGACGGTCCGCATCAATCCGGATCGGTTCTCTGCCCATCAAGGGACTCTGACTCTTTTGCGGCGGCTGCGACTCGCCTGGCGCCGTCGCTGCCATCAACGTCCATCCCGGCAGGAAGGCGATCAAACAGGCGAAACTGAGGAGAAATAATCTTTTCAATCTAAGCGATCCTTATTATTGCAGATATGCCCTCACTCCGGAATGAAGGGTCAGATGTTCATCTTTCAACGAAAGGGACATCCCCTGCGCTTCGATTTGTATCCGGCTGTTTTTGATCGTGACCGGCCCAGGAGTGTAGCACTTTTTTTCCGCTCCGGTATAACTCAGCTGCTCGGTTTTGAATGAATCGCCGTTGTTGGAGAGGAGTTGGATCCCCCCGGAGATCTCCATATCCTTGGTATCCTGGCGGAGCCATCCTTCCCGCCCCGACATGACGTAGGAACGTCCGTTGACCATTGTCAATTTAATGCTGGGATTTTTGAAGACCGCGAGATTTTCCTTTTTCCGGTACTGGGCGCTGTCCGCCTTGACCTCCCACTTGACGCCTTCAGAGGTCGCCTCCGTGTAATGGACATTCACGACCTGCAAATCAACGGCATTGTCCATAACTTTCACAAGCGGCTTTCCCGGCTTTTTCTCCGACCCCGGATAGAAGATCCCGGCAAAAATGATCAACGCGGCAAGACAAACTGCAGCCGTAATCATAATCTTTTTCTTGCGCGATGTTATCAGTCTTTTTGCCCTCCGTCTCTTCTGCTGTTGTATATCACCCGTTTCAGGACAAGTAAAGACCAAACATGAACCGGATTCCATCAATAAAATCGCGTAAATTCGTATCTCCGGGCAACCTCTTCCCACTTCCCCTGGACCTTGAGCAGCAGATCGCAGATCTCCCGCACCGCTCCCCGTCCTCCCGGTTTTTCCGTAACGTGATCGGCAACTTCCTTAACTTCATTGACGGCGTCTTTCACGGCGACGGAAAAACCAACCCGTTTCAGGATCGGAATATCCACAACATCGTCGCCCACATAAGCCACTTCATCCGGATCAATCGCCCGCTGTTCGAGGAACTGCTGAAAAAACTCGGACTTGTTCAATACCCCCTGAAAGACCTCCCGGATACCCAGTTCCCTGGCCCGGCAGTCTACAACCGCCGATGATCTTCCGGTCAACAGCATGACTTCCAACCCGTGTCGCATGATCAGCTTGAGGCCGTGTCCATCCTTCACGTCAAAATGCTTACTTTCCTGACCTGCGTCATTCATGATGATCCGACCATCGGTCAGGACTCCATCGACATCCAGAATGAGCAGGCGGATCTTACGGATTTTGTTTTTGAGCTCTTCTTTCATGATCGCACCGAGCGCCCTTTCTCCGGGCACGGAAATTACCCCTTGTCCGCATCCAGTCCTTCCTGTTTCGCTGATTTTACCACGCCGTCGATATGCTTCACTATCCTTAGAAGTTCCGGCAGGATGTGGAGACTCAGGGAATTGGGGCCATCACAGAGAGCCTTTTCCGGATCCGGATGAACCTCCAGGAAGAGGCCGTCAATACCCACCGCAGCGGCGGCGCGCGCCAGATAAGGCACCATTTCCCTTTGCCCGCCCGAGGCGTTCCCCTGCCCGCCCGGAAGCTGGACACTGTGGGTGGCGTCAAAAATCACGGGATAACCTTCCCGGCGCAGAAGCGGCAGGGAACGAAAATCCGCAACCAGGTTGTTGTAGCCGAAACTTGTCCCCCGCTCCGTGATCAGAATCCGATCATTTCCCTGGGAAAGCACCTTTTCGATAATGTTCCGGACATCCCAGGGGGCAAGAAACTGCCCCTTCTTGATATTGACGGTCCGCCCACTGCGGGCGACCTCCAGGATGAGATCCGTCTGGCGGCAGAGGAAAGCGGGGATCTGAAGCACATCCAAGACTTCCGCAGCCGATGCGACTTCTTCGTGGCGGTGGATATCGGATAGAATCGGAACCTGCAGGTCCTGCCTGATGGCGCGGAGAATTTCAATCCCCCTTCCCAGACCAGGCCCGCGATAGGCTTCTATCGACGTGCGATTGGCTTTGTCATAGGACGCCTTGAAGATAAAGGGAATCTCCAGCGCTTCCGTGAGGTTTTTCAGATAAAGAGCAATCTCCCTTGTCTTTTTTTCATCTTCAATGACGCACGGTCCGGCGATCAAGACCAGCGGGTTCCCTCCGCCGATAAGGAGATTGTCGATTTGTACAGGTTTCATTAAATGCTTCCTTTGATAGGGTCTTTCCGTCGCCGCCCTCTAGTTCGGGTTTCCCGGCAGGAGACGTTCCCCCACCCACCTACCCTACCCTCGCGGGTGATATTTCCGGTGAATGTCCTTCAGGTGTTCCCGCGTCACGTGCGTATAGATCTGGGTCGTGGAAATATCCGCATGACCGAGCATCATTTGAACCGAGCGCAGGTCCGCCCCCCCTTCAAGGAGATGGGATGCGAAGGAATGGCGGAACGTATGGGGGTGGACTTTCTTGGAAAGTCCCGCCTTGAGGGCATACTTTCGGACCAGTTTCCAGAATCCCTGGCGGGTCATGCCCTGGCCGGATTTGTTCAGAAAAAGGACATTTGTCTTCACTCCCCGGATACACTTCGGCCGGATATCGTCAAAGTAATGCCTGATCTTTTCGTAGGCAACCTGCCCGATGGGGACGAGACGTTCCTTGCTCCCCTTCCCCTGGACCACGAGATAACCCACCTGCCAGTTGATGCCGTTGGTTGTCAGCGAGATCAGCTCAGAAACCCGGAGCCCGGTGGCATACATCAACTCCAGCATGGCCGTATCCCGGATGGCGCTGTCCGTTTTCATTCCCGGCTGCGAAAGCAACTGATCCATTTCCTCATGGCTCAGGGTGTCCGGGAGGCGCATCCAGACTTTCGCCAGTTCGATTTCGGCAACGGGATTCTGCTCGATTTTTTTCTCCCGCAGGAGAAACTTGTAAAAGCCACGCAGGGCGGCAAGACTTCTGTTGATGGAATTCGCAGACAATCCCTTCCGCTTTAATTCCGCCATGTAATAAATCACGTGATCCGGGCTGATCTCGTGTATTTCCTTGATGCCCCTTTCCCGGATAAGAACCGCATACCGATTCAAATCCCGGCTGTAAGCTTCGAGCGTATTGCGGGATGATCCCTTTTCAACAGCAAGATAATTCAGATATTCATCGATTAACGCAAAGTTCAAGGTCATGGGCGATCGTAACGATTTTCCTTAGTAAAGAATAAAATAATGAAGCATCTTTCTTAAGCTATTCTGATGAAAAGGTCAATGTGAGAGTGGCACTTTCATCAACGATCCGTTGCGGGGCCGGATCATGATCGCCCTATGGCATCGGCTTTGCACTATCGGGTTCATCCATAAACCGCGTCAGAGACAAATTTTAGGGGAATCATCATGGGAAAAGAGCCTTACGAAGCAAATAAGCGAACATTCTCGCGCGTCGATGCCTATATTCCCCTGGCTTATCGGCTCGTCCCCGCTGAAGAACAACCCTATATCCATACGGAAATTCATGACCAGATCTTCATGGAAAATTCCAGGTCGTCCCTTCCAGAAATCACCGATCAGTCTCTATACGCCGGCATGTGCATTCTGAATGCAAAACTGGATCAAATCCTTCAACTTCTTTCCCTGCGCAGCAAAGGTTTTTTTTCCCTGCCGTCGAAACTGGTCAACATCAGCGGCGCCGGTCTGCGCTTAACGACAGCGGAAAAATTTACCGAGGGTGGCATCCTGGAAATAAAGACCCTGCTGTCGGTGCAGAGGAACCGCGCCTTTTGTCTTTACGGCCGGATCATCAGCATTGAAGAACAGCCTGATGGCTACCGGACTTCTCTTTCCTTCATCCAGATTGATGACGCGGTAAGAGATGAAATTGCAAAATTCGTTTTCGACCGGGAACGGGAAATCCTTCGGGAAAAGCGGGGGGAATGACGAATCACCCATGTCTGCAATTATAGGAATCGCTGTTGTTCTGATCGCCGTCATCGGCGGTTATCTCATTGAAGAGGGAAATCTTTCCGTTCTTTTTCAACCTGCCGAAATGTTGATTATTTTTGGCGCGGCGACCGGTGCTTTTCTGGTCAGTTCTCCGGCCAAACTTGTTAAAGCCGTCTTCCGGTCCATTGCCCAGATTTTTCGCGGGAGAGCGTTGAGCAAGAAAGATTATACCGAAGCGTTGATGCTCCTCTATGGAATCTTCTACAAAATCCGTCAGCAGGGACTCGTATCCATTGAATCCGATGTCGACAATCCCCAGGAAAGCGCCCTGTTCTCGCAGTATCCCGCCATTCTGAACAACAGGCATGCCATCGGGCTGATTACGGATACGCTCAGGACCGTCATGACGACAACCATTGCGACGCATGAGTTGGATGCATTGATCGACAACGAATTGGACGTCTACTTCGAAGAAATGATGCAGCCGGCTAGAAGTGTAAATTTTGTGGCCGATGCCCTCCCCGGTCTCGGCATTGTCGCTGCCGTTCTTGGCGTCGTCTTGACCATGGGCAAGATCAGCGAACCCCCTGAGGTTTTGGGGAAATGCATCGGTGCAGCCCTGGTGGGAACCTTCCTGGGCATCCTCTCCTGTTATGGCTTCGTGGGACCCATGGGTAGAAATATTGAAAACCAGGCCGGAGAAAATGTCCTCTATCTGACCGTTCTGAAAGTGGCGCTTCTGTCCTTCATCGGCGGCTCTGCGCCGAAAGTGGCCGTGGAATTCGGACGTCGCGTCATCCCTGCAAATGAGCGCCCTTCGTTTGCGGAGATAGAAGACGCTCTGCGGCAGAATAAGGGATAAGACCTTTCATGGAAGACCAACAGCCCGTTATCATTATCCGAAAAGTAAAAAAGCGCCACGCCGAAGGGCATCACGGCGGATCCTGGAAAGTTGCTTACGCTGATTTCATTACCGCCCTGATGGCCTTTTTTCTTCTCCTCTGGCTCCTTTCCATGGTCTCGCCTGAAAAAAGAATCGCTGTGGCAGAATATTTCAAATCCTTTTCCGTCATGAAAGAGTCGGGGTCATCCTTCATGACCGGATCTTCCCAGATTCTGGATAAAGCCGGCGGAGGGGCCAATTCTGTGCAGGATTATAAGAACCTCTCGAAAAGTCTGACAACGAAAGACCTGGAAATCCGATTAAAAAGCGCCATCGACCAGAAGCTGCAGTCCACCAGGGATCAGGTGATGGTCAATATCGTAGACGGCGGGCTTAAAATTCAAATTGTTGATAAAGAGGGCAGCTTGATGTTTCCCTTGGGAAGCGCTGAACCAACAGCCAAGGCCAGGGATATCTTGAAGATCGTCTCGGAAAACATAAAGGACAGCCCCAATAAAATTGCCGTGGAAGGCCACACCGACGCCGCCCCGTTCCGGAGCGCTCAAACAACCAACTGGGAGCTGTCCACCGCCAGGGCTTCCGCCGCCCGGCGAGAACTGGAAAACAACGCCATCGAGCCGGGGCGAATCGCCAAGGTCAGCGGATACGCCGATCAGGATCTGTTCATTCCCCAGAATCCCATGGATGCCCGCAACAGGCGGATCAGCATTATTGTCCTGCAACCGAAATAAGACAATCCGCCACCTGGAATCACGGTCTGCCCCAGGCTTGGTCTCCGTTTTTCCCCACTCAACCGCGTTCACCGAGTTCGGATAGACCTTCGGGGTCTATGATCAACCCAATTTGCCCGCCTTCCGGAATGGTGCCGCCGGCATCTCATCAATCTCTTTTAATCCTTGGCCCCGGCTGTTGATAACGACTTCAACTTCCGCAATGCTCATACCACCCGATGGTCCCCCTCTGCACCTCCATGTATTTGTCCACCAACCAGTTTTCGGATCTATTTTTAAACGTGAACCATGCCGATCCGTAATAAATGGAGTAAATTAAAAAGACCGGCAGCCCATTCCTCTCCCAAGCATCCCGTAACAGGTTGAAAATACTTTTGCTATTTATCTCTAAACGCCCTCAATGACAATCCGTCATGAATTTGACTCCGAGGCTATTTATAGTTGTAATTTCAAAGGATATGTCCTATAAGCATAAAAGTTTTGATTAAAGCTTTCTTCGCCGCTTGCGGAATTCGAATTCCAGGGTGCGTTTTTTTCTGTATCATCGGATTGAATTGTTTACCTATTTTTACCCGATCCGCCATCGGGCAATGATGGAACTTTCGAACGGAAAAGTAGACCATATGAAAAACAAGAAAATATTGATCGCTGAAGACGATGAGCTGAGCAGAAGTAATTTGACGGAATTGTTGAACGCGGAAGGTTATGAGGTCAAGGCCGTTGAAAACGGAAAACAAGCGATGGATGCCTTTGTGGAAGACAAATTTGATCTTGTCATAACCGATCTTAAGATGCCGCAGGGTGATGGTCTGGAGCTGCTGAAATTTGTCAAGGAAATGAACTCCGACAACATCGTGATCATGATGACAGGCTTCGGCACGGTGGATTCGGCCGTTGAAGCCATGAAGCTGGGCGCATACGATTACATCGCCAAGCCCATGAAAGACGATCTCGTCAAATATACGGTCAGCAGAGCCTTGTCCTTCGCCAGCCTCCAGGAAGAAAATGTCACGTTGCGGGATCACCTGCAGGAAAAATACGATTTCGGTAAGATGCTGGGCTACAGTGACTGCATGAAGGCAATCTTCGACACGATTGAGAAGGTGGCCAAATCGGACAGCACGGTGATTATCTACGGGGAAAGCGGAACAGGAAAAGAGCTGGTTGCCCGGGCCATCCACTACAACAGCAACAGGAAGAGTTACCCTTTAATCGCCGTCAATTGCGGCGCGATTCCCGAGGAGCTCCTGGAAAGCGAACTCTTCGGCCACGAAAAGGGGGCCTTTACCGGCGCGATTCGGAATCGACTGGGAAGATTCGAGCTTGCCCAGGGCGGATCCATTTTTCTTGATGAAATCGGCGATATGAGCCCGTCCCTTCAGGTTAAAATGCTGAGGGTGATACAGGAAAAGCAGTTTGAGCGGATCGGGGGCGTGAAAACCATCACCGCCGATGTCCGCATCATCGCCGCCACCAATCAGAATTTGGAACAGGCCGTCGCGGACAAACGATTTCGTGAAGATCTCTATTACCGGATCAACGTCATTCCCATTCATCTTCCCGCCCTTCGCGAACGGGGCCCCGACATCGCCATTCTTGCCACTCACTTTCTACAAAAATTCGCCCAGGCAAAGAAGAAGGAGGTGACCGGTATTCATCCGGAAGCGATGGCCTGCCTGCTCCAATATACGTGGCCGGGCAATGTCAGGGAGCTGGAAAATCTTATTGAAATGCTCGTCGTGATGAAAGATGACAGCGAAATCATTCTGGAAGATCTTCCGTTGAAAATTCGCCAGTTCAAATGCGAGTCGCAAGCCTTCGGTAAATTACAAATTCCGGAGGAGGGCGTTGATTTCAATGAACTGGTCAACAAATTTGAAAAAGATATCCTGCTCAATGCCTTGGCAAAAAGCGGCGGCGTTAAGAACCGAGCGGCAAAGCTACTGAATCTCAACCGGACAACCCTGGTGGAAAAGCTGAAGCGCCTCAATATCGCCACGGAATCCTCCTGAGTCGTGGAAGTTGAATCTTTTCCGCGACGCACCGCTGATCGGAAACTCACCTTGAATACTCCCAGCCGTAAAGATCCTTCCGACGAGGGGAAAAAGATTGAAAAGGAAAATTCTCGTTGTAGATGATGAGGAGTCGATCCGATCTTTATTTCAGAGTCTCTTTCCGGAATCTGTTTATGATGTCCATGCGGCACAGGACGGCCCCGAGGCCCTTCAGATCTTGAAGGATTCCGCCATCGACGTGATCTTCCTGGATCTCAAACTGTTCGGGATGGACGGCATTACCCTGTGCCGCCAGATTCGCCGGACAAACCCCGTGGCGATTATCCACGCCATGACCGGATGGTCGGCTCTTTTTGACCTGGAAGAGTGCCGCGATTCCGGGTTCGATGATTACTTTGTCAAACCGTTGGACATTGACCTGATTTCAAGAACCGTGGAGGAGGCCTTCGGCAAACTGGACCGCTGGAGACACAGATAAACGCCTCGCCGGAACGACGCTTCCATTCGCTGTGCGCCTTCATTCCGATTTTTCCGCCTCTTTCATTCTGTTTCCCCGAACTGCGGCAACAGCTGTTTATGACCGCCCTTTTCTTTCTCAGAGGGTGCTTCCCGTTTTTCATCCCCTAACCGCAGGGCAAAGATCCATGGTCGCCACCGATCCCGGATAAAAAGCCTTGCCATCGTATCTGCAGGAAAGCAGCCTTACGGCGCCAAAAGGCCGGCGACAAACCAAAGACAAGGGGTTCAACCCGCGGGCAGGATTCGGTCGCAACAAGTCCATGACACAATTTTGTATCCCCGATCCCCAGGAAAAAGCGACTTCCGGGAAGAAGAAGGCCTTCTCCCACCCTTTACCGGGCAAGTCGCTTTTTTGATCAGTCACTGCAAGCCCAGCCTCAAGGATCGGTCTCTCAATCCCGGCTCCCGGCTTTCGCCTCAACGCTCCGCAAGGGGAACGTACTCCAGTCCATGGGCTTCCGCCACGGGGCGGCTGGTCAGGCGGCCCTCCAGGGTGTTGACGCCCCGGGCAAGGGAAGGATCCGTGCGCAGGGCGTCCTTCAAGCCGGAGCGGGCGATTTTCAGGGCGTAAGGAAGGGTCACGTTGTTCAGGGCGTAGGTGGAGGTCCGCGGAACGGCGCCGGGCATGTTCGTCACCCCGTAATGGATCACGTCATAAACCCGATAGACGGGATCGCTGTGTTTTGTCGGGTGTGACGTTTCCACACAGCCGCCCTGATCGATGGCGACGTCCACAATCACGCTTCCCGGTTTCATCGCGGCCACCATTTCCCGGCTGACCAGCTTCGGCGCCCTGGCTCCGGGGACCAGGATGCTCCCTACCACGCCGTCGGCATGATGAACGGAGTCGGCAATATTCTGAACATTGGAGCCGAGGGTGGTCAGGTTGCCATGTAGCACTTCGTCCAGATAACGAAGGCGATCCGCATTGTTGTCGATGATGGTCACGTGGGCGCCCATGCCTAGTGCCATTTTGGCGGCGTTGCTCCCTACAATGCCGCCGCCGAGAATCACCACATCCCCCGGGCGGACGCCGGGAACCCCTCCGAGAAGCTTTCCCCTGCCCCCGTTTTCCTTCTCCAGGTAGTGAGCGATGACCTGGACGGACATGCGGCCGGCCACCTCGGACATGGGCATGAGCAGGGGAAGCGCACCGCTGTCCATTTGAACCGTTTCATAAGCGATGGAGTCCGTCCCCGATTTCAGGAGTTCCCGCGTCAGCTCCGGCTCTGCCGCCAGATGGAGGTAAGTAAAGAGGATCAGGTTTTTTTTCAGATAGGCATACTCCGTGGGCTGGGGTTCTTTCACCTTCATGACCATCGAGGCCCCCTCCCAGACGGCGGCCGCTGCGGACAAAAGCTCGGCCCCCGAAGCGCGGTACTGGTCATCGGAAAATCCACTGCCCTCCCCCGCGCTGGTCTCCACCAGGACTTGGTGCCCGGCCTGGACAAGGGTTTGGACGCTGCCCGGCGTCAGGGCCACACGATACTCATTATCCTTGATTTCCTTTGGAAGTCCGATTCTCATAACCCCTCCCTTCAAAATCTCCCCCCTGCCCTTCCCTCGAGGGGAGGAAACGGTTTTAAAAATCCAAAGCCTTGACCCCGCCGTTTTGCCGGCACTTCATCCAAAAGAAACGCTGGAAGGATCCTCCTGCAATCCTTCCTTCATTGCGGTGAACATGATGCACAAGCCAGGATCTTTTCTGCGCCCAGGCGGCATCGGTGCGTCAGAGAAGAAATGAACCCAGAGAGTCATACGGATTGGATGCACTTTTCCTTGCAAAAGCTCAAGTGAGCAGGTAAAGATTCGCTGAGCTTTATGAGGAGACAGCCCATGAAACTGAAAAAAACGGATCAGTTGGAACTAGTCGACCGCACCCTGAACGTCAACGGGCAACCCTTTGTCGTCCAGTACCCCGATGAGCCGCTTTTCGGCACGAAAGATGGAAAACTGGAGACCATTGTCTTCAAGGGTTGCGGCCTCACGCGGACCTTCTGGGAGCCCGAAGAGGTCGAAGGCTACTTCCGCGATCAGGACCCATCGGAAAATTTGTAGCCGATCCCACGAACGGTAAGAATATATTTCGGTTTTTCTTTATCTTTTTCAATTCCGCCCCGCAGGCGGCTGATGTGGACGTCGACCGTCCGGGGCTCCACAAAGGCCTCGTCTCCCCAGACGTCTTCCAGCAGCTGCTCTCTTGTAAATACCCTCCCCGGCTGAAGCGTCAGGCATCGCAGAAGCTTGAGTTCCGTCGGTCCCAGATCGATCCTTTTTCCATTGACCGAAACTTGATAGGAGCGATAATCCACGCGCAGTCCCTGAAAAGTGAAGACGCCCTCCGTGTCGGCATCGGCCGGTGAAGCGGACCGTCGCAGCACGGCCCGCAACCGGGCTGTCAATTCCCGGACGTTGAAGGGCTTGGCGAGGTAATCATCGGCCCCGATTTCCAGACCGACGACTCTGTCCAAGGGCTCGCCTTTCGCGGTGAGCATGATGATGGGCAGGTTTTCCGTTTCCCGGTCGCGGCGCACCTGCCGGCAGACATCCAATCCCGACAGCCCGGGAAGCATGAGATCGAGAATGACGAGATCGGGCCTCTCCGTCCGGATCGCTTTCAAAGCGCTTTCCCCGTCGAAAGCCTGCGTCACGGCAAAGCCTTCCTTTTCCAGGTTGAAGGTCAGGAGGTCTACGATATCCCTTTCATCATCCACAACCAGAATCCGCTTCCGTCCGCTGTGCACAGCCCCCCCTTAAAACAGATTGTCCAGCAGTTCCGACAGATTCCTGATGCGGATGAGTTCGATGCCCGAATCTTCCGGGATTTCCTGGGAAAGGGCGCGGGGGAGAAGGCACCGGGAAAATCCCATGCGCGCCGCTTCCCGGATCCTCAGCATCATCTGGGCAATCCCCCGGACTTCGCCTGTCAACCCGACCTCGCCAAAGACCACCGTCCCCGGCCGAACCGCCCGATCCAGGAAGCTCGAGGCCATGGCGGCCACCATTCCGAGATCCACCGCAGGTTCATCCACCCGGATGCCGCCGGCCACATTCAGAAAAATGTCGTGGGCAGTCAGATGCAACCCGCAGACGCGATCCAGAACGGCCACCAGCAGCGAAACCCGGTTGGAATCGACGCCGATGCTCGTTCTCCTGGGCATCCCCAAGGGGGATGGACAGACCAGGGACTGAATTTCCACGAGGATGGGACGGGAACCCTCCATGCTCGGGACCACCACGGAGCCCACGGCGGCATCGGGACGCTCGGAAAGAAAAAATGCCGAAGGATTGAGAACCTCCGCCAGGCCGCTGTCCCTCATTTCAAAGACGCCGATCTCGTTGCTCGGACCGAACCGGTTTTTCATCCCTCGGACAATCCGGTAAGCATGGCCGGAATCCCCTTCGAAATAGAGAACCGTGTCCACCATGTGCTCCAATACCTTGGGACCGGCGATGGCGCCGTCCTTGGTGACATGACCGACAAGAAAGACGGAAATTCCCGTTTTCTTCGCAAAAAGAATCAGCCGCCCCGCCGTCTCCCGCACCTGTCCGACGCTCCCCGGCGCGGAGCCGAGCGTGGCGGAATACACGGTCTGAATGGAATCAATCACCGCCACCTCCGGCTGGAGTGTCTGGAGGTGCTGCAGGATATTTTCCAGCGCCGTTTCCACCAGGACGAGAAGGTTTTTCCCATCCGCCCCGATCCTCAGCCCCCGCAGCTTGATCTGCCGCACGGACTCCTCCCCGGAAACATAGAGAACCTTCCGGCCCTTTTCCGCAAGCTTCTGTAAAATCTGCAGCAGCAGGGTCGATTTTCCGATTCCGGGGTCGCCCCCGACCAGAACAGCGGATCCCGCCACGATCCCGCCGCCGAGAACCCGATCCATCTCCAGAATATCCGTTGGAATTCTTTCCTTTTCATTTGCCTCGATGGCGTCGATGGAAAGGGGCGATTCAGGGATCGACGGGGCGCCGTATCCGGCAACGGCTGCCGCGTCACCCGCCGCTTCCTCAACAAAGGCATTCCATTCGTTGCAGGCCGGACATTTCCCCAGCCATTTCGGTGACTCGTAACCGCAGTTCTGACAGAAAAAAGCCGTTCGGTTCTTTTTCAAAATCCGGATCCCTCTTTTACGTGGTTCTACGAAACATAAAGTAAATTAAAAGCTTAGTCAATATCAAAACCCGAAAGAAATCCTGGTAAATTTCTTGAGTAATAAAACCTTTATTGATATAGTGCGCCCCGAATTTTACATCCGTAGAGAGGACAGACAGTTATGCATAATCCCAATTTCAGTTCCGGACCCTGCAGCAAAAGACCCGACTGGAACCTGGACGCATTGAAAGATGCTCCTGTCGGGCGTTCGCACCGCTCAGCCCTGGGCAAGGAAAAGCTGGCCAAGGCGATTGCGGAGTCGAAACGGATCCTGAACATTCCCGAAGATTACCTGGCCGGGGTCATGCCCGCCTCCGACACGGGCGCTCTCGAAGCCGCCCTGTGGAGTCTTTTGGGCCCCCGCCCCGTTACCGTGCTTGTCTGGGAAAGTTTCAGCGACGGCTGGGCCACCGACATCAACAAACAGCTCAAACTGAGCCCTACGATTCTGAAAGCGGATTATGGCTCAATTCCCGACTTGAAGGCAATCGACTGGGCCGGCGACGTGGTCTTTGTCGCCAACGGCACAACCAGCGGCGTAAAAATTCCGAACTGGGACTGGATTCCGGCAGACCGCGAAGGGCTGTCCATCTGTGACGCCACGAGCGCCGTCTTCGCCATGGAGTTCGATTGGTCCAAAATTGATGTGCTCACCTACTCCTGGCAGAAATGTCTCGGCGGTGAAGCTGCTCACGGCATGCTGATCCTGAGTCCGAGAGCGGTGGCCCGCCTCGAATCCTACGATCCCCCCTGGCCCATGCCGAAGATCTTCCGCATGAAGAAAGGCGGAAAAATCAATAAGGGCATTTTCGAAGGGGATACCATCAATACCCCCTCCATGCTCTGCGTGGAAGACTATCTGGACGCCCTGGCGTGGGCGGACGGAATCGGCCTGGCAAATCTCTGCAAAAAGAGCATGGCCAATCTTAAGGTTGTGGAAGACTGGGCCGAGCGCACCCCCTGGATCGATTTTCTGGCCGCCTCGAAGGAAATCCGCTCCAACACCTCCGTCTGCCTTTCCGTTGTGAGCGAGAAAGTCATCGCCCTGTCCAAGGACGAGCAGGCGACGTTTCTCAAGAGCATCAGCAGCGACCTGAGTAAAAGGGAAATCGCCCATGACATCAATTCCTACAAGGATGCTCCTCCAGGGTACCGTTTCTGGTGCGGCCCAACCATAGAGGAAGGGGATCTCAAAACCGCCCTGGCGGAACTGGAAAAAGTCTATAACGAAAAGATCAAGACCCTGTAACCGGAAGAGAAAAAGGAGGCGTTTCCCGGAATTCCTCCTTCTGCGCGGGCAGGCTTTACCTTTAATATTCAACACGAAGGATACAGCGAAGGAGCGATTTTCATGAAGCGAGTTCTGGTAAGCGATACCATGGCCACCGAGGGCGTCGAAATATTCAGAAAGACACCGGGGATCGAAGTGGATGTCATCACCAAGCATACCCCGGAAGAGTTGAAGGAGCTGGTTTCCAGTTACGACGGTCTGGTGGTGCGCAGTTCCAGCAAGATCACGAAGGAAATCATCGAAAACTCGGAGAAGCTGGCCGTCATCGGCCGTGCCGGCGCAGGGGTGGATAACATCGATGTCGAAGCGGCCAGTAAGAAGGGCATCGTGGTCATGAACACCCCAGGCGGCAACACGGTGACCACGGGAGAGCACGCCATCGCCATGATGCTTTCCCTGGCCAGGAAAATCCCGCAAGCCACGGCATCCATGAAGGCCGGAAAATGGGAAAAGAGCCGTTTCATGGGAAATGAATACTGCAACAAGACCCTGGGGATTATCGGCATCGGCCGAATCGGAACCGTGGTGGCCGATCGCGCCAAGGGTTTGAAGATGAATGTCCTCGCCTATGATCCCTTCCTTTCTCCGGAAGCCGCGGAACAGATGGGCATCACCCTGGCCACCCTCGATGAAATTTACGGAAGCGCCGATTTCATATCCGTCCACACCCCGAAAAACAAGGAAACGACCGGGATGATCAACGCCGCCGCCTTCTCCAAGATGAAAAAGGGCGTTTTCATCATCAACTGCGCCCGGGGCGGCATCGTCCATGAAAAAGACCTCTATGACGCCCTTGTCTCCGGTCAGGTGGCGGGTGCGGCCCTGGATGTTTTTGAGGAGGAGCCGACGAAGAACATGGATCTCATTTCCCTGGACAACGTCATCTGCACTCCTCATCTCGGGGCCTCCACGGATGAAGCTCAGACCAGCGTGGCCATAGCCATTGCAGAACAGATGGTGGATTATCTGCTGAAAGGCGAAATACGCTATGCCGTCAACTTCCCCTCGGTCAGTGCGGACTTGATGACCGCCATGGCGCCCTATCTCAATCTTGCCGAAAAGATTGGCAAATTCCATGCACAGATCCTTTCCTCCGGCATTGAGGAAGTCCATATCGAATACAGCGGCGAAATTCTCAAATTTGACGTGACGCCGCTGACGATCGCGCTGCTGAAAGGGCTGCTGACTCCCATCCTTAATGAAAGCGTCAATTACATCAACGCGCCGGTCATTGCGAAGGAACGGGGGATCAAGGTCAAGGAATCCAAGAGCAGCGCGGTCAGCGATTACCGCAGCATGATCACCCTGACCCTGAAAACCGCCAAGGCGGTTACCACCACGGCCGGAGCGTTGTTCGGACTTCGGGAGCCCAGGATCGTCCGGATCAACGCTTTCACGGTGGACGTCATTCCGGAAGGGCATCTGCTCATGCTGTACAATCATGACCGACCGGGCGTGATCGGCAATGTGGGCACCGCCATCGGGGATGCAAACATCAACATCGCCAGGATGCACTGGAGCCGGTTGCAGGAGCAGCAGAAAGCCATGGTGGTCTTCAGCACCGACACGCCGCTGGACTCCGACATGTTGAAAAGGATGAAGGAAACAGCCAACGTTATTTCTGTTCATCAACTCGATATGTAGCGCATTTTCAGAAGACCTTCGAAGTTGGGCAGGTTCATTTCAGAGGAGTTAGCGATATGGCCAATGTTGTCGTTGTGGGAACCCAGTGGGGGGATGAAGGAAAGGGAAAGATTGTTGACCGTTATGCGGAAGATGCCGCGGTTATCGCCAGATTTCAGGGCGGGAACAATGCGGGGCACACCCTGGTCGTCAAAGGCCAGCAGACCATTCTTCATCTGATTCCTTCCGGAATTCTGCACAATTCCAAGATCTGCATTATCGGAAACGGCGTGGTGGTGGATCCGTCGGTACTCATCGAGGAAATAGAAAGTCTCAGGGAAAGGGGGCTATTTCCGCCCGATACCCGTCTTTACGTCAGCGAAAAGGCGCACGTGATCATGCCCTATCACCGGCAGTTGGATCTAGCCCGGGAAGCCCGCCGCTCCGGGAAGAAAATCGGAACAACGGGACGCGGCATCGGTCCCGCCTACGAGGACAAAATCTCGCGGGTAGGGATCCGGATCTGCGATCTCCTGGACGAGACCATTTTCCGGGAAATGCTGGCGGTCAATGTGGAAGAAAAGAATTTACAGTTGAACCGCCTGTCCGGAGAAGCCCCTCTCGATGAGAAAAAAATCTTCGCCGAATATCAGGCGTATGCCGAAAAAATCCGCCCCTACGCGGCGGATACCTCCCTCATCCTGGACCGGGAAATAAAGCTGGGCAAGCCGATTCTCTTCGAAGGGGCGCAGGGATGCCATCTGGATATCGAACACGGCACCTATCCCTTTGTCACCTCCTCCAGCACGGTGGCGGGCAATGCCTCCTGTGGAACGGGCATCGGCCCCTCCCACCTGCACGAGACCGTCGGCATCTGCAAAGCCTACACAACCCGGGTGGGGGAGGGCCCTTTCCTCACCGAGCTGAACGACGAGATCGGGGAACGCCTGCAGACGGTGGGCCAGGAATTCGGCGCGACCACGGGACGAAGGCGACGGTGCGGCTGGCTGGACATGGTCCTGGTGAAACAGGCCGTGCGGGTTTCCGGAATCACCGGCCTGGCCGTCACGAAGCTGGACGTTCTGACGGGCTTTGAAACCCTGAAAATCTGCGTCGGCTACCAATCGGAAACCGATCTTTATCCCGAATCGATTCCCGCCAACCCGCGCATCCTGAACGCCTGCCGCCCGGTTTACGAGGAAATGGAAGGCTGGACGGAAGACATCCGGGAAGCGCGTTCGCTGGAGGATCTGCCCGCCAATGCCAGGCGCTATCTTGAAAGGCTGGAATCCCTGGCCGGCGTCCCGGCAATCCTCGTATCCGTAGGGGCCGGCCGGGAAGAGACGATTGTCGTGAAGAATCCCTTTTCCGGTTAGAAGTTTCCTCTTGACAACGAAAGACTCAACCTGTTAAAAGGTCAAACCTTTCCATAAAGAACAGGGGCCGTTAGCTCAGTTGGTAGAGCAGCGGATTTTTAATCCGTTGGCCGTGGGTTCAAGTCCCATACGGCCCACCAATAAAACAATGGGGGTTTCGCTGATTCAAGCGCAACCCCCTTGTTTTTTAAACTCCATCAAGTCTCGCCAAAACGAATCCTTTTGCGTCCGGAAGGCCCCCATCTTTTGCACCGACGGTTCGGGAATTGACTCAGCTGTAGCATGGGACAAACGCTGATCTCTTAGCCTGTGAATCTGTGTTCAACCGTAAGACGAATCCACGCCTTCCTCTCATTGCGCGCGTCATCCATGGCATCAGAAGATTCCCGATCCTTTATTGAAAACTTTCCTTCCTTCAACAAGTCACAATGACTTAGTAAGACGTGCTTTTGCATTGTCCCATCGAACTATTTTTTAAAGCCTGTTCGATTTCTTCCGCATCCGCAATTTCAGGAACAAACATCACCTCCGCATAGTCACGAAGATGCCGTTCAGGAATTCCTGGCGTTATGGTGCCGTCTTCCCATACGACATCAAAAAAAGCGCTTCCCCCTATTCTCAATTGCTCGTGGATTTTTCGATTATTATGGAAATAGTTCAATACCCTGATGCTCTCCGGTTTTTGTTCGCCTTCAATCCTGAAGATAATTCCAATCTTTTCACTTGTGTCATCCAATGGACAGAAAGATATCTTCTGACCCACTGCCAGGATGCTGGTTCGCATCGCAATCCAATATAGGCAATATGCTTCGAATTCATGCTCCTTCATCTTTTTTCCCCTCATGTTTTAACAGCATCATTACAAAATCATCCTCTGCCGAACAATCAGTCCCTGGATGATTTCATGGCTCCAATGCCCTTATTTTTGTATAAGCCTATGGAAGGGGCACAGGACATGAACTCGTATTTTTTGCCTTATATAGTCGTTATTGGTTCGCGCTGCCAAAAACTTTCTTTGAAGGCTGTTCATAGTATGAACCGAGCATATTCACCGGTTCATCTCCAGAAGCGCACGATTGAGAAGTCAATAACAACAGGCGATGATCGGCAGCTTCGGATGCTCAGCACGCCAATCGAGCCCCCTTCCATTCGATTGATGGATTGGCCGCAGATATTATTTCGCACATCATTGCGTGATGTCAACTGTGCGAGAAGTGGTCCACATTGTCCCTCTCGAACCACAGCCTTTCGTTCCAGTTCTTTGAAATCGGATGGCGGCCAAGATCGACTCAATAAAGGCGTATTTATGGGGAATATTTTATCCGTGTAAAAGGATGGGCAAAAACCGACCCGGAGGCATGATGTTCGGCGTTCAGAATTGAAGCAAAACCGGGGAAGCATCAAGAACTGATCGATTTTATGAAATGGGACGGAGAAATCTGTAAAGATCTAGAGCCGGTAACGCTGCGGTGCAAGTTTTACCTGGCCCAAAAGACAATAAGGCCTTGTCTGTCTGCGAGGCATCATGAGACATGAAAACTTCGAAGCTCACAAGAAGAATGAGCCTTTTCAGCGCTGGTCATCCAGCCTCCGGAAAGAGTTGGGAACCGGCTTGAAAATCCTTTTCAGCAGCGAGACTGCATGGAAACCGAAAGAATGATGTGACCGGCGGGCTTTTTCTCCCCGTTTCCGCGCGAAACAGCTTACCGGGGTTTACAGCGGCGCCATGCTCTCCCAGTCCGTCGCTCCCTTCAGAACTCCAATAACCCTTCCCTGCTGATCCGCAGCAATCCGCAGACAGACTCCGCAGTCGGCACTGATATGGCGGGGAACGGGAATCAGCTTGTGGTCGATTTTCTGGTCCTTGAGGATCTTCTCCGCCTTCAGGACATAACTGACGGAGGGGAACAGGAAAACGACATACTGCGGAGCTGGAAATGGAATCATATCGAACTCAACGCGGCCCCGACGGCCCCCACGATCTGAGGGTCGGTCGGCACAAACACGGGGCTGCCCATCTCCTGTTCGAGGAGAACCCGCACGCAGGCATTCCGTGCAACGCCGCCGGCAAAGAAGATGGTCCCCGGCACGGCGACCTTCTTCAGGAGGCCCACCGAACGGCTCACAATGGCTTTGTGAATGCCCAGGGCCACTTCATTGCGCGGCACCCCCTTGGCCGTCAGAGAAACCACCTCGGATTCGGCAAAAACGGTGCAGGTGCTGTTGATCTTGATTGCCTTTTCAGCCGAAAGCGCCGCCTGGGAGAATTCTTCCAGGGAAAAGCCCAGGGCGGTCGCCATGACCTCCAGGAAACGCCCTGTGCCCGCGGCACACTTGTCGTTCATTTCGAACTTCCGCATGTTTCCCTCGCGGTCCAGGGAAATGGCCTTTGTGTCCTGTCCGCCGATGTCCAGGATAGACTGGCAATCCTGCGAAAAGAAACGGGAGCCCACGGCAAAGGCCTTGATCTCGCTGATCACCGGGCAGTCCAGATGCCCCTTGATCAGATGGCGGCCGTATCCGGTGGCGGTAAGCGCATCGAAGACGGCATCGCCGATCAGTTCCCGGGCTGTTTCCAGGGGATTGTAAGAGGTCAGCGTCTTACGGGAAAGGACCAGTCTGCCGTCTTCAATAATGGCCAGTTTGACCGTCCGCGATCCGATGTCAATGCCTGCGACTCTCATTTTTTCTCCAACCGCTCGATGAAGGCCTCAATTCGCGTCTTGAGCTGTCCCGCGTCTTCCTGGCTGTAGTCGGTTTCCAGCCGCAACGTCGGCACGCCGGACTGTTCCAGTTCTTTCTCGACGGGGCCGCTTTCCACGCTGTAGGGCTGACAGAATTGGAGGCAGTAATGTATCACGCCCTGGGCATTCAGTTTTGTCGTCATTTCTTTCACGTAGTCGACCCGTGAGGAATTCGGCGTGAAAACGGCACAGTCGATGCTGAAATACCGTTCCGTGATCGTATCGAGAAGATCCTCCACGGTATCGCCTTTGGGTTCCGTCAGCCGGCGCGCTCCCCGTTCCCCCACGCAGGATTCCTCGCCCACGATGACCGCATTGCTCGCTTCAATGAGCATAGGCAGCTTCCAGTTGGGAACAGCCATGGGACATCCGGAGACAACAACCCGGGTCGTCTCCGGCGCAAAGACGCCGATGCCATTTTTTACCCGTACTTCCAGTTCGTCACAGAGCTTGTTGACCGAATCGGTAAAGCGGATCGGATCATCATAGAAAAAGACCTGGTTGACGAGCAGGCCATCCAGACCGGAGATCGGCGCCGGATCGGCCGCGCGGATTGCCGCCAGCCTTTTTACCGCCGCCCGTTTCGCGTTGACGATTTCGATTCCCTTCTTGAGAGATTCCGGGGTGATCTTTTTACCGCTGACACTCTCTAATTTCTCCATGAATCGGCGGTATTCCTCCTTCAACAATGCCCGGCCCATTTCGGATTTCGTCTGGTGAAGGTCGATAACGTGCAGATCCTTGACCAGCGGACCCAGGATCTCATAAGCCTTTTTTTTGCCATCGCAGGTATTCTCTCCCACGACCACATCGCATGCTTCCAGGTAGGGGCACACCTTCCCGAGTTTGAACCCGAAGGCGGACTTGATGAGTGAACAGGTGTTTCTCGGCAGGACCTCTTCGGCGCCTTCGAAATTGAATTCCGCCCCGGCGCACAATCCCACCGATACCCCATCCACGGCCAGGATCAGCTCTTCCGGGACGAACACGCAATACGAACCGACGACGATCCTCCCCTGCGCCTTGGCATCCATCAATTCCTGAATCCGCAGTCCGTGAACTTCACTCATGACAAAATCGAAATACTTCATGCCCTCGGGGCGGTTTTTCTGCGAAAGGAAAATTTCCCCGTAGGCGCTTCCCAGAACAGACAGCAGCGCGTCATGGCCTTGAAGATCCAGGCCGAGTTCCGTCCACATTTTTGTATAATCCGACATGATATGCCTCCTGACATTTTTATTTTTTGATCTCTATACTTTCAAACAGCGCCTCCACCCTTGTCCGGATCTGCTCGATATCGCCGTCGGAGTAGTCCGTTTCAATTTTCAAACAGGGCAAGCCATGCCGCTCCTGGATATGATTGCGCACTTTATAGGACTCCACATTGTAGGAGTGGCAGGCGTGAAGAACGACATCGATGACCACGTCGGGTTTAAACCGGGCGATCATTTTGTCCAGCAGGTCCAGGCGGCGTCGATTCGGGGTCATGCAGGAGCAGGGGATGCTCAGGGTGCTTTCCGCCACGGCCCGCAGAGGGTCGCCGCTTCCCTCTGCAATGCGGATGGAATAGTTTTTCATTCCGCTGCATGCCTCCAGGGCCACGATTACCCCACCCGCCTCCTCGATAATCCGCAAAACCTTGCGTGCATCCCCCCCGACAGGGCAGCCGCTGACCAGGACCCGCGGGGAAGAAGATGTTCCGAAAAAGATTCCCCGGGCAATCCTTTCATCCAGCCGGGAGACCGCGTTTTCTATCAGACCCTGAAATTCATCGCTGTTTGTCACATGTTCGAGGCCAATGACGTCGTAGATCTCCCGCCAGTGGACGAGAGAAGGACAGCAGGCCAGATAGGAAAAAAAACGGTCCATCAGGCGGTTCTTACGATTGGTCTCCCGGATTTCCGCCTCCAGCTGATCATCGGAAATGCGGACCTGGAAAGTCGTCTCCAGAAAATGCTTGAGTTTACGGACCATCCCGGTCCAGCGGTCCAATCCCGCCGCCTCATCGGGAAGCTGGGGAAGATCCATGATGTGCGTGGGTTTGAGAGGGGAGATCAGTTCGAACATCTTCTTCTTGCCGTCACAGGTTGTTTCGCCGATGACGGCATCCGAGGCCTCAAAGAAGAAACAGGAATTGGTGCGAATAAACCCGAAACTCGATTTGATCAACGGGCAGAGATTGGCGGGCAGGACCGTTTCCGCCGCAGCCACCGTCCGCTGTGAAGCGGCACAGAGGGAAACGGGAACGGCGCCCATGGCCCGGATCATCTCAACGGGGGCATAGCCGCAATACAGGCCGACAATGCGTACTCCCTGTTCCCTTTTATTCAAAATGTACTCAAGGAAGCGGCGAATCGGGTCCGCGACCTGGGAGTCGTCGATCAGAGGCGTAATTTCTGCTGGAGCCGTTTGCGTCACCTTGAATTTCCTTTCGTGTTCCCGGTATTCCCACCCTTTTTGCACAAATTTAGAGACTCTCCAGCAGCGCCTCCACCCTGGTCCGGATCTGTTCGACGTCGCCCTCTGAGTAATCCGTCTCAATTTTCAGATAGGGCAGATTGTGCGTCTCTTTTACGTGGTTCATCACCTTGATGGCTTCGATATTATAGGAGTGGCAGGCATGAAGGACCACTTCGACGACTGCATCGGGCTGAAAAAGAGCGATGGTCTTGTCCAGCTCCGTGAGCCGCCGGGTATTGGGGGTCATGCAGGAACAGGGGATCTCAAGATAATGGCGGGCCACGGCGTCGATTGGATTCCCTGTTTTTTCCTCAATGTCGTTAATAAAAGGTTTCATGCCCGAGCAGGAGTCCATGGCCACGACGACGCCCCCCGCCTCTTCGATGATCCGGAACACCTTGGTCGAATCCCCGCCCACGGGACAGCCCGTGACCAGCACCCGGGGAGAGGATGGAGTCCCGTAATAAATGCCCTTCGCCTCCCGCTCTTCGAGCGTTTCAAAGACCTCCTTGAAGACCGGAAGGAGATCCTCCGTCGTGGCCACCTGGGCTAGAAAGCACAGTTCGTAGAGTTCGCTCCAGTTCAAAAGCGGCGGCCTTTTCGCGGCGTATCCAAAAACGCGCCGCATCAGGTGGTTTTTGATATTGGTTGCCTGAATCTCCGCCTCGATGCCCTCCGGCGTCCCGAAAGTGCCGAAGGTGTTCTCCAGGAATCCCTTGAGTTTGGAAATCATCGCCGCCCAGTTGGTCCGGGCTTCCACCTCGTCAGGAAGCTGGGGCAGATCCATGACGAACATGGGCCGATGGGAGGAGATCAGCTCAAACATCTTCTTCTTGCCGTCGCAGGTCGTTTCCGCCACGACAGCATCGGAAAGGGCGAAAAAGGGGCAGGTGTCGGAAATGATGAACCCGTAGCTTGACTTGATCAGGGGGCAGAGATTGGCGGGCAGCACTTCTTCCGCCGCCGGAATGGTCTTGTTGGCGAAGGCGCACAGTACAGCCGGCACAGCCCCGACGGCGCGTATCACCTCCATGGGGGCGTATCCGCAGTAAGTCCCGGCCACCGGCATACCCTCCGCGCGTTTGTTCGCGATATACTGGAGGGCTCGTTTGGGAGGCTCTCCAACAAACTCATCGTCAATCAACGGTTTAATATTCTTGCTATTGAATGTCATGCCTCTTTTCTCCTATATCCTTTTCCCCGTTCAGGAAAAAGCAGCCTCCCTCTCCAGGATAGAGAGGATGCGCTCCGCCAGTTGTCCATAGGTTGGGTGTGCCCGGTCCCGTGGGCGATCCATGTCCACATCGATCATTTCCAGTATTCGCCCTGGCCGGGCGGACATCACCATGATGCGGTCCGCAAGGTAGATGGCCTCATCGACGCCGTGGGTCACGAAGAGAATGGTTTTGCGGTTGTTTTCCCAGACGCGCAGCAGTTCTTTCTGCAGCAGAATTCTCGTGTGGGCGTCAAGGGCCCCGAAGGGTTCGTCCATGAGCAGAACATCGGGGTCGTTGGCAAGAGCCCTGACAATGGCGACGCGCTGCCGCATCCCCCCGGAAAGCTCATGGGGAAAGGCACCGGAGAAATTCTCCATCCCCACGAGTCTCAGGTACTCCATTGCTGTTGCTTCGCGTTCATCCCGGCGCGCCCCGCCGAATTCCGGACCCAGAGCAACGTTGTCCAGAACGGTCCTCCAGGGGAGCAGGGAATATTCCTGGAAAACCATTCCGATTTCTCTACGCGGCCGTGTGATCGGCTTTTCCCGGTAGCCAATCCGACCGGCGGTGACCCTTTCGAGGCCCGCGATCATCCGCAGCAGGGTCGATTTCCCGCATCCAGAGGGCCCAACGATGCACACGAAGTCATTCTCCGGAACGTCGAAGCTGACCTCAGCCACGGCTTCGAGGGTACTGCCGTTGTTTGTCCGAAACGTCTTTTTCAGCCTGTCGATGCGGAGGATGGGGCCGGCGGTCATCGCGTCAATCTTGTCCAGACGAATTTGCGGTCTTCGATCAGGCGAAAGAAGAGATCCAGTATGGCGCCGACAATGCCGATGCTGATCATTCCGGCAATGACGATATCCGTCCGGGCAAGGGTGTAGGCATGAGTGATCAGGTATCCCACGCCGGAAATGCTTCCCGGCAGCATTTCCGCGGACACGAGGCACATCCAGGCCACGCCCAGCCCGATCCGCATGCCGTTTACAATGGACGGTGAGGCGGCGGGCAGCAGGATCTTCCGGAAGATGTCCCACTCGCCTGCCCCCAGCACTCTGGCCGAATCCAGCAGGGTGCTCCGCACGCTCATCACCCCATGAATGGCGCTGGTCAAAATCGGGTAGAAGGCCCCGATAAAAATGATAAAGACCATCGATAACTTCAGGTTGTTGAGGTACAGATAGAATTTGCCGTCCTCCACGCCGAACATCGTGGCGAGGCTGGCGACGCCGAACCAGGCGAGCACCAAAGGCACCCAGGCGAGGGGAGGAATGGGCCGGAACAGGGCGAGGAAACCGTTAAGGAGCCTGTTGACCGTTCCATAGTAGCCCATCAGGATTCCCAGAGGGATCGCCAGACAGACCGCAAGGAGATAGCCCGCCAGGACCCGGACAAGGCTGATGGCGACGTTGGCGGCAAGAGAACCCATGGCAATGAGGCTCTCCGTCGGCTGGAGGAAAAGCGCGGCGACCTGCCCGACGCCGGGCAGGATCACCTCATTGTTCAATTGCCGGTCAATAAAGCTCCAAAGGAATAGAAAAAGAAGGGGGACCAGCAGGGTGGCGCCGATCCGGGACAGAATTTTCTGAAAATCCATTTTACAATTTCACTTTATCGATGAAGCGCATATCAAAAAGAGCCGGTTTTACCTGGCTGATCGTTTTCCCCTTCAACCGGCCCGTAAAATTGCCCATCGAATTCAGGATAGTCAGGTACTTGTCGGCGCCGCCCATCCAGCTTTTCGTAAACTTCGGAAGGTAAACAAGCTGTGACGTCTGGGCGGTTTCCTTGGGAAGACCAATCCACTCGGCAGCCAGAGTCCCCGCTTCGATCCTGTGCTTGTTGCACCATACGTTTGTTTTGGCGATGAGTTCCACGAACTTCTGCACCACGTCGGGATGTTTGGCGATGGTCTCCTCGCTGGCCGCCGTGACGCAGCAGGGGAAATCATGCCAGTAGCCTTTCGGCGGCAGATCCCGAAGATTGGCGATGATTTTTCCCACCCCTCTGTTGACCGCGACTTCCGGGAAGGGCGAGGGGCCGACGATGGCCTCTACCTGTTTGCTCGCCAGAGCGGGAACCATATTCGTTGTTTCCTTCAGATCGACGAGGAGAACCTGCGCCGACATTTGCGTGGGATCTTCCGTGACCCTGATCCCGAAGGACTTCAGTGCGCCTTCCAGGATGATTTTAGGTGCGCTCGTGGGTGAATGGTAGCCGACCTTGACGGGTTTCTTCGCCTTTTTCACATAGGCCAGAAAGGAATTCCAATCCTTGAGGGAGGATTCCCTGGGGACCACAAGACCCATCCCCTCGGTCTGGAGAGGAGAGAGAATCTTGATCGGCGTACCCTTATCGATCCCGGACATCATGGCGGTCACCGACGCCATGGCAAGATCCAGCTGGTTCCGCGCAAAAAGGGAAGCCGTTTCCGTGCCGCTTTTCGCCACAATCAACTGGAATTTGGCGATCGGTTTGCCGTCGGCCACCAGTTCATACTTATCCTTGGCAATGATCGGCCGGAGGTAAACCCCCATGGACTTGAAGGCCTCTCCTTTCTGCAATGCGACCATGAAGGGGGTATGATGGGTCGTGAAGATATAGCCCACCTTCAGATTGGGAATCTCATCCGCCTTGACTGAGGGAACCAGGGATAGGGCGATCAAGGTTAAAAAAAGAACGGTCAGCTTCAGATTTCTAAACATGTATTTTTTCGCCTCCTTGATGTTTGCAAACGGTTTCATTGTATCGGTTTTTATAAACCCGTTGGTTATATGTCAAATCAATAATAGTTATTGGTCGATGCGTTATATTGCCTCCTGGAATTCAATGGCACGGGAGTTTCTGGAATAGGATCTAGAGAATGAACTGCCCATGACCGGCCGTCCACCGGTCCAGGATCGAACGCGGAGTTGATCGATTGTAAAAACTCCCGGCAAACTGAAGGTGATGCTGCGCTGATTCCTGAACTTAAGGATTGACCGATTCCGCAAACCGTGTAAAACTACCATGTTTAAGCTGCATGGAAACGTGACGATGCCGGCCGTCGCAACGGCAGGGGCAAACCGGCATCTGCCTGAAGCGTCGGGGAAGCGAGTCTCACCAGCGGCTTAAGATCGGAAAAGACATGTGCAAAACATCGGAGTCGAATACACGCCATAACGAAATCGTTACAACCGACATCCTCATCATCGGGAGCGGCATCGCCGGTCTGCGTGCGGCCCTGGAGGCAAGCAAAAACGGCAGAGAAGTCATCCTCCTGACGAAAAGCAACATCACCGATTCCAATACCTACTACGCGCAAGGCGGCATTACGGGGTTGGACCCTGACCGGGTAACCCGCGGAGAGGACAGCTATGAATCCCTCATACGGAATACGTTGGCTGCCGGTGACGGCCTGTGCAACAAAAAAGTGGTCGATTATTTTTCCCACCACTCTTTCGAGCCCATCCGCTTCCTCATCGAGCAGCATGTTCCCTTCTCGACAGACGAGAACGGCTGGGTGCTGCACCAGGAAGGGGGTCATGACCATGAGAGAATCTACTGCGTGGCGGATTATACGGGGAAAGCCATTGAAGAGACTCTGGCCGACAGCGTCCTGCGGGACCAAAACATAAAAGTCTATGAACATTATCTCGCCTTCACCCTGATCACCAAGCGTAAGCTCGCAAAAAACCGGAATATTGAAGACCGCTGCCTGGGCGTTTACGCCATTGACCGCATCCGTGAAACCGTGATCGCCTTCAAGGCCAATGCGGTCATCCTGGCAACGGGGGGAGCGGGAAGAGTATTCCAATATACCAGCAACCCGGATAATGCCACCGGCGACGGCATTGCCATGGCCTATAACGTCGGGGCGAAAATCGCCAATATGGAATTCTTTCAGTTCCATCCGACCGTTTTGTACGAACCCTTCGCCATGCAGTCCAACGAGCGCCGATTTCTGCTGACGGAAGCGTTGCGGGGGGTCAGCATGGGCGGCATCCTCACGATCAGCGCCGATTCCACGGAAGACTTCGTTCTGGCCTATAATCCTGACGGATCGCATGCCACGCGCGACAAGGTATCGCAGGCCATCGATGCGGAAATGAAAAGGCTGGGTTTAAAGCATGTTTATCTGAATGTCACGACCAAGATCACCGGCAAAACTCCCCAGTACATCAAGGCGCATTTTCCCCAGATCTACGTGCATTGCCTGAAAAAAGGCATCGACATCATCTCCCAGCCGATCCCGGTCGTGCCGGCGGCGCATTATACCTGTGGCGGCATTCTTGTGGATCTTTACGGAAGGACGAGCATTCCCGGATTATTCGCCATCGGAGAGGTATCTTGCACCGGGCTGATGGGAGCGAATCGCTTGGCCTCCAATTCCCTGACAGAAGCCGCCCTCTTTGGAAGGCTTGCCGCAGAGGAAGCGATCAAATATTCCGCCAACAGCAATCGGGAGAACGTTCCGGCCTGGTATACCCAGGGAATCTTCAGTCATGCCGACGTGGCTACCGTCAACCAGATCTGGGATGTGACGCGAACGACCATGATGAGTCTGTGCGGAATCGACAGAACAGAGGAGAGACTGCGGGCTGCCGTCGGCATCCTGGAAAGCCTATCGGAGACCATCAACAAGATCTACTGGGGTTACTATCCGAACGATCAGATATTCGAAACCAGGAACCTTGTCCAGACGGCAAAATTGATTGCCTCCGCAGCGCTGTTCAGGAAGGAAAGCCGGGGAGGACATTACCGGTCCGATTATCCGCTGAAAAAGCCGGCATACGAAGCCATGACCTTGATCCAGTCCGGAAAAGAGATGCAGTTGGCGCCGGTTGAAAAAGACTGAACGGCTGGAGGGTTGCCGGTGGGAATGCGAAGAATGCCTGAAGAAAGAGGGCCCTGCAGCCGTTCTCTCTTCAGGCTGATGAGTTCAGCTTAACGTTTGACCACCAGGACCGGTTGTGTGGAATGGCGGACGACGGCTTCCGAAACGGATCCGAGAAGCATTTCCTCGACGTTGCTTTTTCCATGCGATCCGATCACAATCAGGGACGCATTCTCTTCCTTGGCCACCCGGAGAATTTCCTGAAAGGGAATTCCCTTTTCTATCCTCAACGTGACCTCCATGCCCTTTGCTTTGAGCTGCGACATCGCCTGGCCGCACTGTTCGGTGACGGTTTTTCGGTGGCCGCTCTCGATCGCCTCAAAATCAATGGCAACATCATGGGCCGTTTCATACAGATATTTTTTGTCAATCACATGGACGATCGTGACCGCTTTTGCGCCCGCCTCCTTCAACTGCTCGATGTAGCGTACCGCTTTTCCGGCAACATCCGAACAATCCGTTGGATACAGAATCCGATCAAACATGGCACACCCTCCCTTTTTAATCGTTACATTTTATCTCAAGCCGCCGTAGAGTCATCCCCATGGACAACTTTCAGCGACTTAGCCGAGCAACCTTTTCTCGACGTTGCTTTTCCCGTGAGATCAACGGCATGCATCTTCCGACAGCGGCGCCCCTCCAGAATATTTAAAAATGGCCGTCTGAAACATTGTCGCTCATAAACCGGCAGAAAGAGAATTTTCATCATTTAAACTAATTTGATCACAAATATTTTGCAATACGGTTTATCTACGCATTCTCTCACAGTCAAAAACTGCAAAGCGCAACGAAAAAATAGGGGCAGTCCCCGCCTGATTTTTATTCATCTCAGTATCTTACTTAATGATCAATCTCCCGCGAGGAGGACAAGCCGGTTACCCCCTCATGTCAAGAAAATTTGTTGACATAGAAAGTCAATCACATTATATTGCTTCCCGCCTGAAGAAAGGCGCCTGAATACGGGGAGCAAATCAGGCGCTCTTACAAACCAGCACACTGGGGAATCGTTCAATGGTAGGACAACGGACTCTGACTCCGTGAATATAGGTTCGAATCCTGTTTCCCCAGCCAATAAAATAAAGGACTTAGCCGGATATGGTTAAGTCCTTTTCTTTTGTCCGGTCATTTTGTCCCGCTATAGTCCCACTTTTCATTTTTCTACCACAAAAAAGCCGGACACGATTTGATCCCTGCACTGTTCTCGATGACAGGGCTGTTAGGGGGTGTGTGGTCAGGATAATAGCAATGCAACATAGACGGTCCCAAACACCTTGGGCGGAGCGTCTGCCAATCGCCGTTTACCCTGCCGCCCGTTCCCGGTTAAGCGCCAGAAGGCGGCGGAGAATTTCTTCGTCAGACATTTCCGGGGTATAGTCGGTCCAGTTGTAGGCGGCAGCGACAGCCTGGTCGATTTTTGCCTGTCGCAGTTTCAGGCCGGAAGGCATTTCATTGTAAAGATTCGTCAAGGTACGCTTCTTCCAGGCTGAAGCGTACTCTGCCTTTGGAACTGGCCGGGGTGGGAACCCGGCGCTTCGCTCCTCTGGTGTGCTCGCCCAGTCCAACCAGCCATCGGGGTTGAGCCATTTTTCCCGCCAGGAATCAAGATCGGCGGCAGCCTCGGCAATATCGATGAACAGACGACCGTCCGGCATGGCCTGTGTCGTTAGATCGAATCCAGGGGGAAAGGGGAAGGTTTCGAAAGTGAGACTGGCATTGTAACGGGGATCATTACCAAATCCCATACGGCCCCCTTTTGCCAGTGCCCATACGCAATGGATTCGGGAGGACAGGATGCCTAATGTTGCGTCATCCGGTTGTGGGATA
The DNA here is from genome assembly GCA_964555065.1 of uncultured Syntrophus sp. Lineage (GTDB taxonomy): Bacteria > Desulfobacterota > Syntrophia > Syntrophales > Syntrophaceae > Syntrophus. Next base: position 56,715 of record CAZKRB010000007.1, read on the forward strand.
ACGATCAGACTGTGCTCAGGGGCTACCGCCACCGGGAATCTTACGAAGAAGCGGTGCTTGGCCGTCTCCGGGGTGGCGATGAAGTGGGTCAGGCCGCTTAGGGAGGCACGCATTGCCGGGCGTTTTTCACCATGATGCCACCATTTTTCTGCTCGGGCCTTGCGGTTGTTATTCATACGTATCGGCTTAACCATGGCCTCCACATAGGCAAAAGGGGCAATGTAATCGGCTGCGTCGGCCAGTTCCATCCCGGCAAAGTCAACCACCCAATTGCCCGCCCAACGCCGGGTAATGTCAGAGCCATTGTAGATTGGCCTTACCACATCACTGTTTGGGCGTCCATTCGGGTTTCCGCTGTCCTTGAGCCATTCCAGAGCCTTGGCCGTATCCACTTTGAAAGGACCTGCCAGACAAATTCCGAAGAAGGAACGCCCCTTGTTTGCAACAATCGGCTGGGCCTCGGTAAGGTCCAAGGTCTCATCTGTCTGTGTGCTGCCGGTCAAGTCCGAATGTATAACCGCCACGGGTTTTCCATCAAGCCGGGTGTTGGCGCCCTCTCCAAAGCAGACCAGACTGACTCGTACGGCTGCCCCTTCGTTGACCCAATCCTCATCCGACCAGGCCTCAAAGATACGTGTGCTTTTTTGAATGCGTTCCAGTACGGCACGGTTACGTTTCTGACGAATGGAATTGGTGGCGACCAGACCCGCTGCCCCAGCCTGTCCAGCGGCAATCTCAGCCCGCGCCTTCTCGAACCAATACGTTACCAGATCAGCGCCGCCGGGGACACGCCCCTTGTACCGTACGCGCACAGCTTCGACATAGGCGTCGCCCAATTCGCCACGCATCATCTTGTCCCCCAGAAACGGCGGATTCCCGACGATGACATCCGCCTTCGGCCATTCTGCCTCGCTGCCGTCATCATTGAGCAGGGCGTCACGATGCTCGATACCATCCAGTGAACGCAGGATGGGATCTTTGGCAACTGCCCATCCGTTGCGGCGGCACCACTGAATATCGCCAATCCAGACAGTAACACGCGCAAGCTCAGCCGCGTATTCATTAATCTCGATTCCGTGGATGTTGTGAGGCCCCGTCTGCATCAGCAGTTCCGTCTCCAGCCCAAGTTCCTGTGCGTCGATGGAAACTTGCTTTTCCACGTCACGCAGCGCCTTAAGGGCAAGGTAGAGAAAATTTCCTGAGCCGCAAGCAGGATCGAGAACTCGGAAATTTCGGAGGCGTTGAAGAAAACCCTGATATGCGGCGCGGGCTTCCTTGTAGTGCTTCGTCCGCTTACCCTTCCCCTGTCCTCGAACGATCATGGCTTTGACGGCCTGCCATTCGGCCAGCAAAGGTTCGGTAATCAGCGGGTGAATCAATTTGGCGATGGTGCCGGTATCCGTGTAGTGCGCCCCCAGGGGGGCACGTGCCGTAGGGTCAAGACCGCGTTCGAAGAGCGTGCCGAAAATTGTAGGATCGATCGCACGCCAGTCCATATTGCCCGCAGCGGCATACAAGGATTCCAGATCGGTGGCGATCAAGGGGGGAATATCGATGGTTTTAAAGAGACCGCCATTGAACCAGTCAATATCGTGATCACCGTATTCACCACCCGTTCTTTGCTGCATGGCCGCAAAGAGCCTGCCCAAGCGGTTGCCGGCCTTTTCCGCGTCGATACCTGCGTTTTTGAGAATATTGGTGAACACGCGGCCGGGGAGAAGCTGTTCATCTTCTGCGAACATGCTAAACAGACATTGAACCAGGAAATGGGCCACACGCTGGCCGTCAATTCCTCGGTCGCGCATGGTCTTGGCCAGTTCAGCAAAGTGTCCGGCGGCCTCGGCTGTGATGGCGGCCGTTGATTTCTCCGGACGAAGTTTCTCGGGATCAGTGAACACCCAGCGCAGAATTTCCCGCTTTTCACGGTTGATCAGGTCTTCAATGCAAATTTCACGCGGCTCATCCGGATAGCCCGTGAATGCCGTGTGGATGAATATCCGTTCGCGGTCGGATACAACCAGCAGCGGCGGATTTTCCAGATGCAGTGAATAGTCCGTGAGTTGCTTTAGGGCGGAATTTAGATCACGTCCGGGTTTCTTGTTCTCCCAGCCGAAATGCCCCCTCTTCCAGACATCAGCCCAGCCATCCCCTCCGTCAGATTTTTTGGTTCCGCGCTCAAAGCAATAATTGTCCGGATCGCGCGGCTTTTCCACTTCCAGGAGATCGCACAAATCGTCAAAATGCGCCTGCGCTCCGCCTCGCTCGGTGAGTTTGTTATCCTTCCAGGTCGCGATGAATTCTTCGGGGGTCATGTTGCCGTAACCTCATGAGGAGTGGTGTGTGAATTCCGGATTATCTTGGTGTCCTTGGCTTTGTGTTCATACAATGATTTCACTATCGCGGCAATGATATTCATGTCCCTCTTTGGGTTTTCACTACTGAGCGGATGAGCTTTCTCGCATGCATTGTGCATTGAAAAAGACCTTGAAAAATTCCAGGAAGGAGCTTCCGGATGTCATAAACCTCTGTCCCGAATACAGGGAGAAGCTCGGAATTCTGTTCCTTTTTGGATTCGGGGAATAGGGGGAGCCACAATACCAAACATTCAGGAATAGGTCAGGACCAGGTTAGGCATCATTAGAAAAAAGGTATCACTTTAGTTCTTTGAAAATCCAAGTTGCCTGTTTAAAAAAATCTGCTGCATGATCTTTTTTCCCAATGGCAAGTTTAGCCATTTCGAGCAGCTTCTCTATGGGATTATATCCTTGAAGTTCAGCGGAACGAAACACATAAGGTATACCAACTCACAAAGGAGACACACAGGCATGTTATCGACACGCAGAGACAGTATTGAAGACTCCGAAAGACTAGTTGAAGCATTTATACCAGATAAAGAAGCCAGAGAAACATTAATCGATTTTTTAGCAGATATGATTGTTTATGCACACAGTTCCGATCCCGGAAATTGGAATCTAAATTTAGACAAAGAGGGAGGATTCCTTCGATTTAATGTAGGCCAGGAAGTGTGTGTTCATATATCTCCGCATGACGTGCTTATAGTATCTTTGAAAGACTCTGTCCAAAAGACGATAGCCGATCAACCCGTGGACATGGAATTCAGAGGGTATCTTGGTAAAGCCCGAAAGATTACTCGTTTATTGGAGAATGTTCCTGAGTGGCCTGATTTTTTAACCAAAGTATCGAGCTCAATAGGTTGTTCGTTTCGACACGAGCACATTATCGCCTATCTACCATTCTTCAGGAAATCAGTTCCGGAGTTTATTGACGTCGCAGTACGTAAAACAAAAATCTCGTCGGGGATGAAAAATGCTCATTCTGTCGGCAGTATCAAATACATTTCAAAGGTTACACATAGAGACATACCGAACCCAGACTACACTTTAGAAGAAGAGGACTTCGAAAAGCCAATTGCTGATTGAACTTATCCCCATTGTCAAGACAGAAAACAGGTTGATATAAGGTGCATCAGGA
>CAZKRB010000008.1:0-59611 GCA_964555065.1 uncultured Syntrophus sp.
GCTCATCCCCCTGATCGTCATCAACGCCCTGGAAGGCAAGCCCCTGCCGGTTTACGGCGACGGGAAGAACGTCCGGGACTGGCTCTATGTCCGGGACCACTGCGAGGCGATCTGGACGATCATGCAGTCCGGCCGCCGGGGGGAAACCTACAACGTGGGCGGACAGTCGGAAATGGAGAATATCGCCATCGTCCGGCTGATCTGCGACCTCCTCGATGAAATGCGGCCCCAGTGCGACGGGAGCTGCCGCCAGCAGCTGATCACCTTCGTGGCGGACCGTCCCGGGCACGACCACCGCTACGCCATCGATTTCTCCAAACTTCACCGGGAGCTGGGCTGGAGCCCCCGGGAATCCTTTGCCACGGGACTGCGCCGGACGATTGACTGGTACCTGGACCACCAGGGATGGATCGACCGGATCCGCAGCGGGGCCTATTCAGCCTGGATCGATGAGCAGTATGGTTCGTCGGCGGATTCTAGAGGCAACAGGGGTAAATAACGAGAAAAAAGGAGAAAGCGAATGGATGCCTTTCCCAATGAACCGATGGCCTTCCGGGGAATCCTCTGGGGGCAGCGCCTGGAGAGTCTGAGCGGCCGGACCTTTCTGCCCGTCACGGAGGAGGGAGACATCTGCTCTTTCCGCCTCCAGGATGATCGCCTGCGGATCGACGACGCGACGGTGTCCGATATCCTCTATTCCTTCTATCGTCACCGCTTTTACCGCGCCAGCGTGGTGATCGATTCCTACGGAGAGTTCGAAAAGATCAAGAAGCACTTTTTCAAAAACTTCGGGGAGGGGGTATCCCTCAGCGTTGAGGACAGGGAGACTTACTACTGGGCGGGCACCGAGCTGGATCTTTCCCTGGAATACACGGAAAAGGACGGCGGCCGGATCGAGTATTCCTTCCGCCCGATTCACAAACAGGAAGAAAAGAAGGCCAAGGCCCAGGCCGCCCACGATTGGGACCAGGAGTGATTACTCCTGAAGCCAGTTCTTGATCCGGGGCGCCTCGGTGGAGAGCCACCGGGGAGAGAGGCGCAGATCGAGAAAGAGCCGGAAGATTGAAATCATGGTCTTGGTTGCCGTCTCGATCAGGTAGAGCCGTTCGAGAATGGCGCCGTCCCGGTCTTCCGGATCGTCGAGCTTGTCCGTCATCACGGGAAGCTTGAGGGACTGGAAGGAGAAACGGTCCGCCTTCAGGGTGAATTCCCAGGTGTCCTCGTCCCTGCCGAGCTTGATGCGCGCTTCCTTGATCTTCTTTCCCTGGCGCAACGCCTCTTTCCCCTCCTTGAGATCGGCGTGCATCCCCTGGCAGACGACGGTTTCCGCATACTCCCCATCCCCCGACTCCAGGACGAGGCGGCGGACCAAGAGCAGCTCCATATCCCCCGCTCCGGGGATGGAGATCATGCCGTTCCGTTCTTCGCTTTTGAACCACAGCCAGGTCAGAAATTCGCGCCCCAGGGAAGTCCGGTCCACCGCCGCCAGTCCCGCCGTATCGCCGGCATCGGGCAGGCCCGCTTTTTCCGCCGCGGCCAGGCGGGCAGCCGGTTCCTCCTCCAGCCAGAGGGGGTCCCAGGGAGTGTAGGGATAAACGTAGAGGGAAAAGGTCTCCTTGAAGAAATCCTGAAAATCGTCGATCACCTTTTCGGAAAGGGTGCACAACAGCAGCGTTTTCTGCGACACGGACCAGCAGCATTCGTAAAAAGCCGGAACCGGCTGGGTCTTGTTGAAGAGATCCAGGTGAACCCGCTCCCGGAGATCGTCCCGCTGTTCCCGGTATATTCTCTTCTGCCCCGTTTCCGCGAGAAACTCCTGCTCCGCTTCCAGCAGACGGATTTTAAGCAGGGAAGGGGGAACCATTTTCCGGTCGATCCGGAGGGCCATCATCAGGTAATCGCCCCAGGCATATTTCGCCCCTTCAAAATCCGTATCCAGCACGTTCTCCAGGCTGGTCCAGCCCATGGCCTTCTCCTCCGCGGCCAGGCGGATGTTGCGAAAGGCGAAGGCCTGGAGCTGGCGGGCGATAAAGTCGTCGGCTGATTCCGGAAGGGTCCCTTCCAGACGGTAAAGAGAAAAGGTCAGCGTGCCTTTGAGAAGTCCCATAAGATATGCCTTGCCGGGCAGGTTGCCCTGTGGAAGTGTGATGGCCGGAACCTATCCCATCGGGCGGAACCTTGTCAAGCAGAATACCGGAGGGAAGCCGGGATCGATTATGTCGTGGACACTCCCGGTGATTTGTGATAGGGCAGAGCAGTTTTTCTAATCGAGGCCGGGGATGAAGGGCGGAAAGAAGATCAGAAAAGTCGGGATCATCGCCAACATCAGGAAAGAGCAGGCGCTGGGATGCGCCGCTGAACTTGAAGTCTGGCTGCGGCAGCAGGGCATGGAGGTCCTTCTCGATGAAGAGATCGCCGCCGCCCTGAAGGCGCCCGACGGAGTGGAGCGCCAATCCCTGGCAGCCCGGGCGGATCTGCTCGTCGTTCTGGGGGGGGACGGCGCCATGCTGCGGGCGGCCCGGTCGGTCCGGGAATTCCCTATCCCCATTGTCGGCATCAATCTCGGCGCCTTCGGTTATCTGACGGAAATCAACCTCAATGAAATGTACCCTTCCCTGGAGCGGATTCTCCGCGGGGAATACGCCACCCAGGACCGGATGATGCTCGATGTGGAGGTGATCCGGGACGGCCGGGCCTTGTGCGAATTCACCGTCCTGAACGATGTCGTCATCAACCGGGGAAACCTTTCCCGGATCATCGACATGGAAACCGCCGTGGACGACCATTATCTGACGACTTTCCGGGCGGACGGCCTGATCATCAGCACGCCCACCGGTTCGACGGCTTATTCCCTCTCCGCCGGCGGTCCGATCGTTTTTCCCTCGCAGGATGTCATTATCGTCAATCCTATCTGTCCCCATACCCTGACCAACCGCCCGATCATTCTTCCCAGCACGATCTCCGTTTCTGTGAAGGTCTGGTCCGAAGATGAAGGGATGAACGTCGATCTTGACGGGCAGGAATCCCTTTCCCTGAAATCCGGAGATATCCTGATCATCCGCAAGTCGCGTTATGTAACCACCCTGGTCTCTTCTTCCAACCGGGATTACCTGGAAATTCTGCGCTCCAAGCTGGGATGGGGCAGGCTGCCCGTCATCAACCGGTAAGCTCAGGATGCTGGCCCGGCTCAAGATCCGCAACTTCGCCCTGATCGATGCCCTGGAGGTTTCCTTCGGCCGGGGGCTGAATATTCTCTCGGGGGAAACGGGCGCCGGGAAGTCCATCATCATCGGCGCCATCGGGCTGCTGCTGGGGGACCGGGCTTCCGCCGACATGATCCGCGGCGGCGCCGAGGAGGCGGAGGTGGAGGCGCGCTTTGAACTGGAGGACGGCGACCCCGTCCGGGAAAGGCTGAGGTCGGCCGGTTTAGACGAGGGGAATGAGCTGATCATCCGGCGGGTGATTTCCCGCTCCGGCCGGAGCCGGGCCTATCTCAACGGCGGCATGGCGACCCTCAATCTTCTCTCCACCGTGGGAGAGTTCCTCATGAACATCTGCAGTCAGCGGGAGCACTCGGTCCTGCTGGATGCCGACCGCCATCTGGACATGCTGGACGCTTACGGCGGACTGGATAGCCTGCGCTCCCAATACGGCGGCCTGTATGAAACCTGGCTAGGCCTGGGGCAGACTCTTTCCCGTCTGGCGGAGAGGAAAAAGCGCCGGGAAGAGCAGGAAGATCTTGCCCGCTTTCAACTGGCGGAGATTCGACAGGCGGCCCCGACCTCAGGGGAGGATGACCGGCTGGCCGCGGAACGGCAGGTGCTCCTTTCCGTGCAGAAGCTGATGGAAGCCGCGGGTCTGGCCCATGAACTCCTCTATGACCACGAAAACTCCGTCCTGGCCTCTCTGAAAAGGGTGATCGACTGCGTTCGGGAGATCCGGGCCCTCGATGCGTCCCTGAATCTCACGGACACGGAACTCGATGCCCTGTACTATCCTCTGGAGGAGGCCGCCCTTACCCTGCGGGATTACGGGCGGCGCCTGGCCCCGGACCCTGGAAGGCTGGCGGCCATCGAGGATCGGCTCGAAATCCTGGGGCGGCTGAAGAGGAAATACGGGAATGATCTCGACGCGGTGCTGAAAAAGCAGGAGGAACTGGAAGCCTCCCTCACCGACCTGTCCGTTCTGGACGAGGAATTGGAGAAGGCTGGGAAGTCACGGGAAGAAATCGAAAGGCGGATGGCCGCCGTCGCGGTGGAACTCTCTTCGTCCCGACGCCTGGCGGCGCAGGCGCTGGGAGGGGCGATTGAAGAGGAGCTGCACAGCCTGCGCATGGAGGCGGCGGTTTTTGACGTGGTTTTCCACGGGGCCGCGGAGGGGGATCCGCCTGAATACACGCCCCGGGGAATCGACACGGTTGAATTTTATCTGTCCGCCAACGTCGGCGAGGAACCGAAGCCGCTCAACCGGATCGCGTCGGGCGGGGAGCTGTCGCGCATCATCCTGGCCATGAAAAAAGTCCTGGCCCGTGCGGGCGCCGTGGGCGTCATCGTCTTCGACGAAGTGGACAGCGGCATCGGCGGGGAAACGGCGGACCGCCTGGGAGAGAAGCTCCACGATGTCGCCCGGCATCACCAGGTGCTCTGCATCACCCATCTGCCCCAGATCGCCTGCCATGGAGACCGCCATTACCGGGTGGTCAAGGACGCCGAGGGTTTGCGGACGGCGACGCATATTGAACCCCTTTCCGCGGCGGAGCGCCTCGAGGAAATCGCCCGGATGCTCAGCGGAAGGGAACGGACGGAAACGACGATACGCCATGCCCGGGAAATGCTGGAACGGGCGACGGGGAGGTAGGACATGCTCAGAAAAGCGCGGATCGGCGATGTAAAGACCATTCACCGGCTGATCAATCTCTCTTCGGGAAAGGGGGAGATGCTGCCCCGCTCTCTCATGGACATCTACGGAAATCTCAGGGATTTTTTCGTCTATATCGATGAAGAGGAAGACCGGATCATCGGCGTCTGCGCCATGAGCATCATCTGGGAGAACCTGGCGGAAATCCGCTCCCTTTTCGTGGAAGAGTCCCGGCGGAAAGAGGGCATCGGTCGCCGCCTCGTGGAAGCCTGCATCTCCGAAGCGATTACTCTGGATCTTTTCCGCATCTTTACCCTGACCTACCAGGTGGATTTTTTTTCACGGATGGGATTCAAGGTGGTGGACCGGGGCACCCTTTCGGAGAAGGTCTGGTCGGACTGCTTCCGCTGTCCGAAGTATCCCGAATACTGCGATGAATCGGCCATGGACCTGGTGCTTTGAAAAAGGAGAGGATGCAATGACGACAAAAAAGCAAAGGAATCGGCGTTTTTTCCTGATCCTGCTTTTGCTTCTCACCGTCCTGGCGGCGGGCTGTGCCGCGAGGCGGCCCGCGGGAGAAGAGGCGATGCCGAAACCTCGTCCGACGCCATCCCAACCGCTTCCGCAACCGGCCCCATCGCCGGCGCCGAAACCGGTTCCCGCTCCGATGCCCGCGCCGGCCCCGGAAGCGAAGCCCCCGGCGATCTCCGCCCCCACGCCGCTATCCGAGCCGCTTACCCTCCTGAAGCCCGAGGAAATCCCTCCTCTTCTCGATGATCTGGACCGGGAATCCCTGCTGGTCGCCATTGAGAAAAGCCTGCTCTTTTACCGCCGCGTTCCCGCGGACAGCCGCTACCCTCTGGGAGCCTCCACGTGCACCGCCGAGGAATTGAAGGAAACCTTGCTCGCGCTGCGGGACATCCTTTTGACCTGCGATTCCGATGACTGCAGGAAAACAAGGATCGCCGCCTCCTTCGATTTCTATAAAGCCGCCGGTCGCGATTCCAAGGGGACGGTCCTGTTTACCGGCTATTTCCAGCCGGTTTTTCAGGGATCTCTTGTAGAGACGGAAGCCTTTCCCGTTCCTCTGTATCGGACTCCGGAAGAAACCGTCGTGATCAATCTGGGCAAATTTAGAAAAGAATACGAGGGGGAAACCCTGACCGGCCGGGTTTTGAACGGCGAGGTCGTGCCCCACTATACCCGGGAGGAAATCGACGGAGACGGAGTTCTGCGGGGACGAAATCTGGAACTCGCCTGGGCGGCGGACCCCATCGAGGTGTTCTTTCTTCACATTCAGGGCTCCGGCATCATGGAGCTGCCCGACGGACGGGTGATCCGCGTCGGATATGCCCGCTCCAACGGTCATCCCTTCCGGGGGCTGGCGAAAGTCCTTCTGAACCAAGGGAAAATCACGGAGCGGCAGATGTCCCACGAAGGGATCAAAACCTGGCTGCAGACTCATCCCGGCCAACGGGATGAAGCGATGCACCAGAACCCCAGTTATGTTTTTTTCCGGCTCATGGACGGGGAAAATGTCGGTTCGCACAATGTCCCGCTGACCTCCGGCCGGTCGATTGCCACGGACCCCAGGGTTTTTCCCAAGGGGGCGCCGGCATTGATCCGACTGCGGAAACCGGTTTTTTCGGACGGGACAGCCGAAGTGACCTGGCTCCCCTTTTCGCGTTTTGTTCTGAACCAGGACGCGGGAGGAGCGATCAAGGGAGCGGGCCGGGTGGATCTGTACTGCGGAACGGGGAAAGGCGCGGAGCGGGTGGCGGGAAGCCTAAAGGAGAAAGGGGAACTCTACTTCCTGCTCAAGAAAAGAGAAGGGTCCGGCAAGGTAGCAGCCACCCGCTTCTGAGGTTATATTAAAGTAAATCCAAGTGATAGATGATTTTCATTATTTGTTGTGCCTATTTAGGCATGAGAGTTAGCTCGATATATTTACGCTACTTCAAAGCGCCACCGGGGTGGCGAAGGTCGCTCTGGAATCCATTCCCCGGGGAAAATCCCGGCCCGGTCCTCGCTTCCGAGGGAATCATCCCCCTTGACCCTATTTTTACTTTTTTAGGAGGGAGCTTTGTGCTAAAAAGGGAAAGTTTTTTTACGCCGAGCCTGTCGAGGAACGGGACCGGTCTGCGGCAAGAGATTTCACCGTATTTTGAAGCCGCCTGATCCTGGAGGGCGGAAGATTCTCGGCATTTCACTTTAACCGTTTCATGATAAAAAATATTGAAGGGGGAAACAGAGTATGACGAAGGCGGAATTGATTTCGGTAATCGCAGAGGACGCAGGCATAACCAAAGCGGCGGCAGCCAAGGCCCTGGAAAGCTTTCTGGAAACCGTGGCAACGGAGCTTACGGAAAACGGCAAACTGGGGCTGGTGGGATTCGGAACCTTTTCCGTCGTCGAGCGGGAGGCTCGTGAAGGCAGAAATCCTCAGACGGGCGCCGCTATCAAGATTGCTGCCAAGAAAGTCGTCAAATTCAAGCCGGGCAAGGAATTATCCGACAAAGTGAAGTAGAGTTGATCAGGCTGCTTTTTATGGAGAAAAAGCCCCCGGAGGCTCCGTTTTCGGGGGCTTTCTTGCGTTTAGGCGTCAAGTTTGATAAGGGACGGAAAAATTTTTGAGGGAGGCATTGTGGCAGCGAAAAGAATTCTGAGCGGAATGAGGCCAACGGGGAAGCTCCATCTGGGCAATCTCCAGGGGGCGTTGAAAAACTGGATCAACCTGCAGAACGAGGGCACTTATGAGTGCTTCTTTTTCGTGGCCGACTGGCATGCCTTGACCAGTGATTACAGCTGCACGGATTCGATTCAGGAAAACATTGCCGACATGGTGATCGATTGGCTGAGCGTCGGGTTGGACCCGCGGAAAAGCGTTCTGTTCGTTCAGTCCAAGATCAGGGAGCATGCGGAACTCTTCCTCCTGCTGTCCATGATCACCCCTCTTTCCTGGCTCGAACGGAATCCGACGTACAAGGAAATGAGGGAGGAGCTGACGAACCGGGACCTGTCGACCTTCGGATTTCTGGGCTACCCGGTGCTCCAGGCGGCGGACATCATCATGTACAAGGCCCATGGCGTTCCCGTGGGAGTGGATCAACTGCCCCACGTGGAGCTGACGCGGGAAATCACCCGGCGCTTCAATTTTCTCTATCGGGAGATTTTTCCTATTCCTGAACCGCTGTTGACGGATGTCCCCAAGCTGCTCGGCATTGACGGCCGAAAAATGAGCAAATCCTACGAAAATTCGATCTTCATCAGCGACCGCGGCGACGTCCTGGGAAAAAAGATCCTGTCCATGTTTACCGATCCGCAGCGCATGAGAAAGACTGATCCCGGACGGCCGGAACTTTGCAATGTTTTCAGCTTCCATCGACTTTATTCCGATGAAGGCCGTGTCGGGGAAATCGAAGCGGAGTGCCGCAGGGCGGGGATCGGCTGCATCGAGTGCAAGAAGCGCCTGGCGGTCCGCATTTCCGAGGAGATGAAATCCGTCCACGAGCGGCAGGACTACTACCGAAGCCACCTGGACGAAGTGCGGGAGATTATCGAGGACGGCAATGCCCGGGCCGCTGCGATCGCACGGGCGACCATGGAGGAAGTCCGGGCAGCGGTAAAAATCTGACGGGGGGGCAGGATGTCGCCATGGAAGAGAGACTCCAGAAGATTCTGGCCCGAGCGGGGGTTGCTTCACGCCGCAAGGCGGAAGAGCTGATCCGCGAGGGGCGGGTCAGCGTCAATGCACAAGTCGTCCGGGAAATGGGAACCAAAGCCGATGTGGAGCGCGATGAGATCCGCCTGGACGGGAAGCTGATCTGCACGGAGGAGCCGAAGATCACCCTGATGCTCTACAAGCCCCGAGGGTATTTGACTTCTCTGAGCGATCCGCAGAAGCGCCCCCTGGTGATCCATCTTCTGCCCGAACTGGGAAGCCGGCTTTTTCCCGTGGGACGCTTGGATTACGATTCCGAGGGGCTGCTCCTGATGACCAATGACGGGAGCTTTGCGCAGCATGTCCAGCATCCCCGTTATCGAATTTCCAAGACTTACCGGGTCAAGATTTCCGGGCGCCTGTCGTCGGCGGAATTCAGCCGATTGCAGAAGGGACTGGAGCTGGAAGACGGCCGATTCATCCCCGATGACGTGTCATTGGAAGAGGTCAATCCAAAGAGTTCCTGGCTGACCCTGAGGATCAGTGAGGGGCGCAACCGCGTGATCCGCCGGGCTTTCGAACAGTTGGGGCATGAGGTCCTGCGCCTGATACGGACGGCCATCGGTGATCTGCAGCTCGGAAATCTCCGGGAGGGAGATTTCCGCCTGCTCAAAGGTCGGGAGATTCGGCAATTCCTTTCGCCCCGGAAACAGGAAACATCGACTGTTTTGCCAAAGGAGAAAAAATGAAGCGGTTCCCCGTTTTTAACGCCCTGTTGACGGTCATGGCCCTCGCCCCCCTCCTTTGCTTCTGTCGAGGGGCGGAGGCCGCGGCAGTGGAAGTGATCCTCCTTCCATCCTCGGCCGAAGTGACGGAGCTTTCCCAGGCGTCGGTCCGCCTGGAGGGGCAGGGCAAGGGAAAGGCAACGCTGATCCTCCCCGGAGGAATCCGGCAGGAATCGCTGACCATAAACCCGGAGGGAGAGCCGGCCGTGAAGATTTCCTCCCTGTCCTGGAAAGCCCGGACTTCCCGGGAGGCACTCCGTCTCGATACGCAACAGAAAGAGCTGCGGAGCCTGACGGAAGAGAAGAAACGCCTTCAGGCATCGATCAAGGGCCTGGAAGCCCAGATTGCTTTCTGGCAGTCCCAGACCAAGGCCAAGACCAAGACGTTAAACGATGCCAGGAATATGTCCGCCGCCATTTCCTGGAACACGAAAAAAGCCTGGCAGGAAAAGCTGAACCTGGAAGGGGAGTGCGAAAAACTCGACCAGCGGATCGCAACCCTCCGGGAAGGACTGAATAAACCCCGGGATCCAGCGACGGGGGACTGGGAGGTGACTCTGGCGCTGATGGGCTTGAAGCCGGAGCACCGCACAATCTCACTGCGGTATTCCTATGTCCTGTCCGATTGCGGCTGGACGCCCCTTTACCGCCTCGAGGCAAAGCCCGGCCAGGAGCGTATCGAATTTACCTGGGAAGCGGAAGCATGGCAGAACAGCTCCCAGGACTGGAGAGACGTGAAACTTTCGCTGGCAAGCCGTCCGGAAGGGGTGCTGCAAGCGACCCATAAACCGGCCGAGTGGAAAATCGGCGCCCGGAAAGAGGAAAGTCGTCAAGGCTCCAGGAAAAAGGCCAGGCAGGAGGCGGTGACTGCCGAATCGGGCCCCGGTTCCAACCTTTCCTTCCAGCGTTTCCTGGGGCGGACATCGGTCCCGGGGGATCGGAAAGTGATCCTGCCCGTTGAGAACGCCGCCTGGCCGGCGACCTTTACCTCCGTCCTGAGGCCCTTCTCCGGTCAGAGCGCCGAACTGATGGCCGTGGCGACCCTGCCGTCGCCCGTGGAGATTCCGGATGGTTCCGCCCTGTTTCTCCGCGACGGCGCCCTCCTTGGCCGTCAGGAATTCGGGCTGACGGGCCGTCAGAAGACCCTGTCCTTCGGCCGCAAATCCGACATTTCCGGTGAGGTCAAGCGGTTGGTGGAACCGGGAAAGGCCCCGGCGGCCGCCGGGGGAAAACAGGTCTGGGACTGGCACTGGCAGACGGTAATCAGAAATGAAGGAAGTCGCCCGGCTGTCGTCCGCGTTGAAGAACCGCGTCCATCGATTCGGGACCGCCGGATCCAGTTAGAGGTTCGCGGAGAACCCCCTTTCGCTGAGGATCAATCCTCCGCGGGGATGCGGACTCTGGAAGTGCCGCCGAAAGGCAGCCAGACCCTGGACACCTTTATCCACATCGAAGCGCCGGCGGATGTGCCCATGGAGATGAACTGGGCTCCCTGAAAAATTTTCCGGCCGGGGAGGAAGGGGGATTTCCGCAAACAGCCGACGCCTCAATGGCCCAGCGGAAGATCGCCGGCTCTCCGGCACTTTCACCGGCATTAAGAAGGGAATCGAACGAGAAGGTGGATACGCCAATGCTCGCCGCCGCCACCTGCCTTTCACCGGCCTTTATGAAGCGGTATCAAACGAGAGGCCTCCCTCCATTGAGTCGTTCATAGATGCGGATGTACTGGGCAATCATCGTCTGCAGGTCATACTTTTCCCTGGACTCCCTCATGATCCGCCGAATCTGGGCCTCGCGGACGGGGAGGGGCTTGCGGTGGAAGGTGACGCTTTTTTCCAGGCCGTACCACAATCCGCCTGGATCATAATCCCGGAACAGGAACCCATTGCCCACATCCTGAGGGGCGCCGTCCATTTTCAGCCGCAACTCGGTGATTTTGTCGTGATAGCCGCCCGTATCCCGGTTGGTGGCCGTCGCTCCGAAAAGGTTCCCCACCTGATCGATCTGGCCGCAGGGTTCATAGAGTGAAGCGCCGAAGACATCACTGGCCGCCGCAAAGCCGAGCATCGAGATCTCCTCGCTGAAGCGGGAGTAGGCGATTCGACCATTGGAGGCGTAGGCGATTTGTCCCAGGATGTCCACATGGGTGCGGTCGCTGCCGATCCCATCCCCCACCACGGCAATCTGCGCCTCCGGATAGGCCGCAACGAACCGCTGGGCGACCGCTTCCAGGAGCTCCACCCCTTTCTGGACAGGATCCAGCCGGGAGGGCCAGAAGAAAAGGATGGCATCCGGGTTGACGCTCAATCCGGTTCTTTTCTGAAACTCCACCAGGTTTTCCCTTTTCGCCTGGATGATGTCGTCGTCCACGCCGTACTGCCGCACCAGGTAAGGACAGTTTTCCGGATACATGTTGGAAGCCGGGGCGTTGATGATCGCCCTGGCCGCATCGGCATAGTACTTGGCTTTGACTTCGCTCCGCACGCTGGGCGGGACGAGCGGTCGGTCGAGGAAATAGTCCTTCACCACCTCGCGGAGGAATTGCTCACCCACGAAATTGATGACCGTCGCATTTTTGATCGCCGTTGCCTGGCAGTCTATGGAGGGTGGTCCATAAGCTTCGGAGTAGTACAGGTTGTCCGAGATGCTGCTCAGGTTGATTCCGCTCATCAACTCGATGGGGAGATTTTCCGTGAAGACATTATGCACGGTATGGAGGACCGGCACGCCGGTCACTTTCGCATAGGCGGTGATGGCGCCTCCGGCCATCCAGTCGTGACTATGGATGATGAGCCTGCCTTCATGTTTTGCCCGGACATCCTTGATGACATTGTTGATGATCTCCCGCTGGAATTCCGCGGCGGTCCGCAGGGGATCTCCGGAATAGGCGCTGAGATTGTCGGCAAAAACGGCGGAACTGACCAGGGAGATGTTTTCCGGGTCGATTTTGTAGCGGATTTCCCGCCACTGGTGTTCCGACATCTGAGACTCCAGCTGAAAACGTTTCTTCAGGTTCAAGGTGGCCAGGTGAATGTCGATTCCCCGCTCCAGCAATCCTTCGCACAAGGCGGAAACCACCTCGCCCTGTCCCCCGCTCTTGCCGGAAATGTATTTGGCCAGAATTCCCATGTCGTGCGGCAGTCTGCCCGTTTCCGGAGTGATCAGGAGAATCGGCGTTTTTTCCGCCTTCTTCAGGATCTCGAAACGCTTTATCCGCATGTCGAGTTCGTCGATTTTCCTCGTAAAAACCTGGGCGGCACGGGTTGCCGACTGCTCGTAGGGATTGTCGAACCGGCAAAGGACGGATTCCAAGTCCGGCTGCTCATTGAGGTAGTAAAAGTGGTCTGCAGCGGTCATGTTGCGCCAGCGGGACAGCAGTTCCCCGCCCGCCCGGCGCGCCATGCCCTCGAGGCTTTCCACATCCTTGAAAAGATCGTATTGCGTCTGGCTTTTCAGCCAGCCGAAGGTATTCCGCGCCATATCCATCCAGGAGGAGGTAGACAGGTCGTTAAGTTCCAGGGTGGCGAGGGGCGGGCAATCTTTAAAGGAAGCGGCAACCCGGGTCGGCGTTTCGACACGAAGCTCCGGGTATTTTCCCAGGGCGGTCGGCAATCCCCGCCAGAATTCGAAGATGCCTTTGTCCTCGCGGATAAGACCGCCGATGTGTTCCAGATCGTAGCCCAGCAGAACCACCTCGCCGTCGGTACCGGCTATGGAGGCGGCATACTGCTCCGGGGTGAGCGATGACGTCGCAAAACGATAGGCGACCTCATTGCTGAGGGCTCGATTGCGGGGCAGGACGATCAGCGAAGTATCCCGGGCCCGGAAGACCCTGTTCGAGGGAATCGATCCGATTTCCTGAACCGTGAGAGGGTCATCCCTCTGTTCACAGAGGATGGATGCGTAACCCATGTCGGCGACAACATCGGCAAGGGGGTTGTTGTAGATCAGCTCCGTATTTCTGAAAGAAAGGGGAAAGATGCCGAAGAGTTTCCGCATTCTTTCCCGGTGCAGAGAAACCTGGTCCCGGAATTCCTGCTTATGGGGGTCGGCAAAGAGACAGGCCAGGGAGTGATAATAGGGTTCATCGAGAAATTCAACCTGCTGCCTGTCCTTACCCGCATCGAGAAGCGTCCACAGGGCATTGATCACGCCCGGATGATAGAGCTGGGCCTGTTCCAGAAAAGTTCCCGACATGCTCAGGGTGATCCGGAACTCGGGATAATGCCGGATCAGATCGGTAAACATCCGGATCGCCGGGATATAAGAACGCTCGGAGGATTTCAGAAAGATTTCCCGGTTCTCCTCATCCCAGAGAAATTTGTCCCGGTCGGGGTGAAGTCGGAAAGGCTGATGCAATTGAAAATAAAAGATTATAGAGGGCATAATTTTTCCGTTGGGCGGATCCGCTGGATCCGCATCAAGTTGGTTCCGTTTATAGTCCGCTCATCCCGTTCGGCAAAACATTGCGTTACGAGATACTGTGTTTTTTCAAGAAGCTTTCGATAGTGGACCGTGTTTCTCTGCACGTGAAAAAACTTTTCTACAGTATAGGAATTTTCTGACATATTATCAAGGAAGGAAATGAACTTTTCCGGTTTAAGAAAGCGGTAAACGAATAATTCTCCCCAGTTATTCTGTGTAATGACGGAAAGCGTCTCAAGGATCTCGGCATTCCGGCGGCAGGCGAAGTTGGTGATGACGAGCAGCTTTTCCACGCATTCCGGCTGAAGAAAATTCTGGTAATTGATGGCACTGATGTCGTAGATTCCGAAAACTTCGCGGATTTTTCCTGCCAGGTCGATAATCTCCTGCAGCGTTACTGAGGCGCTGTTGGGAAGCATCCTCAACAGGCCGGGAGAATAGAGGCCGTTCCAGGCAAGGTAAGAAAGGCAGCGCACAAGGTCCGCATTTTCGACGATGAGGGACGAGCTGTCATTTCCGGGGAAGATCCGCCATTTCCCCTCATAAAGGTGAATCGTCAGCGAGGGCAGGTTATTCGTATCCATGGGCTTGAGGAGAACGGCCGTCTTGTTCGCCTTATTTTTCAGGGATGAGGTAAGCTTGCGGCCGATGATGGTCAAATCCCGGGGCGCGACGTCACTCGTCAGGGCCAGGGCGGCGATATCCTGATAAATCTTGACCAGGAGTTTGAAAATCACCTTTCCGAATCGGAGTTGAGAGGCGAAATCCCAGGTGGAAAAGCGGTTGAGTTCGTAAATCGTTTTCCGTTCCAGTTTGAATTTCCGGAACAGCTCCAGCGTCTCCTCCTCTTTGAAGGTCATGATTCTGTCATAAAGTTTGATCTCGTACCGCAGATAGAAGCACTTAAGGATGAATTCCCTGGTGGGGGAGTCCATGCCCCGGGCGTGATCCATGACCGCGGTTAACGTAAAAGCGCTCGGGTCGACAAAAGAAAAGGGTTTCCGGTCCCGAGTGAGAATGGTCCGGCGATAACGGTGGCAGAGAAGATCCTCGGTGGGAGACTCCAGGAACATTTTCAGCAGGAGCATTTTCAGAATGGACTTGAGGGGATGGGTCAGGGATTTGTTCAATTGCCAGAGGGCGGCCCCGATGGATTCTTCCTTGCCGATACAATCGAGGTTTCCCAGGTCAAGCAGATCATAGTAGATGACGGGAGCGTTCCGGCATTCCTCGGCGACTTCCTCGTAATTCAGAGCATCCCGGGGATCATAGCAGACCCACCAGAGGGGTATTTTCCCTCCAATGAGAATGGCCGTGCGATAAAATTCTTCCTTCAGCACTTTCTTCTGGGTGCTGCCGCAGCTTTCATAGTCAACACTGCCGAAGTTGCAGTTTCTCACATCTTCGACATCGCAGAGAAAGAAGTGGACGGGCATTTTCAGACGGCCATCCATCCAGGCCTGAATCCGGTTGACTTTCCGCTGAAGCTGGGCATAAGCCGTCTCATCATAAAGCTTCCGGTTGATGCACAGCCAGAGATCGCAATCCGAAGAGGGAGTCTGACTGATTGTTCCCACACTCCCGATGGTGTAAAGTCCCTCCAGCGGCAGATCCTGCCCTGTCGGTTTGAGAATGGAGGCGTCACTCCGGATATTTAAACGCTTCTTGAAAAGGGATTCCCGCTGGAGGATCTCCTTTTCCGTTTCAATATTGAAAACGCGGAAATTATGCTTTATATCTGCAAGGTAACCCGGTACGGAAGGATGATTGACGCTGAGCATCCAGGGCAGCTGATAGAGAATAACCTCGCTGTCTCTGGGGGCAAGCCGGGAAAAGATGCGTCGGCGAAACCGGTTGTAGGCGAGGAAAATGTTTTTGTTTTCGTTGATAATTCTGGAAAAAGTCATGAGTTATTTCTTCCCTGGAGGGCTGCGGTTAAGATCAAGCAAGGCATTCCGGATCATGTCCAAAGGGAAATCAGGATCGTAAGTGCAAGAAACAATCCATTTGAAGAATCATCAGGGACGGGGACGATCCCGGAACCTGAGTGACCGGCTGAAAAACCGCCCGTCCCTGAGTTACCCGTCCAATCTCCCGATTACGGCTCGGCGGGTAGAGATTATCCAGGCCCTTTCTCGAAACCGGGTGGTGATCATTTCGGGAGAGACCGGCTCGGGCAAGACGACCCAGATTCCCAAGATGTGCCTGGAGGCCGGAAGGGGCGTTCGGGGAATCATCGGCTGCACCCAGCCGCGCCGGGTCGCCGCCGTTACCGTTGCGGAAAGGATTGCCGAGGAACTGGGACAGAGCGTCGGCCAGGCGGTGGGCTACCGGATCCGTTTTGAAGACCGCTCGGGCTCCTCTCCTTACATCCGGATCATGACCGACGGGATTCTGCTCATGGAAACCCAGTCGGACCCCCTGTTGCGCGCCTATGACACCATCATCGTGGACGAGGCCCATGAGCGGAACCTGAATATCGACTTTCTGCTGGGCTATCTGAAAACGCTCCTGCGGAAGCGGAACGACCTCAAACTCATCATCACCTCCGCCACGCTCGACACGGAGAAATTTGCCGCCGCTTTCGGCGGCGCGCCGGTGATTGAAGTCACGGGCCGAGTCTATCCCGTGGAGGTCCTTTACCGTCCGATCGCGCAGGACGGCGGGGACTCGGAGGAAATCACTCCGGTGGAAGCCGCGGTCCAGGCGGTGGAGGAATTGCGCTCCGGATCTTTTCCTCAGGGTGATATCCTGATCTTCATGCCCACGGAGCAGGATATCCGCGACACCTGCGAACTGCTCGAAGGGAAAAGCTACGACCGCCTCGTGGTTCTGCCCCTCTTCGCCCGCCTGTCCTGGGCGGAGCAGCGCCGCGTCTTTTTCCCGGCCGGCGCGCAGAAAATCGTGGTCGCCACCAATATTGCCGAAACCTCGCTGACCATTCCCGGGATCCGTTATGTCATCGACACCGGTCTGGCCCGCATCTCCCAGTATAATCCACGAAATCGGACCAACAGTCTTCCCGTGCGGCCCATTTCCCGCAGCAGCGCTGATCAGCGCAAGGGGCGCTGCGGGCGTGTCCAGGACGGCCTGTGCATCCGGCTCTACGAGGAAGAGGATTACCTGAACCGCCCCCAGTTTTCGGCCCCGGAAATCCTCCGCTCCAACCTGGCGGAGGTGATCCTCCGCATGCTTAAACTTCAGCTGGGACATCCGGCGGCTTTCCCCTTCATCGATGCTCCGAATCCGAAAAGCATCCGCGACGGATTCGAGATTCTACGGGAACTGGGCGCCATCTCCCTCGAAAAAAACAAAAAAGGCGACCTGACGGAAGACGGGGAGCCGGGCGTGAGGCTGACGGAGCGCGGCCGCCGGATGGCCCGGCTGCCCATGGATCCGCGGATCGCCCGCATTCTTCTGGAGGCGGAAAAGGAAGGCTGTGTGGAGGAAGCGACCGTCATCGCCTCGGGACTGTGCATCCAGGATCCCCGCGAGAGGCCTGCCGATGAGGAAAGCCGGGCGGATGCGGCCCACCGTCTCTTTCGCGATCCGACCTCCGATTTTGTCACGCTGCTGCGCATCTGGGAAAAATTCCATCAGGCTCAGGAGACGCTGAAGAGCCAGGGGAAGATGCGGAAGTACTGCCGGGAGCACTACCTTTCCTGGAGAAGAATGCGGGAGTGGAGGGACATTTACGATCAGATCCGTAGAATCAGGAGGGAAGAGGAAAAAGCGGCAGGAGAGGCCGGGAAAAAGGCGGCGGTCGTACCGGAAGACCTCAACGGCGCCCTTCACCGGTCCATTCTCAGCGGCTATCTCTCCGGTATTGCGGAAAAAAAGGAGAAGAACCTCTATTCAGGGACGCGGGGCAGGGAAGCCATGCTCTTTCCCGGGTCCGGGCTCTTTTCTTCCGGGGGAAACTGGATCGTTGCCGCAGAAATGGTGGAAACCTCCCGCCTTTTCGCCCGCACCGCCGCGAACATCCAGAGCGATTGGATTGAAGCCCTCGCCGGGGATCTCTGCACTTCCACCTATTCCGAGCCTCACTGGGAGAAAAACCGGGAAGAGGTCGTGGCCTTCCAGCAGGTTTCCCTCTTCGGCCTGGTCATCGTCCCCCGGCGTAAGGTTTCCTACGCGTGCATCGATCCCGAAGAGTCCTCCCGGATCTTTATCCGCAGCGCCCTGGTGGAGGGGGAACTGAAGCGGCCGCCGCCTTTTTTGTCTTTTAACCGGAAACTCGTCGCCGAGGTCATCAAAATGGAGGCCAAAATCCGCCGCCGGGATCTTCTCCAGGACGAATCGGTGCTGGCTGATTTCTACGCGTCGCGGCTGCCCGGGATCTGCGACAGCCGCCGCCTCCTGAGGAAGATACGGGAAGAGGGTGGCGATTCCTTTCTGCGGATGACGCCGGCGGATGTTCTGGCTCGCCTGCCCGATGAGCAGGAACTGGCCCTGTTCCCCGACGAGGTGCGCCTGGGCGGGCGGAGTTATCCCTGCGTTTACCGCTTCGATCCGGGAGGGACCGAGGACGGCGTAACCTTGAAGATCCCCGACGCCTTGCTGTCCGAGATTTCCCCGGCGGCAGGCGACTGGGCCATCCCGGGACTGCTGCGGGAGCGTGTGCTGGCCCTGCTGCGGGGGCTGCCCAAGGAGTACCGCAAGAAGCTTCACCCCCTGGCGCAGACGGCGGACTTCATTGTCAGCCGGCTGGGCAAGCCTTCGGGGCCCCTGCTTTCCGCCATGGCCGGACTGCTCCGGGCAGAGGCCGGGGTGGATATTCCGGCGTCGGCCTGGTCGGGCAAAGGGGTTCCCTCCCATCTCCAGGTACGGTTTGCCGTTCTCGACGCCGGGGGGCGTGAGAAGGCCGCCGGCCGGGACCTTGCTCTTTTGCAGCAGACCCTGACTGCCGAACAGGATCACCGTGCTTTCGAACGGGTCTGCCGGCAGTGGGAGAAGGACGGGTTGAGGGTCTGGGATTTCGGCAATCTTCCCGAATCCATCGATCTTGATGAGGAGGGGCGCTTCCAGGGCAGCGCCTGGGCGGCTCTGGCTCCGGGAGAAGGATGCGTCCGTCTCCGCCTCTACCGGAGCCGCGGGGAAGCGGCCGCTGTGCACCGGCAGGGGGTGGCGGCCCTTTACGGGCTTCATTTTTCCCGGGAACTCAAAGACCTGAAAAAGGCGCTCAAACTGCCGGAGCCCCTGAAAACGTGGGCGGAAGACTGGGGAGGAACCCGCAGAGTAGAGAGCCTGCTGTTGGAAAAGGTGACCAGAGACCTTTTTGCCCTGGATATCCGAAGCGCGGAAGCGTTTCTGGCCCATGCCCGGAAGATTGCGGGGAAAATCCTGAGTTCCGGCCAGGAGGCCCTGGGGATGGTGGAGCCCCTGCTGAAGGCTTATTCCGAGAATTCAGGCGAACTGGGGAAGATGGAATGGGCGAACCGGGGAAGCAGCGGCAACCGGAGCTTCATCCTCCAGCGACGGAAGGACATGGCGGAGCTTCTGCCCGGCGATTTCCTCTGCCGCTTTACCGCCGAGCGGCTTGCGCATACTCCCCGCTATCTGAAGGCCCTGAAAATACGCACCGAGCGGGGGCTTCTCAATCGGGAGAAAGACCGGCAGCGGGAGCAGGAGCTTCAATCGTTCGTGGCCCGCCTCCAGGAACGGAGGGACAATCTCTCCCCCCTGGCCTCCGAGGAAAAGAAGAAGGCCCTGGCCGATCTGTCCCTGATGATCGAGGAATTCAAGGTGTCACTCTTCGCCCAGGAGCTGAAAACGGCCTTTCCCGTTTCGGCCCGGCGGCTTGAGGAAAAGCTGGACGAAATCGACCGGATGTTTTGACTTCCATTCCCTGCCGAATCCGTTTGCCCCTTGAGCCGTCCATCGGTTTTCCCTTGGAATCCCGTAAACACAGCCGGCGCGAGGATCGCAAACGCAATCAGCCCCTGTTCCGGTTCAAGTGCTGCCGGATAAACCTTTCCACGGCTTCCCCGGGCTGAAAGATCCCGAAATGCCCTTCACAGAGAATGTCCGCTTTCAGATCGAGAAGCATTTCCATGGACTGCCGCCAGGCGGTTAGATCGGCACCCAGACGGGGGAAAAAGGGGCCGTGGATGTCCTGCCCGAAGAGGATGCGCCGGCCGTCCCGGTCCAGATAGAGCGAAAGGGAGCCGGGGGTATGGCCGGGGGTGGAAAGAAGGTGCAGTTCTTCCCCGGGGAAACGCAGCGTTTCTTCGGGGCCTGAAATCCGGATATCCACGGGCGTCGGCGGAAAATCGGCCTCATACCAGTTGGCCACGGTCTGGACGGGATCGCCCTGTTCCACCGCCTCGGCGTCGAGGTCGTGCATCAGGATTTTGCAGCCGAACTGTTCCCTGAAGTGAGGGGCCGCCCCGATGTGATCGATGTGGCGGTGCGTCAGGATCAGCGTGGAGATATTCCGGGGATCGAGGCCGGCGTTCCGGATATTCTCTTCCAGGAGCGCCGCCGTTCGGCCGGCGCCGGAATCGATCATCACCAGTTCCCCACCGAAATCAACCAGATAGGCGGCGGCATCCTCCGAGCGGGTGAGGGCTCCTCCCCCGATAAGATAAACTCCGCTGACGATGGCGACGGCGCGTTTCATGAGTGTGGACCTCTCATTCCAGGCGGATGCGGGCGTCGAGAACGACCAGGCGGTCGGGAAGCGCCAGCAGGGGGTTGATGTCCACTTCCTGGATGGCGGGGTGGTGGAGAACGAGGGCCGAGAAGGAAGAAATCGCCTCCACCAGGGCGGGAAGATCGGCTGCGGGGATATGACGGAACCCCTTGAGAATGCGGCTGATGCGGGTCTCGTCGATCATCCGCCGGATTTCCCCTTCATCGAGCGGTGGAATCCGGAGGGAAATGTCCTCGTAGACTTCCGTAAACACGCCGCCCGTGCCGAAGACGACCACCGGACCGAACTGAGCGTCCCGTTTGCATCCCAACAGAAGCTCCGTCCCGCCGCTGAGGTGCTCCTGGACGAGGAATCCCGTCAACCGCGCCTCCGGACAATTTTTTCCGACGGCAGCCAGCATTTCTTCGCCCGCCTTCCGCAGCGCTGTCGAATCGGGAATGTTCAGCCGGATGCCGCCCACATCGGACTTGTGAACGATGTCCGGGCTGGAAATCTTCAGAGCCACGGGGTAGCCGATGCGCTCGGCGGCAGCGACGGCCTCCTCGACCGTTTCCGCCTTCTGACGGCGGGTGACGGAGAGCCCGTGCTGCTCCAGAAGGGCGAGGGCCTCCTCTTGGCTCATGAACCCGGGAGATTGGGCGGCAATCCGTTCCGCCGCACTCTGCCGCCTTTCGGGGCGGGGGCAGGCGGAAGGTGATGCCGTCCGCGGCCGGATCTCATGATGGTAGCGATACAGGGCGGCCAGGGATCGGACCGCGCGTTCGATGGAAGAATAAGCAACGACGGTCTTTTCTTTTCCCAGGATCTCGAGATATTCCTGCCAGCGGCCGCCGTAAGTCCAGGCCACGATGGGCTTGCCGGGATAGGCGCGGGCCATTTCGTGGATGATGCCGCTGACATCGAGAAAGTCCTTGTCCTTTTCCAGAAAGGAGGCGGTGACGCAGAGCACGGCATCCACGCCGGGGTCCTGCAACTGGGCTTCCAGGATCCGGCGGTAGACGGTGGGATAGCCGTGTTTCATCGCTGCGGGCCACACATCGACGGGGTTGTGGACCCGGAGCCAGCCGGGGGAGAGATCGCGGATCAACTGGTTCGTCGCTTCGCTCAGCTCGGCAGCCTGGAGGCCGCAGCGCGCGAAGGCGTCCACTGCGGTGATTCCGGCGCCGCCGGACAGGGTGACGACGCCGACCCGGTTGCCTCCGATTCCGGAAAAGGTCTGGAAGGTTCTGTTCAGATCCATCACCTCGTCCGTATCGGCGGCCCTGAGCAGTCCGCATTGCCGGAAGGCGGTGTCATAGACCCGGTCTTCCCCGGTCATGGAGCCTGTGTGGGACCCTGCAACCCGGGCGCCCGCCGGGCTTGATCCGTTCTTGAAGATGATCACCGGCTTGCGGGCGGCGGCATCGCGGGCGGCTTCCATGAATTTGGCGCCGTTTCTCAGCCCCTCCATGTAGATGTTGATGACGGAGATCCGGGGATCGCGGGCCATATGCCCGATAAGATCGGCGTATTCCACATCGGCCGTGTTGCCCGTATCGATGCAAAGTCCCGTGCCTCCCATGAGTCCCGCATTGCCCACCACATAGATGCCCGACTGGCCGAGGATGCCCACGGGGGCCAGGGGATTGATGAAGCGCATGAAGGAAGTGCAGAAGGCATTGAAATTGTTGACGACGCCCAGGGTGTTCGGGCCGATGACCCGCACTCCCTTTTCCCTGGCCAGTTTCAGGAACTCTTCCTGCATCGCGACGCCTTCCCCGTCGCCGTCGGTAAAGCCCTGGGCCACGATGATCACCATGCGGACCCCCTTTTCCGCGCACTGGCGGAAAAACTCCGGGACGGTATTCCTGGGAGAGCAGATGACCGCCAGGTCCGGAACCTCCGGGGCATCGAGGAGGGAGGTGTAGGCGGGGTATCCCAGGATCTCGCCGCCGGCGATATTAACGGGGAAAATCTTCCCCCGGTAACCGCTCTCCAGGAGGAATTCCAAGGGGTTGTTGCTGCCCTTGCCGGTGCGCCGGGTAACGCCGAGCAGGGCAATGGACTCCGGAGCGACCAATTTGCGGTAATCCTCCGCAGGCAGCATGAATGCGGGGGCGGAGCCCTCGTCTCCGGCGCCTTTGCTGTTCTGAACAGGGGCTTCTTTCTCTTTCATCACCTTATTGCATCCTCCCGAAGCGAGTAAAATGTGTCCAAATTTTCATGGGGTTTCCAGGGAGCCGATCAGTGCCGAGAGATCGGACAGTCGGTGTTCCTGGAGGAAGTGCACGATTCCGTCCAGGACTTTGAGGGTGGCACAGGGATCCACAAAGCTGGCCGTGCCGACCTGAATCGCCTTCGCCCCCACAATGAGAAACTCCAGGGCGTCCGTGGCATTCATGATCCCGCCGAGCCCGATCACGGGAATCCGGACCCGGTTAACCACCTGCCAGACCATCCGCAGGGCGACGGGCTTGACCGCCGGTCCCGAAAGCCCCCCGGTGATATTGTAGAGGTGGGGCTTTCGCCGTTCCACGTCCACGGACATCCCGGTGAGGGTATTGATGAGAGAGAGAGCATCGGCGCCGGCGGCTTCCACGCTTTCCGCGATGGCGCAGATGTCGGTGACGTTGGGCGAAAGCTTCATCACCACCGGCAGGTTCGTCGCCCCTTTGACCCTGCGCGTCACTTCGGCGGCCATCTCCGGATCGGACCCGAAGGAAATCCCCCCCTTTTTCACATTGGGGCAGGAGATGTTGACCTCCAGGGCGGACACTCCGCCCGCCGCGCTGAGGATTTCCGCCACTTTCTCATATTCCTCCAGGGTTTCGCCGAAGATGTTGGCGATGACTTTGGTTTCATAGCCCTTGAGGAAAGGGAGTTTTTGCTCGATGAAAGCCCGGACGCCGATATTCTGCAGGCCGATGGAATTTAGCAGACCGCACGGCGACTCCGCGAGGCGGGGAGGCGGATTGCCCGACCGGGGTTCAAGGGAGAGGCCCTTCACGACCACCGCTCCCAGGCGGTTCAGATCCACAAAGGGGGCGTATTCCTCCCCGTAGCCGAAGGTTCCGGAGGCCGTCATCACCGGATTTTGCAGGCAAAGCGCTCCGATCTCGACGGCCAGTCGAGGTTCCCTATCTGAAATATTTTCTCTTTCCTCAGCGGGCATGGACATACCGTTCATTCAAAAGGGGAGGGCTTCGGCCAGACATTCAGGAGGGCGCAGGCTTCCCGGCTTCCGAGTTTACAAGCGAAGCGGAGATCATCCGCCGCCTTTTTGATCTGCCCCAGGTTGTGATAAGCCAGCCCCCGTCCGAAGTAGGATTCCGCTCCCATGGGTTTCAAGGCGATGGCCGTATTGTAGTCGTTGATGGCCATTTCGTAATCGCCCTTCAGATAAAGGACATCGCCCCGCTTGACATACCCTTCTGTAAAGTGCCCATCGAGGCGGATCGCATTGGAAAAACTCAGGAGGGCCGCATCAAACTGTTCCGCTCGGAGATGGCTGATGCCTTGGTGATAATAAAAGGAGGCGTCCTGGCCGGAGTTTGCCGGCCTTTCCTCCCTTTGCGCACGTTGGGTGGACTGCTTTTCTTCGCGGTCGGGGTCGGCCGCCCCCGCAACCGGTCCTCGAACCTGCCCCACGGCAGGTTCCGGCGGCTTCGCAGCAGGGGGTGCCTTGGGGCTCGGGGGCTCCCCTGTCGGCTGGAGGATAAGGGCTCGCTGCAGCTTTCGCAATTCCTCGGGATTCCCCTTTTCAGGTTGAGGGGGCGCCTTGGTCGGGACGGCCGGATTTTCCCCCCTGACTGCGGGGCGGGAAGGGAGGCTCATCCCCGTCGCGTTCCGGGACTGGGGATCGGCTTTGGCCTGTGAGGGCGGGTTGCTCTCTTCCAGGGCGAAGTAGGAGATGACTTTTTCGCTCTTGAGTTTCTGCAGGGCCTGGAGGGCCGCTTCCCGGCTGGAAAAGTATCCGAGATAAACCCGGTAATAGGATTCTTTTCCCGGAATCGCCCGGGTAGCCGTCCAGGTTTTCAATCCTTTGTCCGCGAGCCGCCTGGCGTATTGGTCCGCGTTTGCCGGATTCCGGAAAGAGGCCACATGGGCGGTAAAAACCCTGGATTGGCTCTGGGGTGAAGCCCATCCGGATTTCGGGCCGAGAGGGGCGAAAGCCAGTGCCGCCAGAAGACAGAAAATACAGGGGAGGCATTTTGCCTTCCTCCTGAGAAAATGGGTTTTCTTCATGAAGAATCGAGTCTCCCTTTCGGATTCGGACAAAGGGGCGTGATGGGGAAAAAGCGAATGATCCTGTTTAAAGATTCGACGCTCTTTTGTCAATCCCGCAATCATGACCAAACCAGTTCTCTGATGTTAAAAACAGGGCCGTCCTTGCATGCGCGACGATAATCCACCCGGCCTGCGGCGGTCCTGACGGCAACGGCGCAACCCAGGCAGGCGCCAAGACCGCAGGCCATTCGCTCCTCGACGGACGCCTCGCAGAAAAGGGAATGACGCTCCAGCATTTCGGACAGCCCCTTCATCATGGCCGGGGGGCCGCAGGTATAGATTCGGCTGGCGGCTCCATCGAACTCGGCGAGTTCCCGGGAGAAACGATCGACGACCGTGCCGGGGTGACCCGCGCTGCCGTCATCCGTGCAGACGCGGACGTCGGGACAGTAAGAGGACAGCTGCTCCAGCCCGGCGAGAAGATCAGCCCGGCGGGCGCCGACATAAGCCGTCACGGCAAGGGGGCGTTCGCGGGAGAGATCCTTCAAGCGGGCAGCAAGGAACGTCAGCGGAGAGATTCCCATTCCGCCGGCGACCAGGATCACTCGTCCACAGGCGTCATCCAAGTCCACGGTGAAGCCCTTTCCCAGGGGGCCAAGGATCAGGGTTTCCTGGTCCGGTTTGAGTTCGGAAAGAAGCCGGGTCCCCTCTCCCGCCAGGCGGTAGAAAATTTCCACGAAGGCGGAGTCCAACGCCCGATCGAAGGCATAGATGCTCATCGGCCTGGCCAGAAGAGGCCCTTGAGCCTCCCGGCTCCGAATCATGATGAACTGGCCCGGTTGGGGTTCGGGGAACCCGGAAGCAAGTTGCATCCGCAGGAGATAATGCCCGGGGAGCGCCTCCTGATGGTGCACGATTCTACCGGGGAGGAATAGAGGGAATGCATGCATGAACATACGACCTCAAAAATAAAATCGGGGAATGCGTCAGGAATTTGTGAAACCGTCGGAAGGGGAAAGCGCCCGTTCCATGATCAGGGCGTCTTCCCCCGACTCGGAATAATAGCCCCGTCGAATTCCCTTTACCACAAATCCCAGTTTTTCATAGAGGCGAATTGCTGACCTATTGGAGCGGCGGACTTCCAGGAAGGCGGCCAGGCACCTTTCCTGTTGCGCCGTCGCCAACAGGGCTTCAACCAGGGCGGTTGCCGCGCCCTGGCAGCGGAACTCCGGCCGGACGGCGATTTTCTGGAGCTCCATTTCGTCGGCGACAATCCAGAAGAACGCGTAGCCGACGAGAAGGCGACACTCCGGGGTGACGCTCCAGGAGGCCAGATTCCGGGAAAGAGCGGAGGAAAGTTCATGGAGGAAAATATTCCGGGTCCAGGGAAGGGAAAAACAGGCCTGTTCGATGGCCAGAATGTCCTCGATCTCCTCCCGGTTCAGGGGCATGAGCAGAAAGTGGGGCGGAAGGCCGGACTCAGAAAACATGGGTCAGCTCCAGGATGAGGGTCGCGGCCAGAAAAAGAATGCAGAAAACAGGAATCATTTTCTTGAGATGAATGGCATTCAAAGCCACGGCAATTCCCAGCAGGGGGAAGAAAAAAAAGAGCAGGTTCAGCGCCTTGAGAACGGGAGGGGAAAACCGGGGAAAGAGATAAGCCGTGATGGCTGTTCCCGGCAGAAGAAAAAGGAGAATGAAGGAAGCGTTCAGAAGAAAATACAGGACGGGAGACAACAGATGCCTCGCGGCAATGCCATTCAAATCGGTTTGGTCAGCGCAGCGCAATGCCGATCTGGCGAGGCGGTCGTTCAGCCGAAGGTAAAAAACTTCCAGCTGCTGCCCCGCATAACCGCATGGGATGTAAAGGAGGATCGAAAAAGCCGCGATTTCCTGGAGGTGATGGCCGATCAGCCTGGTGGAGAAAATGGCGGAAGCCGTCATCAGAATCGCCGTCAAAGAATCGTTCGGAGGGATGTGCGTGCCGATGGGGAGCCGATCGAGCCAGAACAACTCGATGAAGGCGCCGATCAGCAGACCGGTATAAAGATCGCCCAGGAAAAGCCCCATCAGGGGGGCGGCAATGACGGGTCTGGCGATCATGCTCTGGACGATAATCCTGTCGAGGCAGATCAGACCTCCCAGCAGAGAGGCCATGAGATATTGGGCGATCATCCGGCCGGCCAGTCAGAAAAAGGTTAGGATTTCCGCTTTTTCAAAAATTTTCTGAGATCGGAAGATCTCTCCTTGGGAACGCGCCGCAGCTCGACGGTGACGTTATTCTCCATCAGCGCCTGGAGATCGTCTATCTCCCCGGCGCCGAGCAGGACGGAGGGGAGGCACGTCAGCGCGAAATTCTCGCTGTAGACGTTGCCGATATTCAGACGGTGATAATGGAAGCCGGACTCATAGGCGCGGACGGCGTCGGAAACGGAGGAAAAAAGGACCAGGGTCCGCTTTCCGTTTTCTTCAGAACAGGGATAATGCCCCGACAGTTCGTCGATGGGCCGAATGATCACTTCCATCTCGCTGGGCACAGCCATCCGCAGGACCGTTTCCCGGAAGAGATCGCCGGCGACCCCGTCATTGGCGACAATGATGCAGGATGCCTCCAGGAAAGGTACCCAGGCCTCCAGGATCTGGCCGTGAATCAGACGGTCATCCACCCGGACCATGACAATTTCATAATGGTTATCCAAGGTATGATCAGCCAACTTTCTTATCCAGGACTTCGCTTGCCAGGTAGATGTTTTTTCTGCCGTAATCGGCAACGAAAGCGGCAAAATCCCGAAGATTCATCTCCTGGCGAAGGTCCGACACTTTGAGCAGCATGGGGAGATTAACGCCCGTCACCACCTCGACTTTGTCTCTTTTCAGAAAGGAAAGGGAGATATTGGAGGGAGTGCCACCGAACAGGTCGGTGAGGATCAGCACGCCCTGGCCTTTGTCAAGCTTTTTGATGGCGGAATTGATTTCTTTTTTCAGGGATTCCACGCCTTTGGAGGGATCGACGGAGACATGCATGAATGCCTTCGATGTACCCTTGATGAGTTCGGCGGCCTTGATCAATTCATCGCCGACGTTGCCATGCGTGATAATTAAAACTCCGATCATGAAGCGGACCTCCCTGAAAAATGCAGCAATAAGCGTATAACGCTAATGGATTAAACAGGGAATGTCAAGAATTATAACCGGATTGCTGCGTCACGGAAGAAAGGCGTGAGGGAAGAGGAAAGGGGAAGAGAAGAAAATTCCCGGGGCCGGGATGAGGGGGCGGGTGCCGGGAAGGAATTTCCGGAAATCGTATCTTGCCGCATTGCCAATCGGTAAGGTGCACGATAAACAGTTAAATATATTGAGGAGTATATTGGTTTCTTTGTGGCATGCTCCCTGCTTACACTCCAGCAAAAATCTCTCAAGGGGAAAAATGAACACTCTACCCACCTGCCGGATGAATCGTGCGGAAACGAAGCACACCACGTTGGATATCCTGACTTCAGGGTGGAAGAGCACCGAAAAGGACAGAAGGAATGAAAAAGCTTCTGAGAGCGGAGAGGCCGCGGGGATGCCTTTCCGAATTTGTTTGAAAAGATCCCTGGAAGAAGAGAGGTCTCCCGAAGAACGGGAAACCGAGGCGCCCAGGGTAGACAGGAGGAATTCCCGGGAACAGGAGGAAGAGGAGGCGCGGGAGAAACCTGCCAATGACGCGATTCTCCTGGGGATGGGACCGGGAGAACCCGGCGGCATCCGGATCCAGAAGGGGCTCAATCTTCCGGAGGTAGGGCAGGCCGGCGGAACGTTTTCCGGAACGGCAGCCGTCTCCTTCGGAGAAGGGTTGTCGGAGGCGGGAGGAAGTGAAGGCGATTGGAATGCAGAGAATCCAACAAAGACGGATACCTTACTTCCTGCTGTACGCGGAAGGGAAACAGCGCTACCGTGGAGCATATCGGATGACGGGATTACGGTAAGCGACCAGAGCTCTCCGCAGAGCTTGTCGCTCCTGGGAGAGAAAAATTCAGGGCATCCCGATGAGGCCGGTGAAGGAAGGATGTCCGTTCCCCTGAGCGGGAAAGGACTGTCGGGTTTTTCCCCTCCGGAAGAAGGAGCCGTGCAGAGCTCGAATCCCGCACATGCCGATAAGGGCATGAATTCACCTGAAGGATCCGCTCTTCCTGAGAGAGGGAATGAACCGCTTTTCGCGGAAATCGTGAACAAGAAAGGGGAAAAGTACACCCTCCCCGGAAGCTTGGAAAAACCTCCCGAGCGGCAAACGTCCCTTATCCAGGCTGGGCAGGAAGGGGACATCGCGGCGGATTATTCTGAGCCGCGGAGTCGGTCGGGCATGGGGGAGGATTCAGCCACAGTCCGGGAAGGCGCATTCAAGCAGGAAACAAATTTTCTTGCGAGTCCGAATGCAAAAGCCATGGACTCCGGCGGCTCCTTCTTCCCGGGAACCGGAATCGTATCCATGAACAGCAAAGCGGGTGAATCACACATTACGCAGCCGCAGGTTATGATGGAGCAGATTGTCGAGGCGGGAATCCCGCTGATTCAGAAACGGGGCGGGCGGGTAAAAATGACCCTGAATCCCCCCAATCTCGGTTCCCTGGATCTGGATATCTCCGTGAGGAACAATAAAGTGGAGGTCGTGCTGGTCGCCGGCACGCCGGAAATTCAGCATTCGCTTCAGGCAAACGGAGAGCTGCTGAAGACGGCATTGAGTCAGCAGGGATTGAAAGTCGAGGCGTACCAGGTCCTGCTCCAGGAAAACAGGGATCCCAATTTCGGCTCTTCTGCCGGAGACAGCGGGTGGTGGCGGAATTCCGGAAGGGAAAACAGAGGGGAAGAAGAAAGAGCAAACGAACGGACGCCATCAGACAGGGTCGCAGAAGCAACGAGGAGAGAAGCACATTCAAGGGCGGCTTATGGAGGAATCAGTTTATTCATCTAGGCGCGCACCGGGCAGAGCGGAGCAGAGTCAGTCTTTAAATTAGTCAGAAAATAGAACGTGCATCGAATAAATACAAAGAGTTACATAGTTAGGTTAACATAATAATCTATGGCCTAATCGCCAAAATTTCATGGTTTGAGGGTGCCGCCCCGGCATGAAAATATATATGAAAATAAATCCAAGTGATTGATTATTTACATTATTCGTTATGCCTATTTTAGGCAGGAGGGTTGAGGAGCCAATCCTTGCGGATGACTGAAAAGCGACGAATGTCAATCCGGAGTCCTTCTCGCGGGGGCATGGAAAAAGGTTCCATCCCTCTGTGTTCTTTCCCCTTCAAAGCCCTTCTCTTCCCCCTCCCTCCGCGAGTTTCTGCCTTTGGATTCCGCCACCGGCTTCTTGCCTTCTTCTCCAGCAGAAGAGTCGCTCCCCCTTCCACCCTATCGCCTCCCTGTCATTTTTAATCCGGGATGAGAAAGACTTTGACGGGTCCCTTTCTCGCAAGAGGAACCGCCATTTCAAAAAATACACCCAGTATTCAAAGACATTCGACGGCCTGCTCAAGTGCGTTGCCGGCTGGTGCACTAATTGCTTACCCCTGGACTGAAAGTGAATTGGTTCACAGAGGATTTGGGATGCAATTCCCTGGATCACTGAAATTACGGCAGCGGATATTTTAATCATTGGAATGGGGGAGCCAGAATGGCGAAGGAAGAGCAGAGTCAGCAGGATGTCGCGCCGTCGATACCCGCAAAGAAAAAAAGGGCCATCGTTAAATGGCTTATTATTGGAATTGCCGGACTTGTACTGACCGGTGGCGCGTTGGCCGGAGGCCTCTATTATCTTAAAGTCTTCGCCCCGGGACATCAAGATTCAAAGGGTGAGAGGATGAAGGAAACCCTGCTGTGGCCGATGGAGCCCTTCATTGTCAATCTGGCGGACAACTCCGGCGAGAGATATTTGAAAGCCGTGGTCCAACTCGAGGTGACCGACCAGGAGAACACAACGGCCATGGATTCGCTCAAGCCGAAGTTCAGGGATTGTGTCCTTGATATTCTTACCGCCAAGTCGGCCACGGAGCTGATGGATCTCAACGGGAAACAGCGTCTTCGAGATGACATCGCCTCCAGATTGAACAAGCACCTCCCAAAGGGTCGAATTGTCCGTGTCTATTTTACAGAATTTGTCATTCAGTAAGAGACGCCCATGTCGCAGATTTTAACACAGGAAGAAGTGGACGCGCTTTTGCGCGGCATTTCAGGCGGTCAGGTAGAAACGGAGATTGATGAGGGATGCGACGTCCCGGATGCCGTAAATTATGACCTGGCCAGCCAGGACCGGATTATCCGGGGTAGAATGCCCACCCTGGAAATGCTTAACGAGAAATTCGCCCGGATGTTTCGGACGACGCTGTCGTCCATGCTGAGAAAAGTGGTGACGGTCAACGCCATGCCTGTTGAGATGATCAAATTCGGGGAATTTTTGAAGACCCTTCCTGTCCCGACCAGCCTCCATATTTTCCGCATGGAGCCGCTTCGAGGCAACGCCATCTTCGTGATGGAGTCGAAGGTCATCTTCACCCTGGTGGACGTCCTTTTCGGCGGAGCCGGCAAGGATCTGTTCAAGGTTGAAGGCCGGGAATTCACGGCCATCGAAACCAACCTCATCAAAAAGGTCATGCTCAGCGCCCTCTCCGATCTCGAAAAAGCGTGGGGCGCCATGCATGAAATCCAGGTCGTCTATCAGCGTTCCGAAATCAGCCCGCAATTCGCACAGATCGTTCCCGTTTCGGAATTGGTCTTTGTCGTCGATTTTGAAATGGAAGTTGAATACATCACCGGCATCCTTAAACTCTGCATTCCCTATTCAACCATTGAGCCGATCCGGGAGAAGCTGCAGGCCGGGTTCCAGAGTGAGCAGCTGGAAGTGGATAAGGTGTGGATGAAAAAGTTTCGGAATAACCTTTTGCTGTCTCAGCTGGAGCTCCTGATCGAGTTGGGTAGTACGCAGATCTCGGCCAAAGATGCCGTCAATCTGAACCCGGGTGATGTCATCCAGTTGGACCAGTATTGCACCGATCCGGTGAATGTCCTGGTGGAAGGAATCAGGAAATTCAAAGGCTATCCAGGAATCTGCAAGGGAAGTCAGGCGGTAAAAATTTCAGACATTATAGAGGGCAGAGAGGGCGCCGATTATGGAACAGAATGAAATCGATGAATTGCTCAAAGGAATCGATCTGAATGAAAATTTGGACTCGGCCTCGCATTCTCAGGGTGATGGTGTTGACGAGGAGAATCTCGACTGGGAGGACGTGAAAGAGGAACGGGAAAAATCGAAAATTTCCGCCCCGAAGGTTGAAGTCGGTCCGGCAAATTTTCAGGAGATCGCTGCCGGCGGCAAGGGGGATTCCCAGTTGAATCTTGATTTCATTCTTGATCTCCCCCTGACGCTCAGTGTCGAACTGGGGCGGTGTCGAATGCTGATCAGTGAACTGCTTCATCTGGGGCAGGGCTCCATCATTGAACTCGTGAAGCTTGCGGGCGAGCCGATGGACGTCTATGTCAATCAGCGCCTCATCGCGCGGGGAGAAGTGGTTGTGATCAATGAAAAATTCGGAATCAGGCTGACGGACATTGTTTCGCCCGCCGAACGGGTTCACAATTTGAAATAACCCTCTCTATTTTGCCGTTGAAGGCAAGGGTGTCTGCTTTGGAAACCGTACCTTTTATCTCTTCTCTCGTTAAGATGCTGCTGGCTCTGGCCATCGTCCTGGGCATGATGATCGGCGCCATGTTTTTCATCAAAAAGATTCTCCATTCCACATCCCCGGCAATGGACAGGGGATCTCTGATCCGGATCCTGGCCAGCCGTTACCTCGGGCCCAAAAACAGCATCCTCGTTGTCGACATTGCCGGACAAATGATTGTTGTCGGTCTGTCCGGTCAGCAGATGAACGTCCTGGCAACCATAACCGATCAGGAAGCGCTGGCCAGGCTCAGGAGTCTGCCTGCAGGTGAGGAGAATCGCTCCCTGGCGCTGGCGGAACAGCTGTCCAGATACAGAGAAAAAATAACGGCGGTCATGGGCGGCTCCAAGAAATGAAATTCTCAAGAATCCAAGAAGATCACCGGACAGGCATTCTTGAAGTCTTTCTGCCCATGCTTTTTTTCCTTTTCGCCTGGACGGGCTGTGCCTCGGCGGAGCCGCTGTCCCTCCCGAACATCAATTTGAGCATCGGGGGGAATGCAGATTCACCGGAAAAGGTGGCAACGGTCATCCAGCTTCTTTTCCTGCTCACGGTTCTGTCCCTGACGCCGGCTATCCTGCTCATGGTGACCTCTTTTACCCGGATCGTGGTCGTTCTTTCCCTGCTGCGACAGGCCATGGGAACGCAGCAGATGCCTTCGAACCAGATCATCATCGGCTTGTCCCTCTTCCTGACGTTTTTTGTCATGGCGCCCGTCTGGCAGAGCGTGCACAGCGAAGCCCTCAAACCCTATTATGACGAAGAGATTTCGGGAGAACAGGCCATCGAGAAGGCCGTCGTGCCTCTTAAAGCCTTCATGTTGAAGCAGACCCGGGAGAAGGACATTGCCCTGTTCGTGAAAATTTCGAAAGGACAGAGACCCGAAAAGCCCGCGGATCTGTCCCTTTCCGTTCTGGTTCCCGCCTTTGTGATCAGTGAGCTGAAAACGGCTTTCCAGATCGGTTTCCTCCTTTTTCTCCCTTTTTTCATTATTGATATCGTCGTTGCCAGCGTTCTTCTCTCCATGGGGATGATGATGCTCCCCCCGGTCATGATGAGTCTGCCGTTCAAGCTGCTTTTGTTCGTCCTGGTGGACGGCTGGTATTTGATTATCGGATCTCTGGTCCAGAGCTTCCATACCTAAAAGAGAGCCTTGGTTTTCTAGGAGAGTTTCATGACCCCTGAATTTGTTGTCGGCATCATGGCGGAGGCCATCAAAGTAACGCTCCTGGTTGCCGCTCCCGTGTTAATCATCGGACTGGTGGTTGGAATCGCAGTCAGCCTGTTCCAGGCAGTCACACAGATTCAGGAAATGACCCTGGCCTATGTTCCGAAAATCGTTGCGGTACTTGTTGCCCTGGTGGCTGCATTGCCCTGGATGATCAACCTCCTGCTCACGTTTACCCATAACCTGTACTCCAATATTCCCAATTACGTCGGATAGCAGCCGGGCGATCCAGGCCCGTCCTTCGCAACCGCCGGGATGTTCTCATGAATCTGCCTGCTCTAACCCAGGACGAAATCTCCACCTCGATCTTTATCTTTCTACGGGTCAGTTCCATGATTGCGGTCATGCCTATCTTCGGGGGAGACCGGACGCTTCCTGTGGGCATCAAGGGGGGGCTTTCCATTCTGATCACCTTCCTGCTCTTTCCTTTCGTGCCGGCAACTTCCGGGTTTGCAACGGCAGGGCTCACTCCCCTGGTCATACAGATGATCAGCGAGGTTCTCATCGGCGTCATCATCGGTTTTGTCGCTCGATTCATTTTTGCCGGAATTCAGTTTGCAGGGGAATTGATCGGGTTCAAGATGGGATTTTCCATTGTCAACGTGCTGGACCCCGCAACGAGTGCGCAGATGTCGGTCATCTCGCAACTGCTGAACTTTGTGGCCGTGCTGATCTTTCTGGCGGTTAACGCCCATCATCTGATGCTGGCGGCCATGGCGGAGAGTTTTGTCAGAATCGCTCCCCTGCAGTTTTCTCTGTCCGGGCGGGTCATCGAAACCTTATGCCTTTTTTCGAAGGATGTTTTCGTGATTGCCGTAAAGATCAGCGCCCCCGTTGTCGCCGTTCTGATCTTCACCGATATCGCCCTCGGGATTGTGGCGAGAACGGTTCCGCAGATCAACATCTTTGTGATCGGCTTTCCGTTGCAGATCGCCTTGGGGCTGATTTTTCTCGGCTTGACCGCCTCAATTTTCGTTAACTACGCCATGAGCCTTTTCAGTCACCTGGCAAGCCAGGTCCACAGGCTGGTCCTGTTGATGTAAGGAAAGGGAATGCGATCCCGAAAAAAGGCAAGGCCGGCGCTTCCCTTGTGGCTTAAAGGAGCGGCCTTTAAAAGCGGACCCGAAACCCGGAAAA
The DNA here is from genome assembly GCA_964555065.1 of uncultured Syntrophus sp. Taxonomy (GTDB): domain Bacteria; phylum Desulfobacterota; class Syntrophia; order Syntrophales; family Syntrophaceae; genus Syntrophus. The sequence goes on from CAZKRB010000008.1 coordinate 34,652, forward strand.
TAATCGCCCCGGATACCAATCTCTATGGCCGAGAAGGACAAAGATCAGCAAAGAACGGAAGAAGCGACCCCTAAGCGAAGAGAAGAAGCTCGCGAACGGGGACAGGTTGCAAAGAGCAGGGACCTGGGTTCTGTTGCGATACTCGGTGCGTGCCTGCTCTATTTTTATTTCGGCGCCGGAAGTTTCATCCAGAAACTGATGGCTTTGATGAAAAGCTCCTTTACCGGGCTGAACCCCTCCGCGATTACTCCGGGGAACATCGAGTCTCTCCTCTTTTCGGCCTTCTTCAAAACGATTTCGATTCTCATTCCGTTCATGCTGACCGTTTGCGCGGCGGCCCTGTTTGTCAACGTCATTCAGGTGGGTTTCAGAGCTTCCCTCAAAACCATTAAACCGGATTGGTCCAAGATCGACCCCTTCAAGGGGTTTGCCAGACTCTTTTCCCTGACGTCTCTGGTGGAATTTGTAAAAAGCATCCTCAAGATGAGCCTTGTCGCCCTGGTCGCCTACTTGACCGTCAAAAATGAACTGCCGGACATCCTTCCGCTGGTTCATTTGAGCGTCTGGGAAATTCTCTTCTTTATCGGCGGCGTCTCGTTCCGGATTCTCATGACCACCTGCTGGGTTCTCATTCTTCTTGCCCTGCTGGATTATCTTTACCAGAGGTGGGAGTTTGAGCGGAATTTAAAAATGTCGCGGCAGGAGGTCAAGGATGAAAACAAGCAGAGCGAAGGGGATCCGATGGTCAAGGCAAGAATTCGAAGACTTCAGCGGGAAATGGCGAAAAAGAGAATGATGGCGAATGTCCCCAAGGCGGACGTGATCATCACCAACCCGACCCATCTTGCGGTGGCCCTCCAATATGATCAGGAGCGGATGATCGCCCCGATCGTGGTGGCCAAGGGAGCGGATCATGTGGCGGAAAAAATCCGGGAGATTGCCGGGGGGGCCCATGTCCCCATCCTCGAAAACAAACCACTGGCACAGGTATTGTATAAAATGGTCGACGTGAACGAAGCCATTCCTGACAGCGTGTACAAGGCGGTTGCAGAGATTCTGGCCTACGTTTATTCCCTGAAACAGGGCTGACCGGGGCCGCATTGAAGAGGGGATTGCCAGGGGTATCGTAAGCAAGGAAAAACACCGATCGCCACCGGTGCAGAAGCCATCGAAATTACGGCAATAGAAGCGAGCGGACATAAATCTTCCGAAGGAAAGACATGGCAAGATCTGGTGAAAGAGTCGGCATTTTCTTCGAAGTAGCGAAGAGCAGCAGCGCAATGATGGCCCTCGTCGTAATCGCCATTCTCATGGTCATGATGATTCCCCTGCCGACGCTGCTGCTGGACATTCTGCTGTCTCTGAGCATTACCGTGTCGATCATCATCCTGCTCATGTCCATGTATGTCCTCAAGCCGCTTGATTTTTCGATCTTTCCCTCCATTCTCCTCGTGGTTACCCTGCTGAGGCTTTCTCTGAACGTCGCTTCCACCCGCATCATCCTCCTGCACGGGAACGAGGGGACAACGGCGGCCGGACAGGTGATTCACGCCTTCGGCACGTTTGTCGTCGGGGGCAATTATGTGGTCGGCTTGATCGTCTTCAGCGTTCTTGTGCTGATCAACTTTGTCGTGATTACCAAAGGCTCGACACGCGTGGCGGAAGTCGCCGCCAGGTTCACACTGGATGCCATGCCGGGAAAGCAGATGAGTATCGACGCCGACCTCAATGCCGGCCTTATATCGGATGCAGACGCTCGCCGGAGGAGAAGCGAGCTCGAAAAAGAAACCAATTTTTACGGGGCGATGGACGGTGCCAGCAAATTCGTCCGCGGTGACGCAGTCGCCGGAATTGTCATCACGCTCATTAACATTATCGGCGGCTTGGTCATCGGAGTGTTACAGAAGGACATGGCCGTTGTGGATGCAGCAAGAAATTACACGCTCTTGACGGTGGGTGATGGGCTGGTTACCCAGGTGCCGGCGCTGATCGTCTCCACTGCGGCCGGAATGCTGGTCACGAGGTCGGCAGCGTCCTCCGACCTTGGCGAGGAGGTTCGCCAGCAGTTGCTGATGCAGCCAAAGGCCATCGCCACGGCCTCGATTATGATTCTCGCCTTTGCTCTCATTCCCGGCATGCCCAAGGTCTCCTTTGTCCTGGTGTCGGCCCTGATCGGTTTTCTAGCCTGGAAGCTTTATCAGACGGCGGGAAAATCACAGCCCGAATCATCGGAACTGACCCCGGCGCCTGCGCAGGAAGAACCCGAAGATCTGCTGACTCCGCTGGATGCACTGGGACTGGAAGTGGGGTATGGACTGATCCCCCTGGTGGACAACAATCAGGGAGGGGAACTGCTGCAGCGGATCAAGGCGCTGCGGAAGCAAATGGCTCTCGAAATGGGATTCATCGTCCCGGCGATTCATATCCGGGACAACCTCCAGTTGAATGCCAATTCCTATTCTTTTCTCTTAAAAGGGGTTGAAATTGCCGGCGGCGATTTGATGCCGGGTCATCACATGGCCATTCAAACCGAGGACCAGGGTTTTAAGCTCAAAGGGATCGAAACCAAGGAACCTGCTTTCGGACTGCCGGCGGTATGGATCCCCGAAAAGGAGAAAGACAGCGCTCAATCCAGAGGGTATGTGGTCGTAGATCCCGCGACGGTTATCACCACCCACCTGACGGAAATCATTAAGTCCCATGCCGATGAGTTGATGGGAAGACAGGAGGTTCAGACGCTCCTCGACAACTTGAGCCGAAGGTATCCCAAGGTTGTGGAAGAAATGGTGCCGAAAACCGTTTCCTATGGAACTTTGCAGAAAGTATTGCAGCGACTGCTGCGGGAGCGGGTTCCAATTCGCGATCTCTACACCATAACGGAAACACTGGCGGATTATGCGCCCATGACAAAAAATGTGGATGTTTTGACCGGTTATGTTCGACAGGCCTTGGCCCGATCCATCACCAGGCAGTATCTGGATCCGGACGGCGCCTTGACGGTCATGATGGTGTCTCCGGTCATTGAAGATACGATCGGGCAGGCGGTTCAACATACGGAACATGAATCCTATATCAATCCTGATCCGGTGATGATTCGGAAACTCGTCCATAGCATACAAAAATTGATTCAACCTTTTACCGCAATGGGAATGCAGCCGATCATCCTCTGTTCGCCCGCGGTCCGGATACACCTGAGGAATATCATGGAGAAGTTTTTCCCCAGCATCGTTGTCCTTTCCCACAATGAAATCACCCGGGAAACATCAATCAAATCCTTAGGCATGGTGGAACTGTAAGATGCAGATCAAGCGTTATGAAGCCGCAAATGTCCAGGAGGCCATTGCCAGAATTAAAAATGAGCTCGGTCCCGATGCCGTTATTTTATCGACGAAAAAGTTGAAGCAGGCCGGAGCGCCCCTGCTGGAGGTCCTGGCTGCCAGGGAACTGGATCTCGGCGAAGCAGGTCAGCCGACTCTTTCCAAGGCGGGAAGAAAAACAGAGCAAAATCAAGTGCGGAGCTCCGAAGATCTGACGGCGGTCATGGATGCGCATCTTAGCGAATTAAGACGTCTCTTCGAGGATTTAAGAAATGACCGGGAATTGCGTGCCGAATTGACGGAAGTGAAGGATTCCATCAACACGTTTTTTGATGTTCTGGGTTTAAAACGGAGCAAGACGGGCCATGATCAGACGGACCGCGTTTACTACAATCTCATTTCCCGGGGAATTTCAAAAGAGAAAGCCTGGGGGGCCATCGAAAAGGTGCGGAATGAATCAGCCTCCAGAAAGATTGAAAGTTCCGGTGCCGGTATGGCTTGCATTGAAGACATGATCAGCCAGTCTCTTCCCGCAGTGAATTCCCCTGCTCAGGAACCGCGGGTTAAAGTTCTTGTCGGCCCGACTGGGGTTGGAAAAACCACAACCCTGGCAAAACTTTCCGCCTATTGTGCGGTCAATGAAAAAAAGTCCGTGGGGTTGATCACGACCGATACATACCGAATCGCGGCGGTTGAACAATTGAAAGTATACGCAAGAATCATCGGTATCCCCCTGGAGATTGCCACCGGCAGGGAAGAATTCAATAAATCTTTGAGCAGGCTGGCAGATAAAGCGGTTATTTATGTGGATACACCGGGAACCAGCAGAAATGACATGACGAATTTAAGAAAGATCAATGAAACCCTAAAATCTGAAACCCCCCTCGAATTGAATCTTCTCCTCAGTCTTACGACGAGCAGGGAGTGTATGATGGAAGTCGCATCACGGTATCAGATCTTTGACTACGATCATGTGATCCTGACCCGGGCCGATGAATGTATGCGGGTTGGTTTTCTCTGGGAGGTGCTGGATCGGATCGCCAAGCCTGTTTCTTATATAACGAACGGGCAGAATGTTCCTCATGATATTGAAAAAGCAAGCCCGCAGAAAATTGCCAGGATGATCATCGGCAAGGATTTGAATTGATTTTTTGGTTTTTTGTGGACCAGGCTGAACGATTTGAAGATGGCCGTCAACGGTCGAAACTCTTTGGTGAGCAAAAAAAAACGGACCCTGTCCTGTGAGGTAAAAGAGTGGATCAAGCGGAATCTCTGAGAGAAATGATCAGGAAAAGAAATGAGGCAATTCCCGTGCACCTTTGGGAAATGGCGAAGAAGACTCCGAGATCAGAAAAAAACCCTGCCCGGCCGGTCAGAACCATTGCCATCACCAGCGGCAAGGGAGGGGTGGGAAAAACCAACATAACGGCTAATCTGGCATGTATGCTGGCGAAAATGAAGAAGAAAACGATGATCCTCGACGCTGACGCCGGACTGGCCAACATCGATGTCATCCTGGGGCTGACTCCGCAATATAATTTGCATGACGTCCTGACGGGAAAGCGGAGTTTGTCGGAAATCATGGTTTACGGTCCGGAAGGGATCAAGATTCTGCCTTCCGCATCGGGAATTCAGGAAATGGCGGACCTGTCACGGGGCCAGAAATTAACCCTCCTGGAGGATCTGGATTCCATTCAGGAAGATCTGGATTTCATGCTGATTGATACGGCAGCCGGCATAGCGAACAACGTCATGTACTTTAATGTGGCGGCGGGAGAAATCATCGTGGTGACTTCTCCGGAGCCGACGTCCCTCACGGATGCATATGCTTTGATCAAAATATTGTATCAGCGGTACGCCAAAAAGCGATTCCGCGTCTTAATCAATATGGTGAGTGGAGCCGCTGAGGCCCGAAAAGTCTATCGACGCTTGAGTTCGGCAACAGATCATTTCCTGAACTTGAACATTGAGTTTATGGGATACATTCTGCATGACAAAAAATTGCAGGACGCGGTCAGGATGCAAAAAGCCGTGGTGGAGCTTTACCCCGATTCTCAGGCAAGTCTCTGTATAAAGAAGATTGCGGAAAAGATCTGTGAGGAAGATCCGGAAGGTGTTGAAAGTGGAAACATCAGCTTCTTCGGGGAAAAAATACTGGGCAATGAGTGTCGATAAAAAAAAACGTGAAGCGCTGGTGTTAAAGTATCTGCCTCTGGTAAAAGTTGTCGTGGGCCGAATGGCGTCAAAATTACCGATTGATGCCGGAGACAAGGAAGATCTCATCAACGTGGGAATCATCGGGTTGATGTCGGCAATCGAAAAATTCGACCGGGAGCGGAATGTCCGTTTCGAGACCTACGCCGGTATTCGAATCCGCGGCGCCGTCCTGGACGAACTAAGAGCGCGGGACTGGGTCCCAAGGATGGTGCGCAGCAAGGATCATGAAATAGAGAAAGCCGTCACCGCACTTCAGAAGCGTCTGGGGAGAGCGCCGGAAGATCACGAAATCGCGGAGCATATGGGACTTCCCCTTGAAGCGTATTTTAAATTGCTCGATGAATCCCGATGCATTTCCTTTATCAGCAGCGAAGAGCTTCCCGGAGACTATCTGGATCGTTATTCCGCGGGCGACGTGATGCGGGAGGTCGATCAGCGCAATGCTCTTGATTTGATTACCGATCAGGAATTCAAAATGCAATTGAAGGAAGCCATTGAAAGGCTGCCTCCGAAAGAGCGACTTGTCCTGACGTTATACTATTATGAAGAGCTCACCATGAAGGAAGTGGGAAAGGTTCTCGATTTGACTGAGTCAAGAGTGTGCCAGCTTCATTCCCAGGCCGTTTTTCGGCTGAAGGCCAACGTAAAAAAGTTGAATGCATCCCCCGTCCTTGAGATCAATTATGGAAGCAGAACGGGTAAAAATCCCGAGGCCTTTGATTACAGGTCCCGATAACAAGGTATTGCGTTGAGTCATGCCCTATGAAAGAGGAAATGCAAGGCGACCTTCCCGACATCAAACTTGACGAAAAGGAGCATTTGAGAGAAGCTGCTTCCCTTGATGGTTTCAGCTGGACCGCTGGGGGACCGTCGGAGACAGAGACTGGAAAACCGCATCGGAAGTTTAGAATCCCTCTGATCGGCAGCTGCGTCCTGGTGGCGGTTCTTGTTTCCGGACTCGCAGTTTCCCTGCTGCTTTCTGGTTCTTCAACACCTCCCCCGCAACCTGTCAGTAAACTGCCTTCTGTGCAGGGAGCTGTGCCGTTCGAAACAGTGACGCTGCAGGAATTTCTGATTCCCTTCAAGGACCAGGGGGGAAAGGAAAGAATTTTTGTTTGTGCAATCGCTTTGGAAATGAAGCCGGAAAGTCGGCGATCCTTCAACGAAAAGGCGCTGAGCGTAAGGAAAATACTCTATGAGGAACTGCGGAATTACTCCCGGGAGAATTCTTCCTTGCTCCATGACCGAAACGGGTTGAAAGATGCACTGATACCGGTCCTCAACAAGCAACTGGGAGAAAGCAGGGTTTCCGGGCTTTATTTCACAAAATTCATATTATTGTGATTATTGTTTTAAAACAGAGCGTTATCTTTTGATCAGCTGAAACAGGAGAGAGGATAAAGATAGATGGGACACCCGGGGGAAACGAAAAACTCGGCATACAAGGCCCTGGAAAGAGAATTTGAGTCAACGCTGGTGAATGAGCTGATTCCGGGTGTTTTGCATAATTTTGCCAATCCCCTCAATGGAATCATGGGCCGCGCGAAGTTGATGCAGAGGAGAATGGAAGAATTTTTTAAAAAGCTGGAGGCACATCATCCTGATCTCCTTAAGGAGATCGGTGAGGCAAGGGATAAATTAACCAATGATACGAACTCGATCTGCAAGGAATCGGATCGTTTTTTTAACCTGTTTCAGGATCTGGCATCAAAGTTTTATGCCATTGCGGATGAAAGAGTTGAGCAGATCGATTTTACCGCGCTGATCGAAAAAGAGATTCGTTTCCTGGATTTTTATCTTGATTTCAAACACGAGGTTACTAAAGATATCAGGCTGGGCAGCGATCTGCCAATGATAAAGGGAATGACTGCCCTTTATTCCTATTGCTTCTCCGCCCTTTTCAGGGACAGCATGTATCGGATGAAAAAGAGTAAAAAAAAGGAATTGTCCGTCGTCACGGAGTTCAAGGACGGTCGGATCAGGGTAGTGATTCAGGATACAGGGGAAGAGATCGCAAACAGAGCAGAGGAAAAGATCCGCTCCGACAGCGCCCCGTCCGGTGAGAATCACAGGGAAGCATTGGAATCCATTCAAAGTCTCTTCCAGGAAAATAATGCAGTATGCCTGTATGAAGCCAAGCGAGGCCGAAATCGCGTGATTGTCGAGATTCCTTTAAACACCGGGATGCCTTAGCCTGTAAGGGTCCTAAAATGACGATAGGCCTTTCAGATGTAAAATAGGAAACGATTTTATTTCTATTCAAGAAGGGCCTTTGATTAAAGACAGAAACTCATGGTCAGATCCATCGATGTCCAGCAGGCTATCCTGCAGACCAGTATCATAGAAAAGATTCAACAAGTTCAGAAGCAGCAATCCAATACCCAGCAGAATTACCTTGCCTTGCAGTTAATGGCGGAAAAAAACATCGCCTCGAAAGAGGTGCGAGATTCTTCTGCTTCAGACAAAACAGAGATCAAGGAAAGAGAGAAAAAACCCGGAGGAGATACCTCCAAGCGCAGGCATGGACAGGCAGCAAATCCTGATGACGAGAAAGGCGCTTCTGCGATGGATAGGGGCATTCAGGAAACGGGGCGGTTCATCGACATAAAAATTTGAAATCAGAGCATAAAATAACATGGATCTGAATAGCTTGTTGATTTCTCAATTGGTAACAGATGCCCTCCTCTGCATCGGGATCCTTTTTTTGCTTTTCAGGCTGCGTCGATTGTCCAACCCGGGATCAATGGATGTCGGAGAGAAGACCATGAAAGAATATTTCCGACTGCTGGAGATCTCCAGGAAAGAAGCCGATCAGTTTCTGGAGGAATTGGAGAAGGCAAAAAAAGAATTGAAAGATCTTGCGGCGCTCCTGGAAGAAAAAGAGGCAAAGCTGAAGAAACTGATGAAAGCAGCAGGCCCTTACCCCGAAACGTTGTCTTCAGGACAGAACGATACAGACCAGCCGCAGGAAGCAGCCAGCTTTTCCGAAGAAAAATATGGACAAGTCTTGCACCTTGCCCGGAAAGGTTTAAACGAAGCCGAAATATCTCAGCAGTCAGGCCTGCCTGAAGGCGAAGTGGCCCTGATTCTCAGCCTCTCACGGGCGGAAAGTAAATAGCCCATGAATTCAATTGAAAAGCCGTCTGCTGCTCCGATACTGCCTTCCAGCCTTTTTCCGCTTACCTCCCATTCCGCCGATCCAGCGCCTTTTCACCGGGGAGAGATCCTCTACGCACGAGTTATCGAGAAACTGGGCAGCCGGGAAGTGCGGCTGGGAGCCAATGGATTGACCTTCACGGCCCAAACTGCTCTTTCTTTGCATCCGGGAGATCGGTTGCATCTCAAAGTTGAAAAAACGGATTCCCTGATCCTCCTGACCCTCATCCCTCCGGATTCCGATGAAAGCAATCTCTTGCGGAACGCCCTGGCCAGGGTCCGGTCGTCTCCGGAAGGTCTGTTGCAGGCTGTGAAAAGCGGCCTGGAAATCTTTCAGGGTGATGTAAAGCCTGTTCTGCATGTGATCAACCAATCGGATATCGACGCACTGCTGAGGATTCTCCGTACCCTGGTTTACTCCGGAAAAAGCCTGAAAAACCCGTCTTTTTTAAAAGACTATTTCTCGAACCTGGGTTTCTTGCTGGAAAGCAACCTGAAGAAATCATTGGAAGGCTTTCCTGGAAATGAAGACCGCCTTATACGGGCACAGGAAACAAATTTCAAAAGCCTGCTGTGCAGACTTTCCTCCCAGTTGCATCAGATTCTGAAAAGTGGAGGCGATTCGTATTTAGAACCTCAATTTCTGGAACGCTTGAAAAGCCTTTCTGATTACGCCGATGAATCTTTGAATACCATAACCAGCCAGCAGGTTGCCAATGTCCTGGGGCAGGAGGAAGAACAGAGCTATTATTTCCAGATTCCCATGAAGGTAATGGATGATCTGAGCACGGTAGACCTTTTCATCCAATTGGACGACTCTGCAGGACCGCAAAGTAAGAGACGGGAATCCTTTCAGTTCGTGATGTTTTTAACCCTGGATGCTCTAGGTGATCTAATGATCGATGTTCATCATGATGAGAAAAGGATTCGGGGAACGCTTAAATGCGCAAGCCCGGAGGCACATGACATCCTGTCAGAGTTCCTGGAGACGTTAAATGAACGGCTGACCTTGTCAGGGTGCGGTCCGAATTATCTTAATGTGCAACTTTCCGGAAACATAGCGAAAGAGAAAAGTGACTTTCTGAAAGGTCAAATCCTCTACTCAAAAGAACTCGTGAACTGCATTGTCTGAAAGGACCCTCGCCGAATTTGCTGACGGTAATGATTTGGAAAGGGGAGCAGGTAAAATTCTGCCGTGAAGGTAAAAAAAGACGTCGATCAATCCAATCCGTTGAAAATGGCGGCGGCAATCAAGTATGAAGGCAACGCTGATCTTGCGCCGCGAATCACAGCCAAGGGAAAGGGAATTGTTGCCGAGAAGATCATCGAAATGGCCGCAAGAAACAATATTCCCATAAAGGATGACCCCGGCCTTGTGCAGATCCTCTGCAAACTCGACCTTGATGAACAAATTCCGGAACCCCTGTACAAGGCGGTAGCCGAAATCCTGGCCTACATTTACTCCCTCAATTCGAAACTACGTGAAAAGAATGCCGCCTTGCCGCAGGAAAAATTTTCCTGACATTCTTAAATTTCATCATGACAGAGAAGAACACGCAGTGTTTGCCATGCGCTTGCTCGGGTATCCGTCTTCCTTGGCCTGCCCAGTGCACCCCCAGGGCAACGCTCGAATTCCGCACGCTATGGCCATCACCCTTTTCTTTTCTGACCTTCCGATCCAATCTTAATCAGCCTTTGACTTCTTCTTAACGAACCCGATGAATATACCGGCAATGACAGAAAAGAGGAGAAACATTTTTCGAGCCATGCCTGAATCCCTCCGATACCACAACAACTTTTCAAAGAGATATAAAATACGGTACGCCTGAAACGCTTTCTGGGCTTTCTGGTATGCAAATTGTAAGGCGTCTATAAAACAAAGACGGAGAAATGGAATGATTTCTTATCATGTTGGCGATGTTGGAAGCGCATGCGTGAAGACGATGGAAAAACTGGAGTTCTCTGCAAACAATCTCGCCAATGCCAGCACCCCCGGTTTTAAAGCGGAACTGTTAAATTACATCATGACCGATTCCGGGCAATCATCGGAGGTAGGGATGCCATCCTACGCAGAGTCCCGAACTACGGATTATTCTCAGGGCGCCCTGCAGAGAACAGACAATCCCCTGGACATTTCACTTCAAGGGGAAGGTTTCTTTGTGGTCATGACCCCGAACGGCATTGCCTATACCAGGAAAGGGGATTTTACGCTCAATGCAAAGAATGAATTGGTCACGAAATCCGGTGATGCCGTCATGGGTAGGTCGGGGAAGATCGTATTGGATGATCGAAACGTGCAGATCGACGAATCCGGAACGATCAAAAATGGTGAAAATCAAGCTGGTCAGCTGAAAATTGTCGCCTTCAAAAACCCCCAGGTGTTGATTCGTGCCGGGGAAGGGATTCTGAGAGATCCTGGAACCGCAATCCTCCAGGATGAATCTGCAACGAAAGCAAGGAATGGATATCTTGAACTATCCAACGTTAATGTTGTGAAAGAGATGATTCAGATGGTTGATCTCCATCGAACATTTGAAACGTATCAAAAAATGATTCAGGCCATTGATGAGCAGGACAAACTTTCATCGGAGCGGATAGGGAAAGTGGCATAAATTCTTCTGAAGCAAGGAGCACTTTATGATCAGATCGCTTTGGACAGCGGCAACAGGAATGCAGGCCCAACAACTTCAACAGGATGTGGTGGCCAATAATCTGGCCAATGTTAACACGGTGGGATTCAAGAAAACTCGCGCTGATTTTCAGGATCTCATGTATCAGATTTCCAGTAAAGCCGGATCGGAAACCTCAACGGGAAATGAGCTGCCCGTGGGTATTGAAGTCGGCATGGGAGCTAGGCCGGTGGCGACGCAGAAACTGTTTTCTCAAGGGGATTATCAGCGATCAGGAAATTCTTACGACTGGGCCATAGAAGGGGACGGTTTTTTCCAGTTGGACGATAATGGAGAGACGGTCTATACCCGGGCCGGAAATTTCAAGGTCAACAAGGACGGCATTCTCTGCAATTCAGAAGGTCTGAAACTGATCCCGGAAGTGAGTGTCCCACAGGATACGGTAACCTTCACGCTGGACAGCGGGGGGACCTGGACCGCCGCAGACAAAGGCGGCAAGGCGCTGGCATCGGGGAGAATCGAACTGGCAAAATTCATCAATCCGGCCGGTTTGAGCAGTATGGGGAGAAATCTCTTTGGAAAAACCGAGTCCTCGGGTGAACCTGTCACCGGGAACCCCGCAGAAAACGGGATGGGAACGACCTCACAGGGTTTTCTGGAAATGTCCAATGTCAACGTCGTTGAGGAAATGGTCAAGATGATTGCTGGACAACGAGCTTATGAAATCAATTCCAAGGCAATCACCACCGCAGACAATATGCTGGAGATAATTAATAATCTGAAGAGATAAAAAATGAACAGATTACTCAGACTCGGTGTTTTATCGCTTTTTCTCGGCTTCTTCTTTTATACAGGATTCTCCGGGGTGGCTCTACACGCTTCCGAAAAAAGAGTTCTCGAAGAATCGCAGCTGCAAGGAGCCATTACGCGGCACATCGAAAGGCATACGAACTGGCCTAAGGGTACGATCCGAGTATCCTTTCCCTATGGTCTGCCGGAGCTGTCCCAGGTGCTGGAACATTACAACTTGGAAGTGAAAGAGAATCCAAAGGGCGAATTTATCGGCAACAGGTCCTGGTCTCTTAAAGTACGGCAAAAAGATAACGTTTACCGGCAGCTTTCTCTTTCGGCACTGGTTGAAGTCTCGAGGGAAGTTGCCGTCAGCTCGAGACCTCTCGAAAGGGGGAAAACCATTTCTCCGGAGGATATCACCGTGCAGAAAAAATGGTTCAGCCGGTTGCCGCAGGAGCTTTTAACCGAACCCGGGAGCATTGTGGGCAAAAGATTGCTCCGTTCGCTCAGGGAAGGCACCTCTTTTACTGCCGGGATGCTCAGTGAGCCCCTCATGCTCAAGAAGGGCAAAGTTGTTAAAATAGTTTATGACAACGAATCCTTGTGTATTACATCCTTCGGCCTGGCGGAAGAGGAGGGGACTTATGGGTCGATGGTCAGAGTGAAAAATATTGCTTCAAACAAAATCATCTATGCAAGAGTTATTGGAGATTCCCTAGTAAAAATAGAGATTTAGATTCAAAGGCGGAAAGGTTGGGAGAAACTCGATGATCGGGTCTCCCGGTCCTTCTGAAAAGGTGAGAGAAAAGAAGATGATGAAATTCATGAACGCGAAGCTCATGTTTTTTTTACTTTTGGTTATATGTTTCTTGTCGGGATGTGTCACTAAGCAAGAGATCATTCCTAGGGAACAGCCAACTCTTCCTCCCACCCCACCGAAAGCTGCACCTGCAAGGGGGTCCATCTGGCCCGGTGAAAGCGGAGCCAACCTGCTGTTTGCCGACAAAAAAGCAAGATATGTCAATGATATTGTGACCATCCTCGTTAATGAAAATTCTCAGGGAGGCAACAAGGCGACGACCAACACAAGCCGAAGCTCTGATTCTTCAGCAGGCATTGATGCGTTTTTGGGGCTTGATCACGCGATCCTGAGCAGGAATGCAGGGATGGGTTCTAAAATTGAAATCGGGGGATCTTCCTCTTCCAATCTGAAAGGAACGGGCAATACCACCAGAGGCGGCCAGCTCGAAGCCACCATCACGGCCCGCATCGTTCGTGTCCTCGACGGAGGCAATCTCGTTATTGAGGGAAGACGGCAGCTGACGGTCAATGAAGAGGATCAGTATATCATTATTACAGGCATCATCAGGCCGGACGATATTAATGCGGATAACAGCATCGCATCTCAGTATATTGCCGACGCCAGGATCATCTATACAGGCAATGGGATCGTCAATGATAAAATGAGGCCTGGTTGGGCCACGAGAATCGTGGATTGGGTATGGCCTTTCTAAGTCTCTGATCTTAGTGAGGTTTAACAGTAGAAATTCGGGTTGAGGATCTCTATGAAACACGGCATGGGATTAAAAATCATTCTCGCTGTTGTCATTGTTTCATCCTGCCTTTTGCTTTTCGCATCTTCCGGCTTTTCAGCGAGGTTGAAAGATATTGCCAGTATCAGTGGCGTTCGAGACAATCAGCTGATCGGCTATGGCCTTGTGGTCGGCTTAGCAGGCACCGGGGATGACGTCAAGAACGGGTTTACCGGGGAGTCTTTGTCCAACATGCTAGACAGACAGGGCATTTCCACCAAGAACAGGACGTTGAAGGCCGATAATGTTGCCGCGGTCATGGTCGTCTCAACGTTGCCGGCCTTTGCCAAAGTCGGCGCCAAGATTGACGCCGTCGTGTCATCAATCGGGGATGCAACAAGCCTTCATGGGGGCACCCTTCTGATGACCCCGCTTAAAGGGGTGGATGGGGAAGTCTATGCCGTGGCACAGGGGCCAATCACCTTGGGCGGTTACTCTGTGGGCGGATCAAACAGCAGTGTGGGGAAAAACCATGCCAGTGCCGGGCAGATTGTCAACGGAGCCCTCGTCGAACGGGAGTTGAAGTACGACTTTGATCGACTTCAGACCCTGACACTGAACCTCCTGCAACCAGACTTTACGACCTCAAATTCTTTGACCGCCATGGTCAATAAAATTCTCGGGCAGTATGTTGTCGCCACGCAGATCGATTCCTTCTCCGTGGAAGTGAGATTGAAGGATAATGCCCGAGTTAATCTGATGCAGATCATTTCGTTGATGGAGAATCTCGACATACCACTGGATTCCAGGGCTGTGGTGGTCATGAATGAAAAAACTGGAACCGTCGTCATGGGTGAAAATGTCCGGATCTCGACGGTGGCCGTTGCACACGGGAATTTAAGCATTCAGATCAAGGAGGATTTGCGGGTTTCACAACCCCTTTCCTTTGCCCCATCGCCGCCGCAAGGTGATCTGCCCTCCCTGGATCGAAAAACGGGAACCATGATCGCGCCGGGGGGGCAGACGATTGTCACGAAAGATACCGCCGTAAGCGTGGAAGAGGGGAAAAACAAGGTGATGGTCGTTTCGAAGGGAGTCACCATCCAGGATGTGGTCAGAGCCTTGAATGCCATGGGCGTAACGCCTCGCGATCTGATCACCATCATGCAGACGATTAAAGCCGCCGGTGCGCTGCAGGCGGACTTAAAAATCATTTAAAAAAAGAAGAGATTGCAGCTGCGAAAGATTCAAGTATGAACGATCAGAGGATAAATGTCCGGATGACAACGAGGATCATCCCCGTGGAGGCTCGGGACAGGAAAATTGAAGAAGAAAAGCTAAGGAAGGCATGTGCCGATTTCGAATCGCTATTTGTTTATCAACTTTTGCAGGCCATGAGAAAAACCATCCCGGAAGGAAATCCTGGCCTGTCCTTCGGTAAAGATACGTATACGATGTTATTTGACCAGAAAATCGCAGAGGAAGTTTCAAAAAAAGGGGAGGGGATGGGCTTGAAGACCATTCTTTATGAACAGTTGAAAAAATCGTTGAAGCAGGAATAAAATTTGCCTGAAATAAAAAAATAAAGAAAACAATTAAAGTCCTTTTAAAGATCTGACGATAATAGATTCAACCAGAGAATTTACAGGAGCAGCTTCCCATGGATATCAATCATACCAAAGGAATTTCCGCAAATCAGATTCATCAGTATGAAAAGAATGAATCTCTTGCAAGGGGTAAATCTGCACCGGAGGATCGATCGGTGACGGCCGTGCCTCAGGAGAAGGTCGATCTTTCAAATACGGCAAGAGAAATCCAGCAAATGAAAAACAGCCTTAACGAAATCCCCGAAGTCCGGGAAAGCAAAGTGGCTGAATTGAAGTCCCGGATCGAAAATGGCTCCTACGATGTCAGTGGCGAAGAGGTCGCAAAAAAAATGATGGGGGAATTTTTTATTGATCTTTTTGCTTGAGGTCCAACCTTTGGTCAAGTCAGCCAATAGCGCCTATCCCTGAATGCTATGTCCGCAGCCAATAGAACATCGTCTTTGACTGATTCTAGACCGGAATCTTCAGTGAAAGAAATCCGAATTCTCGCAACCTCCCTGTTAGAATATCTAATGAAGGAAATTCAAATTTACCGCCAATTCATCGAGGTGATGAAAGAGGAAAGGGAAATCCTGAGAAAGCCGTCCCTTGAAACTTTGAACGACAATAATTTGAAGAAGGAATGCTGTTTATCGAAAGCCAGCTACTATGAGCAAACCAGAATGGAAACAATGAAGAAATTGAGGAGAACATTAGCTCTGGGCAATAATGAGGAACTGGATTATGAACTCATATCCAGCTGTGCCGGAATTGATGTTAAGCTTCAGTTACGGGATGGTAACGATGTTCTGTCTTCCCTGGCGAGGGAAGTTAAACATCAAACTGCCCGAAACAAAGGACTGCTTAGGGATTACATCGCCTGCTCGAAAAAGACATTGCTATTCACTCAGAATCTGACCTCGTCCGCCATGAATTACCTTTCCTCCGGGCAACTGTCCATGGCTCTGCCCAATGGGAGGTTGATCAACAGGGAAGGTTGAGCTGCTCCAATAGCAAAAGCGTAAAGAATTGAAAAACGCGCACAAGTGAAAAAGTCACACCTTGCTTCATTTTGAAATAGGACCGTCGGCACAGCAGGATGATGCATTCCACTCAATATTCCTCTCATTAATTTCAATTTTATTTTCCTGTCGCTGTCGAACGCAGGTTTCCTGAATCAATCTCCGGTTTTCCATCTTTCATCTTGCTTTTGTTGCCATGGGGTTTTGCCTCTTCTGTTCCACCCTCGCTGGTGATGAAAACAACCTTTCTTTTCACGGCAGATGACTCACTGTGAAGAATCATTCCGGGCTTCTCATACCGCCTTGTTTATTGATGACCGGCAGCGAAGTTATCCGTTACCGACCGGTCAGGAGAGGATCGCTCGACTCTTTGCAGAGGTTAACCAGAAAGGCCGTGGGATACGCAAGGTCCATCCCATACGCTCCCTAACCCGATGATCACGGCACAGGCCAGGAATCAATCACCCGGGGATAAGATAATTCTAAAGTTATTCAGATTCCTGCCGATTCAATAAACGTGTCCCTAGGAGCTCCAACTGAGAGGTGTCGCCATGGCAATATCTGTTTATCAGATCGATAATGTGATCAAGGCTTACAACAAACAGGCACGGACTAACCTAAATTATAAAACAAAAAGTGAGGTTGGAATGAAAGGAGTTTATTCAGATTCCATCACAATCTCCAATACTCCGGAGGAGAAGTCTTTAGCCTTTGAGAAAATATCTTACAGCATCCGTGATCTTATTTTAAGAAATTCTGGACGATGAGAGAAAATCCTGCCGAATTCATCTCTGATTCGACGTTCAATGGTGACCGATAGGGAACTGAGGGAAAGTTGATCTCACTGATTGCAGAGGATGTAGCCACTCATGAATCATGCACTGAAAATGGATAACTACTTAAACGATCAAAAAAGAATACTGGTTGTGGATGATTATCCGCAACTGCGGTGCATCATCCGCGAGGCCCTGGAAAGCGACGGGAACTATGAAGTCAATGAGGCGGGCAATGGCTTGGAGGCGTTGGATCTTCTTCAGGAAAAAAACTATGATATGGTTATCAGCGACGTGATGATGCCCGAGATGGGCGGGATTGATTTATTGAAAAATATTAAAGAAGTCCAGCCGAACGCGGCAACCATCCTGATTACCGCCTATCCCGCTGTTGAAACGACCGTCGCCGCAATCAAAAGAGGCGCTATCGATTTTTTAAAAAAACCCTTCAGCATTGATGAACTGCTTTTTAAAGTAAATTTATATTTACGTGAAAAACAACTCCTTTCGCAGGGAGAAACAAAACGATCCGAAGAGTCTTTCTGTCTGGAAAGGGAATGTGAAGATTTATCCCTTAGAAATTACATTTATGACACCATCGAAAATTCTTTTGGGGATAATGATTTCATCTTTGAAAACATTGTTGAACTGGCAATAAAAGTTGTCGGCGGACGGCACGGTGCATTTCTCCTTTATGATGAGGACGAGGATCGATTCCATCCCCATATTGTCAAAGGAGTTGATGGGGAAAGCTACCGAGCGAAGATTCTGCCACAGCTCCACACCATCTTTAAAGAAGTCTCGCAAAACAAAGAAGCCGTTATTATTAATTCCGACGAAAATCCGGAAGTTTATCCTTCCCTCATTTGCGCTCCTTTAATGATCCGGAAACAGGTGTTCGGCATTCTGAGCATCCGGAAAAAAGAAAGGGGAGAACGGTTTTCCAGAAAGGAACTGGATTATATCCTGGCGCTGACCAAACGGGCTGCCCTGAATGTTGAAAACAAGGTGCTTTACGAAAGTCTGTACCGCAATTTGATCGACACCTTTAAATCGCTGGTGTCATCCATACAGGTTCGCGATTCCTATACGGAAGAGCATTCTTACCGAGTGATGGAGTCCGCAATGAACATCGCGCGATGCATGGGGTGTGCACAGGAGGATATAGAGAGTGTCAAAATTGCCGGCATGCTGCACGACATCGGCAAAATCGCCATACCGGACAGGATACTGCTCAAAACGGAAAGCCTAACCGATTATGAATATAAAGTCATCAAAAGCCATCCAGGAATCGGTGAAAGCATCTTAAAGCCCGTCATGCTGCTGGAGAAAGAAAGGAAAATTATACTTCACCATCATGAACGTTACGATGGGGCAGGATATCCTCATGGCCTTTCAGGGGAAAACATCCCGTTTTTATCGCGATTACTGGCCATTGCTGACTCTTTCGATGCCATTACCAACAATCGCCCTTACCGCCATGCCATGCCGACAAATCATGCAATTAAAGAACTGATGAAAAACAGCAACAGGCAATTTGACGGACACATTGTCGAATGTTTTCTGCAAATCATTTAGCAAGGTGAACCAGATTATGCATGGAGTCATGACGATGGGCGGACATGGATGGCCTCCAGAATCATGTTCTATGGATAAATTCCGCCTTTTCGCCTGATCAGGACATCCAGAGTCCACCTTTGATACGCCCTCATGAGATCAGAATCCAACGGAAGGAAGGGGAAAAAATGTCAATTTCCTCATCAGAGATTAACAATCGAATAATCGCAGGCTCATCCCTTGAAAATCGTACAATGTTCACTGGACTGAATCAAAAAGACTTAAAGACCTCATCCCCCTTCAGTGCGCTTTTGGAGAATGTCATCAATAACCGGGCTGCGGTTCAGGAATCTCCCGAAAATCTCCGTTCACTGGATAAAAGAGATCTTGAAATCCTTCTGCAGCGCCTTCAGTTGAGGATGAGCGCCAATCTATTGAAAATGATCTCGGGTGATGGGGAAAAGAATGCCCCGCCCGTTGAGTGGGAGTCTGGATTTTTGCCGGGATATCTTCCCCCCGCCACAAGAGAGCAGGCAATGCCCACAACATGGACGGAGACAGGGAAAGCTGAGCCACTTTTTGACTCAGCTTATGAGAGTCTGATCAAAAAGGCCTCCTCAGCTTATCAGGTGGATGAACGATTGATCAAAAGCGTCATTAAGGCGGAGAGCAATTTCAAAACCGGCAGCACTTCCCCCAAGGGCGCCATGGGGCTGATGCAGCTGATGCCCGGGACGGCTAAAGATCTTGGGGTTAAGGACGCTTATAACCCCGAGGAGAACATCATGGCTGGTACGCGCTATCTTAAAGGGTTGCTGAACCGGTACCGCGGCGACGTGCGCCTTGCCCTGGCCGCATATAACTGGGGAATGGGAAATGTGGAAAGGCATCCTGAAAAAATTCCTTTGGAAACAAGGAACTACGTGGAGAAAGTTGCGGCTCACTATTACGGGAAGACCGCAGCTTAAAAATGCGGTCGTTCCACTGTCGTGCTTTGAATCATTTGGATTTCCACTTTTCCAGAGATTCGAGCGCGCGGAGAGCATAGGACTTTCCCCGCTCCCTTTTTTTGACTTTACCGGGCAGGGGGGGCAACAAGCCCCAGTTGATGTTCATCGGCTGGAAAAGCCGGCGATCTGCAGTGGTAATGTGTTCCAGGAGGGCTCCCATCGCAGTGACCGGGGGAGGAGGGAGGAAAAGCTCTCCCCGCTGAAAAGCGGAAGCGCTCATCCCTGCCAGCAATCCCATCGCCGTGGATTCGATGTAGCCTTCAACGCCGGATATCTGTCCCGCAAAGAAGAGGTCCGGATTTTTCTTTAATTGAAGGGTTTTTTCCAGGAGCGCTGGAGAATTGATAAAGGTATTCCGATGAATGCTTCCATATCTGGCAAATTCTGCCCGCTCCAGCCCGGGGATCATCCTGAAGACTCGCCGCTGTTCCGGCCAGGTCAGCTTGGTTTGAAAACCGACGATATTGAAAAGGGTGGCTTCCCGGTTTTCCTGACGAAGTTGGATCACCGCGTAAGGCTGCTTCCCCGTCCTGGGATCTATGATGCCCACAGGTTTCATCGGGCCGAACAGTAGGGTGGAAATTCCTCGGCCGGCAATCACTTCGATCGGCAGACACCCTTCAAAGTAACGGTATTCCTCGAATTCCCGAAGAGGGACCGTTTCCGCCTCCATCAGGGTTTTCCAGAAAAATTCATATTCGTTTTTTCCCAAGGGACAGTTCAAGTAGTCGCCCTGGACTTCCCCATCGTATCTTGAAGCCCGGAATACCTTCTCGTAATTGATGGATTCCCCTTCGACAATAGGGGAAATGGCATCGTAAAAGTATAAATAGGATTCCCCCGTTACTCTTGAAATCGCCCGGGAGAAGGAGGGGGAGGTCAGTGGACCGGTCGCCAGAACGACAATGCCCTCGGAGGGGATCACCGTGACTTCCTCATTTATAATGGCCAGTCTGGAGCAGGTTTTAAGGTTTTCTTCAATAAATCGCGAGAACGCGATTCGATCAACGGCCAGGGCGCTTCCCGCCGGGACCGACGTCTGGTCGGCTGCCTTCATGATGAGGGAATTCATCCCGCGCATTTCTTCTTTAAGAAGACCGGCGGCATTCTCGATGGCGTTGGAACGCAGGGAATTGCTGCAAACCAATTCGGCAAGATGGGGCGAGCGATGGGCCGGCGAAAATTTTTCCGGCTTCATCTCATAAAGATTCACGGTATGGCCTCTAAGGAGAAGCTGCCATGCCGCCTCGCAGCCGGCTAGACCACCGCCGATAATCGTTATGGGCTCCTGTATGCTCACTCAATTCCCCTCTAACCGCTAGGCCTGATTATCCTTGTACCCACAATCCTTGTTGGGACAGGCCTTGAAGCTTCCCTCGCTCCGCGAGTACTTTTCTACCAGAAAGGGGGAGTTGCATCGGGGGCAGGATTCCGGTATGGGCTTGTCCCAGAGAGCAAAGGTGCATTGGGGATAGTTGGAACAGCCAAAGAAGCTCCTTCCTTTCTTCGTACGTTTTTCGATGATTTGACCTCCGCAGGACTCCTGGGGGCAGTTCACCCCAAGGCTGATCGGCATGGTATGCTTGCAGTCGGGATAGCCGGAGCAGCCGAGAAAACGGCCGAACCGGCCATGCTTAACCATCATGCTCTTCCCGCATTTGGGGCAGACCGTATCTGTCATTTCACCACCCTTGCCGCTCCCTTCAGCACCTTCGTTCTTTTCGATATTCCGCGTATTTTTGCATGCCGGATAGTTCGAGCAGGCGATGAACTTGCCGTTTCTGCCCCATTTGATCACCATGGGGCTCTGGCATTTTTCGCAGATCAGATCGGTAGGAGTTTCCTCCCCCTTGACGTTTTTCATTTCCAGCTTGGCTTTGATCAGATCTTCTTCAAAGGGAGCATAGAAATCCTGCAGCGTATCAAGGCGTTTCTGTTTGCCTTCCTCGATCAGGTCAAGCTGGTTTTCCAGGGAGGCCGTGAATGAAATATCCATCACCTTGGGAAAGTTCTTCACCAGCAGTTCCGTCACGATGGTTCCCAGTTCGGTTGGATGAAACTTTCCCTGCTCCAGCCTGGCATAATTCCGATCCTGAATGGTACTCAGGATGGTGGCATAGGTGCTGGGTCTCCCGATGCCTTTTTCTTCCAGTTCGCGAACCAGGGATGCTTCAGAGAATCTGGGGGGGGGCTGCGTGAATTTCTGTTCCGGGGTGATCATGATCAGAGAAAGTGGTTCACCCTCCTGCAAGTCCGGAAGCATTTTCCCCGCCTCCATTTCCGATGACGGTTCCGTGTCCTCTCGGCCTTCGGTATAAACGATCGTATATCCGGGAAACTTCAGAATGGAGCCCTGGGCGCGAAAGGCGTACGGGCCCGCGGAAACTTCGACCGTTGTTTGATCATAAAGGGCCGGATTCATCTGGCTGGCAACGAAGCGATTCCAGATCAGCTGGTAGAGGCGGAATTGATCAGCGCTCAGGAAGCGTTTGATTTTCTGCGGGGGGTAATCCAGGGAAGAGGGGCGGATCGCTTCATGGGCATCCTGTGCTTTCCCCTTGTTTTTAAAGGCACGCGCCTTCAGCGGCAGAAAGGGAGGGGCGTAGTTCGTCCTGATATAGGTTCTCACTTCCTTCAGGGCATCCTCGGCAATCCTCACGGAATCCGTCCTCATATAGGTAATCAGGCCAACGGGCCCCTCTTCGCCCAATTCGATCCCCTCGTAAAGCTTTTGGGCGGTCATCATGGTTTTCTTAGCCGAAAAGCGCAGCAACCGGGATGCTTCCTGCTGGATTTTGCTTGTGGTGAAGGGAGGAAGCGATTCTTTTTTGACTTCCTTCTTTTCCAGTTTGCTGACCAGGAAAGGGGGCGGGGAAGGCGGATTTTCCTTTGTATCATCCAAGTTAGCAGCGCCTTGATGTGCTCCGTCGGCCAGTTGATCGACAATTTCCCGGGCCTGAAGCTCATTCTTTACTTTTGCCTTTTTGCCGTTAATCTTGATCAGTCTGGCTTCAAAGGGCGGGGGATTGGCTCCCTTTAACTGGGCGGTTATGTTCCAGTATTCTTCGGGAACAAAGCCTTTGATTTCTTCCTCTCGATCGCAGATCATCCGGACGGCTACCGATTGGACTCGCCCTGCGCTGAGTCCTCTTTTAACCTTTTCCCATAGAAGAGGACTGATCTGATAACCCACCAGCCGGTCAAGGATGCGCCGGGTCTGCTGCGCCTCGTATTTGTTGAAGTCCAGTTCCCGGGGATGGCGAAGGGCATCCAGAATCGTGTTCTTCGTCAGATCGTTAAACAAGACACGGTAAATTTCTTTATGCTTGGACTTGATTTCTTCCGCGATATGCCAGGCGATCGCTTCCCCTTCGCGGTCCGGGTCCGGGGCAAGAAAGATGTGGCTCGCAGTTTTCGCTGCTTTCTTCAAATCGGAAACGATCTTCTTTTTGTCATCAATGATGCCGTACGTCGGCTGAAAGGAATTCCGGGCATCAATGCCCAGCGTCTTTTTCGGCAGATCCTTGATATGCCCCTTGGAAGCCAGAACCTCATAGTCCGACCCGAGATATTTTTTGATGGTTTTTACCTTCGTGGGAGATTCGACAATAATCAGGGAATCCGGCATGATTTCTCCTTGCGTTGATAAAGCTTGCCTGGCAACTGCAGAATCTCATCATACAGTTCCAGATGTAAAAGGCCGTTCAGGGTCTCGGTGACATTGAGCCCTGACTTTTCAATGATCGCATCCAGATGAATCGGTTTGTCCGTCAGAAGGTTGAAAAGGCGTTCTTCATTCTCAGAGAAAGATATCTCCGGGAGCTCGGATGGTTTTAAGTTTCCCCCGGTGAAGACCTCTCTTTCCGTCGTGGCCGTCTTCTCCGATGACCTTCCCGGGACGGCTTTCTGGTCCCCGCGCGCAATCTGGGGCAGAATGTCTTCCAGGATGTCGCCCACATTCTCAATCAGTTTAGCGCCTTCCTTAATCAATTTATGGCTCCCCCGGGAACTTCGGGAATCAATGCTCCCGGGAACGGCGAACACCTCCCGCCCCTGTTCCAGAGCAATGCGGGCGGTGATTAGAGAGCCGCTGCGTTCATTGGCTTCGACGACAACCACTCCCAGGGAAAGTCCGCTGATGATTCGATTGCGGAGGGGAAAATTGGAGGCATTGGGTGGCGTACCTGGGGCGAACTCGGAGATGACCGCTCCCGATGCGGAAATCTCTTCATAAAGGTTATTGTTTTCGGGCGGATAGATGATGTCCAGGCCGCAACCCAGGACCGCGATGGTCCTGCCTCGACCCGCCAGCGCACCTCTGTGGGCTGCCGAATCGATGCCTCGGGCCAGGCCGCTGACGACGGTTATCCCGTTCAAGGCCAGCTCCCGGGATAATCTTTCCGTCGTGTAGAGCCCGTAGGTGCTGGCCATCCTTGATCCGACGAGGGCGATATTCAGATCTTCATCGGTCAAGGTTCCCTTGACGTAGAGAAGGGGAGGAGAATCGTAGATGTTTTTCAGGAGTGCGGGATAGCATTCATCAAGGAAGGTTACCACATTGATTGCCAATGAATTCAACTGATTCAATTCCTGTTCACTCTTGCGCCAGTTTTGAAAGGACTTGATGTGAGACGCCGTTTTGGAACCGATTCCCGGCACGGCGATGAGTTCCTCATAGGAGGCCAGGAATGCTTCTCGAGGAGATTTAAAGGATTCCAAAAGAGACAGGAAACCCAGGTTCCCAATCCCGCGGACCGACCTTAAGGCGATCCAATATAAGAGTTCCTCATGATTTCCCATAAGCGGTCTTTGAAAGCAGCCTATAAAATTCTATCCTGCATTCCCGGATGAATGAAAGAAAGGACCCTGGTCGCGTGGACTGAAAAGTCCGCGGATGTTCACCCCGGGGTCGATGCCGAAAGGTTCGACCGGAACAGCCCTGCATTGCCTATCGATGGAAGATAAAAAAGGCAACAGGTTTGAATCCCCGGATCCTGTTTTAAGAAGCAACCTGCGAACTCTATAGATTAAATTTAATGTGTCAAGCATTTTCCGTTTTGAATGCAAGATACATTCACTGTTCCGCTTTCGTGGAGCGAGATGTCAGCCGGGGATGCAGTGTCGAACCTTCACGCATGTTTGGCCTTGACAAAAAACTAAAAGCGGTTTAGATACATTGCCCTTCAGCAACGGTACATTTTGCGCCAGTAGCTCAGCTGGATAGAGCAACGGACTTCTAATCCGTAGGTCCCGGGTTCGAATCCCTGCAGGCGTACCAGACAGGATGGTGGGTGTAGCTCAATTGGTCAGAGTGCCGGGTTGTGGCCCCGGAGGCTGAGGGTTCAAGTCCCTTCACTCACCCCATTTT